>JAVHPG010000001.1:0-4472 GCA_036170455.1 Elusimicrobiales bacterium
CCGCAACCCGCGCAGCGGAAAGCGCCCCGGTAGACATAAGGCTTTAAACCTTTAGTGTGCGGCTTGCTTTTGTTCCTCATAACCTCTTGGCACTTGTCGTAGAGGGCTTTGGAGATAATAGGCTTATGCTTTCCCTCGTAAAACTCGCCTAGGTACTTGATGGCCCCGTAAAAGAAAGGGTTTACCAGCAGCCGCTGGTAGTTGGATGTGGCTAGCTCCTTGTTGCGCCGCTTGTTTAGCCCCTCGGCGTTCATTATGCGGCGCAACTCCCTTAGCGGGTACTTACCGGTAGCGTAAAGCTCAAAGGTACGCCGCACAAGCGGGGCCATTTCCTGGTCTACCATGATGGTGTGGTTCTTGGTGTCATTGAGATAGCCTAGCGGGGCCAGGGTGGGGAGAATGCCGTTACGGAGTTTCTGGCGAAGTCCCCGCTTGACGTTCTCTGACAGGTTATCGACGAAATACTTGGACTGCCCGAAGGCGATAGACAGCATGAACTTGCCCTGCGGCGTACGATCGAACCAGAAGGTGGGGAATTTCAGTTCCAGTACCTTCCCGAGGTCAACGAGATAGATTATCCGGCCGCCGTCTATGGAATTATGTTGAGCTCAACATAACAGCGTTTATGTGCAGTAAATTATTATGTTAAGTAACCGCCGATTCCGCCCGGAAGCCCGACGTGCCTGTTTTTTAAACCCCTCATTTTACTTAACATAATTCAATGCGATAATGACCCATAGCTCCTGCCCATAAGGGGAGCAATTAAGGAGGTCATTATGGCATTGAATATTGTGTTTAAGCACCCTGCGGCGTTGCGTAAGTATCGGCGTAATCCATTCTTCATCTTGATTGAAGGCTACTGTCAGTGGCTACTTGACCAGCGGCACGCACGAACGACAATCTGCTGTAAAATCTTCCATATACGGGTTCTGACTAACTACCTTGTTCGTCGGGGCATAACGATACCATCCGGAATCAACTGGGAACATATACAGCGGTTCCTGAACACGTTACGCAAGTATTGCGGGCCTCGCGCCGGCCGCGGCGGTCAGGGGAAGGTTATCGGTTATTCGGTTGTCTCGTTCTGCCGGTATCTGACGGCCAACGGGGTAATTGGCCCACGTCCGACGATAATGCTGCCCTATCAGACCTTGCTGGATGAACATGTCCGGTGGTTGTACGAATATCGCCATCTAAATGCCCGCACAGTGGAGAAGCGTATCCGCTATGTTGGTTCCCTGCTGAACTGGATCGGCGCCAATAATACGCCACCATACAAACTTCCGGCGCTTACGCCGCGCCGCCTTCAGGACTTTCTGCTTCAGCGAGGCGGCAAACCCGGCAGCGCCAAAGCGGTGGAAGTGGCGTGCAGCTTGCGGGTATTCCTGACGTTCTGTTTTACACGCGGCTATCTGGACCGGAATCTGTCTGCGGCTGTCCCCTGCTTCCGCCGCTACAGGTTAAGTACGGTCCCTCGCGGGATCGACGACGAAACCGCACGGCGGCTTCTGAACAGTATTGGGCGTAAAGACCCCGTGGGGCTGCGCGATTATGCGATAGTCATGCTGCTCTACACTTATGGGGTCCGCGCGGAACAGGTCAGCACATTGCGCCTGAGCGATATCCAATGGGCGGCCGGGCGGATACGCTTTCCGCCGATCAAGTGCGGCAAGACCGTAGTCGATCCATTGACCGCCGAAGCGGGCGACAGCCTTTTGGCGTACCTGCGGCACGGGCGTACGGCCTCGCCGCATCCCGAGGTCTTTCTTCTCAACAAGGCGCCCTGGACGCCGATTTCGCGGGCGCTTGTGCCGTGGATAGTCTGCAACCGGATAAGGAAAGCCGGCCTGGAGGTGCCCGTTCCAGGCGCGCGCGCTTTCCGCCACCGGTTCGCAACAAAGATGCTGACCGAGGGGCACAGACTGAAATCTATAGCCGATATGCTGGGCCACCGCAATATCGAATCGGCGGCGGTCTATGCCAAGGTCGACTTCCCCATGCTGGAACAAGCGGCCATAGAATGGCCGGAGGAGGAATTATGATCGTCCACACTTTCAGCAGTAGCCTGGCCGGACATATGCGGCGCTTTATCGAACTTCGCCGGTTTACGGGGAAGGCTTACGACGGGCAATCGCTGAATTTGAGCCGCTTTGACAGATTCTTGTCCCGGCAGCGCTGTGCGGGCCGGTGGCTTACCCGTGAAATCATCCGGGATTACCGGAGCAGCCTAGCTTATCTCTGTCCGGTCACCCAGCGCTGCCGTATGACGGTCGTAAGGCAGTTCTGTATCTACCTGTCCGCGTACGAGCCGCGCTGCCATGTGCCTGAGCGCGGCGAGTCGACGCTGCATTCCATCCCACGGCGACTGCCGTTCATATTCACCAAAGCGCAGGCAGGCGCTCTGGCGGCGCAAGCCGGCCGGTTGTCGGCCTTACCGTTTACGCTGCGGCCGCACGTCTACCAAACGCTCTTCGGCCTGTTGTACGCTACCGGCCTTCGCATCGGTGAGGCCCTGGCCCTGAACGTGGGCGAGGTGGACTTTCAAAAGCGACGGCTTTTCGTCCGCAAAGGCAAGTTTGGAAAACCGCGCTGGCTGCCTCTGGCGGATTCGACCTGCGCCAGGCTTCAGGAGTATCTCCACAGGAGGCTGGCGGTCTGCTCCGGCGGAGCCGGATCGCCGCTATTTGTCAGTCTGGGCGGGAAACGGCTATCGAAACGCTCCGCCGAAGGCAACTTCCAGTGTGTTGTCCGCGCCTGCGGCCTCGGCCGGGGCGCTCGCGGACACGCCACGCCTCACAGTTTGAGGCACACGTTCGCCTGTCATTGTCTTCTGGCGTGGTATCGTCGGGGAGTGGACATCAATGCGCGGCTGCCGGTGCTTGCTACCTACTTGGGCCACGCCGATGCGCGCTACACTTACCGGTATCTGCATGCCACGCCGGAACTGCTCGGCGAAGCGGAACGCCGTTTCCGGGAGCACTACCATCAAATCACCAATACGGAGGTTGCTATATGAATAAACCGCATCTGGTTGCCAACTATATGGAAGGGTTCTTCCGTCAGTACCTGGGAGCGCTCAGGGGTGTTTCGGACAAAACAATACTTGCCTACAGGGATGCCCTCAAGCTGCTCTTATGCTTTGCAGCCGACCGGCTCTGCAGGGCAGTGGACGAGTTGGCTATTGAACACCTGGACGACAAGGTGATCATCGCCTTCCTAGACCATCTCGAGAAGGAGCGCAATTGCTGCGTACGGACGCGCAATGCCCGTCTTGCCGCAGTCAGCACGTTCTTTAAGTATGCCGGCAGGCAAGAGCCCGCACTGCTGTCCCAATGCCATGCAATACGTACTATTTCCTACAAGCGAGACGAGCATAAGGCGCTGGACTATCTCGACAACAATGAGATCCAGGCCGTATTCGAGAGCATCGCCCCGTCCTCGCGGACAGGGGCCCGTGATAAAGCGTTGATACTTTTCCTGTTCAACACCGGGGCGCGTGTTCAGGAATGTGCCGATGTGACTACCGAGCGGTTGCGACTGGATTCACAGGGGCAGGTCACGCTGCTCGGTAAGGGCAGAAAAGAACGTTCATGCCCGCTTTGGCCAGAGACCGTACAGGCGATATTGGCATACCTGCCGCACAGAAGTCCGCGGGAGGCCCAAGAATTGCGACTTTTCCTTAACGCCAATGGCAAACCCATCACGCGCTTCGGGATCGGGCATGTCGTACGGAAATATGCCGAAAAGGCCGGCGAGAAATGTTTATCGATTCGCCGGAAGAAAGTGGGGCCCCACACCTGGCGACACTCGACCGCCGTTCACATGCTGCAGTCCGGTAACGACCTCAATGTTATCGCCATGTGGTTAGGCCATGCCGACGTCAACACAACCCATGCCTACGCAGAAATAAATATGGATATGAAAAGGAAGATGCTTGAGGGGTGCCCTGCACCAAAAGGAAAGAAGTTTCACAGCCAGTGGCAAAAGCCAGCCACTATTCGCTGGCTGGAAAAGCTCTCACAGGGGTAGAATTATGTGAAGTAAAATGGAGGTCTAAAAAACGGCCACGTCGGGCTTCCGGGCGGAATCGGCGGTTACTTAACATAATAATTTACTGCACATAAACGCTGTTCCTGGCCAGCCGGTCGGGGTGCCAGGCCACTATGCCCTGGGCCGCGCCCTGCTCCAGGCCAGCTACCATCTCGTTAAAGACTTCGCGGCCCGGCTCCTTGGCGGTTTTGCTTTCTAGGAACTCCCGCGCAATGGTAAGCCCTTCCTTGCGCGCGTACTCGCGCAACTCGGCGAGCTGCGCCTCTATGGACAGGATCTGCCGGTCCGGCTCGTCCGTGGACTTGCGCGCATAAAGGAAATACCGCATATTAGGTTTCTGCATACCTTGCCTCCCCGCTCTTAAGGCCGGTTTTGCCCAGCAGGGCTGAACCGGCCTTAAGTGCTATTCTTCAACTCTGCGC
>JAVHPG010000002.1:0-4465 GCA_036170455.1 Elusimicrobiales bacterium
ACGTGTCCGCCGGCAGCGGCGGGGGCAGCGGCGGGGGCAGCGGCGGGGGCCAGCAGGGCGGCCAGCAGGGCGGCCAGCAGGGCGGCGGGCAGAAAGAAAGCCCGATCTCCATCATCAATATCGTGCGCAGCGTGCTCTCGAAGAAGAACGGCAAGCTGGAAACAGACCCGCGCACCAACACGCTGATCGTGACCGACGTCCCCGAAGTCTTCCCCCAGGTGGAGCAGATCATCTCGGAGCTGGATAAAAAAGCGCCCCAGATCCTGATAGAGGCCCAGATAGTGGAGATCAACACGGACCGCATGAACGAGCTGGGTATAGAGTGGGGCGGTTCCCGCGGCGAGATGGCCTATTTTGCCGGCCCCGCCCGCCTGACCGACTACGGTCTCCGCCCCGGTTTCTTCTCCGGAGACGAGTGGAAGAAGTTCTTTCCGAAGACCACCGACATCGGCGCGGCCGCGAGCAGCAGCAGCGGCGGCGGCGGCGGCAGCATCGACCCCATTTTCTCCAGCGGCCAGCAGAGCTCGAAGGGCGTCTACTACGGCGTTTTCAGCCTCGCCCAGCTGCAGGCTATTTTCCGCGCCCTGATCTCCAAGGGCGAAGGCCGCTACCTGGGCAAGCCCAAGATAGTGGCCATGAACAACAAGACCGCCCTGATAGCTATCTCTAAGGACGCCGCGATGGGTACGCAGAGCCAGACGGCCTCGGCCGGCGGCTCTTCGGGCTCCACGTCCACGGGGGTGGAGCGCCGGCGCATAGGCCTGGTGCTCAAGGTGACCCCGCAGGTTAACAAAGAGGGCTTCATCACCATGATAGTGCAGCCCTCCTATTCCGACGCTATCGCCTCGGCGGTGACCGTGCAGGGACAGGCCGTTTTCGATCCCGTCAGCCGCGGCGCTTCTACGATGGTGCGCGTCAAGAACGGTCAGACGGTGGTTATCGGCGGCATGCTGGCCTCTACCGAGGCGAAGACCATAAAGAAGGTCCCGCTGCTCGGCTATATCCCTATACTTGGCTGGCTGTTCACCAGCGTCAGCTCGAGGCGCACCAATACCGACCTGGTGATCTTCATCACCCCGACGATATTGGTGGACTAGACCGGCGGGCAGCGGGAGTCAGCGGCCTTAAACACCGGCTCCCGATTCCGGATTTCCGACTTTCGGTTCCTGATTTATTATGGCACATAAACTTCTCGGCGAAATAATGCTTCAGTCTAAGTGGATCGACGAGGAAAAGCTCGCCAAGGCCCTCAAGTTCCAGCAGCAGCAGGGCTGCCTCATCGGCGAGGCCATGGTGAAGCTGCATTACGTGAGCGAAGAGCAGGTCGGCCAGGCCCTCGGCAAGCAGCTCGGCATCCCGTACGCTTCCAAAGAGAACCAGATCCTTAACCCCGAGAAAACGCAGGGGCTCGAAAAGTACATCCCCGAGAAGTTCGCCCGCGATAATGCGGTGATCCCCCTCTTCATCGAGAACAACACGCTGGCCATCGCCCTTACCGATCCTACCAACATCATGATGCTGGACAATATCAAGCTCGTCTCCGGCATGGAGATCCAGCTTTTTATCTCCACCAAGGCCCAGATCCTGAAGGTTATCGACGTTTTCTACCAGGGCCAGTCGAACATGATCGACACGGTGCTGGACAAGGCGATGGAAAAGGGCGGGGGGGGAGGCGAAACCTCCGACGCCGACGTCATCACCCCCGACGGGAAGCTCGACCTGGACAAGGTCATTATCGGCGAGTCCAAGGGCGCGCAGTCCATCAAGCTGGTGAACGCCATCATGAAACAGGCGATCTCCGAGCGGACCAGCGATATTCACCTCGAAAAATTCGACGATAAGATCTCGCTGCGCCTGCGCATCGACGGCGTGCTTTATGAGCGCAGCGCCCCCCCGAAGGACCTGGTCGACGCGATGATCTCGCGCGTCAAGATACTTTCGAAGCTGGACATCTCCGAGCGGCGGCTGCCGCAGGACGGCAGCTTTTCCATCAAGTACCAGAACCGCATCATCGAGATCCGCGTAAGCATCTGCCCCACGGTCTTCGGCGAAAAGCTGGTCATGCGTATCCTGGACAGGGGCTCGGTGGAGCTCAATGTCAAGATCATCGGTTTCGAGCCGCGCCAGATGGAGGACTTCCTTAAAGCGGCTTCCGCCCCCAACGGCCTTATCTTCCTGACCGGCCCCACCGGCTCCGGTAAAACCACCACCCTCAACGCCGTGCTGAATACGATCAAATCCCCCGAGCTGAACATCATGACGCTGGAAGACCCCGTAGAAATCAAGATGGAGGGCATCAGCCAGGTGCAGGTAAAGCCCGCGATAGGCCTTACCATGGCTTCCGGCCTGCGCTCCTTCCTCCGGCAGGACCCCGACGTCATACTGGTCGGCGAGGTCCGCGACAATGAAACCGCCGAGGCCTGCCTGAAAGCCGCCATGACCGGCCACCTCGTGCTTTCTACCCTGCATACCAACAGCGCCCTGGAAGCCGTCCCGCGCCTCCTGGACATGGATATCGAGAAATACCTCCTGGCCAGCACGCTCCTGCTGCTGGCGGCGCAGCGCCTGGTGCGCCAGCTCTGCCCGTTATGCAAGGTTCCCTACAAGCCGCCCCAGAGCGAGATCGACCAGTGCCTGGCCGAGTGCATGATAAATCCCCCGCCGGACCCGGCCAAGATGACTTTCTACAAGGCCGTAGGCTGCCCGAAGTGCAATAACATGGGCTACAAGGGCCGGAAGGCTATTTACGAGGTTTATTTCAACACCGACGCGATGAAGCAGATAATCTACAAAGACGCCGACGTGCAGAAGCTGGCCATCGAGGCCGCCAAGGGCGGCGCCTGGAATCTGCGCGCCAGCGGCTGGCGCAAGGTGCTCGCCGGGATAACCTCGGTCGAAGATATGCTGTCGGTCACGGTTTCGGAGCGCTGAACGGGGCACCCCTGGCGAACGCGCCATGACGCTTAGGCGCGGAGGGGGGCGGCGTAGGCCTTGTTTTTTCGCGAAACGCGACGCATAATATATGTAGTGCGGCTTAGCCGGATTACGGAAGGGAGCTATGGGACGATTTATTTACACGGTTCAGGACGCGCAGGGCACGGTAACCACCGGCGCCCTGGACGCCGATGACGAAGATGGCGCGGTACAGTCGCTGCAGACCAAAGGCCTCTTCATCCTCTCGATCCAGTCCGAGGACACCAAGTCCAAGGGCATAATGAGCCTGAAGAAGTTCAGCGGCGGCAGCGTCTCCGGCCGCGAGATGGTCTTCTTCGGCGAGCAGATGGCCACGCTTATCGGCGGCGGCATCCCGCTGGTCCGCGCCCTTTCCCTGCTGAGCGAGCACGCCGAGAACAAGAACCTCGGGGCGGTGCTTTCCGCGATCACCAAGGAAGTCTCCGCCGGCGGCGCTTTCCATAAAGCCCTGGAGAAACATCCCAAGGTTTTCGACGAGATCTGGGTCTCGCTGGTGCAGGCCGGCGAGGTCTCCGGCCAGCTGCCGGCCGTGCTGCGCCAGATCACCGCGTACAGCGAATCGCAGGAGAACGTAAAGTCCAAAATTATAACCGCGGTCTCCTACCCGGCCGTGCTGATGACCATGTCGATGGGCGTGCTGATCTACTTCGTGATGTACATCGTGCCGGTCTTCGCCGACATCTTCAAAGATTTCAACCTCACCCTGCCCATCCTGACCCGGACCATCGTCGGCATCTCGGCCATCATGAGCAAGTACCTCGTGCTTATCCTGGTGACCATCATAGGCAGCTTCTTCGCCTTCAGGGCCTATATCGCCACCCCGCCCGGCCGGCTGACCTGGAACCATATCCAGATGAATATGCCGCTCTTCGGCACGCTTATCAAGGCCATGCAGGTCGAGCGCATGCTCACTACCATGGCCACCCTGATCCGCTCCGGCGTCAGCATCCTGAACGCGGTCTCGGTGCTCGAGGGCGCTTTCAAGAAGAACCTTATTTTCCAGAACGCGCTGAGGAAGGCCAAGAACGATATCGCCAGCGGCCGCTCCATTTCGGAGTCCTTCAAAAAGACCGGGATCTTCCCGCCGATGGTCACGGAAATGATGTGGATGGGCGAGGAATCCGGCAAGCTGCCCGACATTATCGTAGTGCTTTCAAAATATTACCAGGAGCAGATCGACCAGTTCCTGCGGCGCTTCTCTTCTATGATAGACCCGATCCTGGTCGTCGGCGTCGGCGGGCTGGTGGGCGTGATCGTGATGAGCATCTTCATGCCCATCTTCCAGCTCTCGCAGATCGGCGCGGGTTGAGGGGGAGAAAAAAATGAAAAGAATTAAAAGAGGTTTTACTCTTATCGAGATGGTGGTGGTGGTGCTTATTATGGGCATCCTAGCCTCGATGAGCATGCCGTATTACTACAAAACTATCGAGAGCTCCAAGGCCACGGACGCCCTGGCTATAGGCCAGCTCCTGGCCTCGGCCTACAGGATGTT
>JAVHPG010000003.1:0-4456 GCA_036170455.1 Elusimicrobiales bacterium
GCGGTCCTCGCCGCCGAGCGCGACGGCCTGCTCCGCCAGGTTGAGGAGATCTCCGGCCGCCTTAAAGATGCGAAAGCCATCGCCGCCGAGAAAGAAGCTTTGTTGAAAGAAGTCCGCGGCGCGGCCAAAGAGGATACTGCCAGGTCCGCCGCTGTTGCCGAAAGCCTGCGTGCCTCCTTGAGTATCGAAAGCTCCAGGGCTGCCTCCGTTGCCATAGAGCGCGACGACCTGGCCCGCAGGCTGCAGGCGGTTACCGAACTGCTGGAAGAGGCTAAGCGCGCGCTGGCGGGAAAAGACGATTTAATGAAGGAGACCCGCGCGGCCGCCAAGGCGAAAGCTGAGGAGCTCTCCGCGGTTATAGACCAGCTGCGGGTCTCGCTGGAGGATGAAGGGGCAAAAGTCTCGGCCGTGCTTTCGGAACGGGACGGGCTGCTAGCCCGGCTTAAGGAATCAGCTTCCCTGCTCGGCGAGGAAAAAGCGGCTTCCTCCCGGAAAGACGCTTTATTTAATGAAGCCCGTGCGGCCGCGAAGGCCAGGGCCGCCGAGCTCTCCGCCGCTATCGACCAGGTAAAGGCCTCGCTGCTCGAAGAAAATTCCAAGGTGGAGGCCCTGGCGCTCGAGCGCGACGGCCTGCTCCGCAAGCTTGAGATGGAGGCCCGCAGTCTTGAGGCGGAAAAATCCAGGTCCGCGGAAAGAGAGCTGCTTATTAACGGGGCGCGTTCCGCGCTCAAAGACAAGGACGCAGAGATCGAGAGGCTGCTCAGGACAGCGGAGGACCTGAAGACCGAGCTCACGCTCGAGCGCGCCAATGTGAAAGACCGGGAGGCCCAGCTGCAGAAGGCCGTAAGATTTACGGAGGGCGTCGAGCGCCGGCTGGACCAGGCCGCGCAGGAGAACTCGCGCACCGAAGAGGGCTATCTCCTCAAGATAGAGCTGGTCAAGAAAGAGCTCCGGGAGCAGACCAAGCGCACCGAGGAGATAGAGCGGAAGCTTTCCGCCGCCGGCGCCAGGCTTGAGGACTCGCTTGACGAGGTAGGAAAAAAAGAAAAAATGCTTTCCGAGGCCAACGCGGCCCTGGCCGAAAAAGACGCGCAGCTTAAGGACGCCAATCTCAAGCTCAAAGAGCTGACGAAAGAATTCGCCGAAGTCAAAAGCGGCAGCGGGCACGAAAACGTGCAGCGCGCCAGGGAGATGGCCGCCTCCATGGCGGCCCGGGTAGAGGAACTCGAGAACGCGATGTCCGAAGCAGCGGCCCGCAGCCTGGAAAAATTCCGCGCCTCCCAGGCGGAGCTTAGTTCCTCCCAGGCGGCTCTCCGCGTCAAGGAAGAGGAAAACGCAGGTCTTAAATCCCGGGAAAGCTCCCTTGTGGGCGAGCTTACCGATGCCGAAGAAAAATGGAAACTGGCTTCGGCGCAGCTCCATAACGCCGTCTCAAGGCTGCGGAACGCCGAGAACGAGAACGAAATAGCGCTCGGCCGGCTTAAGTCGGTGGAAGAGGAAAGAAATAAATTCCGCGCGGCCGCCATAAAAGCCGAGACCGCCTCGGCGGCGATGGCCGCCCGGGAGTCCAGCGCGCGCGACGGCGAGGCCTCCGGCTTAATGGCCGCCCTCGAAGAGCAGACGGCGGTGTATACAGCCCTGCTGCGCAAATACGACGATATCGTTCTGCTCAATGAAAACCTGGTCCGCGGGAAGGCCGGCGATAAGGCCGAGGCGGACTCTCTGCGCGAGGCGCTCAAAGCCGCGCAGGCTTCGGTCGAAACCGAGTCGGGGGAGAAACGCGGCCTGCAGTCGGGCCTTGCCGAGAAGCTCCGCGTGGCCGAAGCTTCGCTGAAGAAAAAGGAAGATGAACTTGAAGAGGCCTGCGCTATAGCCAGGGCGGCCGGCGCCGAGGCTGTTTCGCTGCGCGCCCGCCTGCAGGAGACTGCGTCGTCTGCCGCCGGAGAAGCCGAGGCGGAAAGGGCCCGCTACGCCGCGCTTTCGGAAAAGATGCACAACGCGGACGCCCTGCTCAGGAAGAAAGAATTCGAGCTGGACGAAGCCAGGGGCGCACTTTTCGGGCTGGAGAACGAATGCTCCCTGCTTCGGGCCAGCCGCGCGGCCCTCGGGGAAAAATACTCGCGGGAGATCCACGCCGAGAACGAGCTGCTGAAAGAGGCCCAGGCCAGGGTGGTGGAGCGGGACTCCTCCATAGCGCGCCTTTCCCTGGCTGAGGAAGAGCTCCGGAAAGAGGCGGAGGCGCTTAAGAAGGAAAAACAGAATTTGCTTTCCCTGGTGCGGAAAAAATCAGCCGTTTCGGCCTATTCCGTAAAGGTCTCGGAGGCGGAGCGCCTGCTTGCGGAGAAAGAAAGCCGCCTTATGAAACTGCGCTCCGAGCTTGAGAATACCAGGGCGGAAAAAGCGGAGCTGCAGGGCAGGGAAAAAGAGCTGCGCGAGGAGCTGAAGTCCAGGCCTTACCGCGCCATGCTGCGCGAGGCGGAGGATAACCTCCTGATCAAGGAGAAGATGCTGGCCGAAGTGACTTCGCGCATGAAGAAGATCGGCAAGGACTTCGAGGACCTTAAAGACCGCGGCCAGGCCGCCGGCGCTCCCGGCTATATTCCCGATTTCGAGGAGCTGGTGGCCGGGGTGGCGCACCAGGTGGCCAATTCCATCAGCATCATCCGCAGCCACGCCGAGTTCTGCGCCGAAACGCCGGAGGCGGAGGGGGCGAAAGAATCGCTGAACGTAATAGTCCGCAATATCGTCAACCTCCAGAAGAAGATAGACATAATAATGAATTTCTCAAAGCCGGTCATCCCGCAGCGCTCTCCGGAGCGCCTGGCGGGCGTGCTTTCCGAAGTCATGAACGGGCTCCGCTCCGCCGGCCGCCTGGAGAAAATAAAAGTGAGCGTCAGGGGGGGGGAGAAGCTCAAGCCGGTCAGCCTGGACAGGGTGCGTTTTGCTTCCGCAGTGGAGCAGCTGCTCCTCAACGCCGTAGAGGCCATGCCCGACGGGGGTGACCTGTCTGTGCTCCTTTCCGCCGGCGACGGCCGGCAGCGCCTTGAAGTGTCCGACACGGGCGCCGGTGTCGAAAAGAAAAATCTGGCAGCCGTTTTTCATCCTTTCTTTACCACGCGACCCGGCAAGATGGGGCTGGGCCTTACCCTCGCCCGCAACGTGGCCAGGGCGCACGGCGGCACGCTGGAACTTTTAAACAATCCGGACAAGGGCGCCAGGGCGGTCCTGGAAGTGCCCGAAGCCTGAGGAAATTTATGTCACGCATTCTTATAGTGGACGACGAACCGGACATGCGCCTGGCGGTGCGCAATGTGCTGAAGCTGCGCGGCTATGAAATTTCCGAGGCCGGAGACGGCCCGTCGGCGCTCGAGATGGCCAGGGAAAGCCGCCCCGACCTGGTGCTGCTGGACATGCGCCTGCCCGGTATGGACGGTATCGAGGTCCTGGAGGGCCTTAAAAAAATAGACGCTACGGTCCCGGTAGTGATGATAACCGGCTACGGCCACATCCAGTCGGCCGTGGACGTTATGAAGCTTGGCGCCAGCGAATACCTGCAGAAACCTTTTGAGAACGCGCAGCTGGTGGAGACGGTAAAAAGGTTTATCCAAAGCCCGGCCAAAGGGCACGGTCCCGCCGAAGACTCCGGCGGCGGCGTCGCCGTCGCGGTAAAAGTCAAGACTCCCGTGCGGCAGCCCGCGCTACAGCCGGCCGCCTCGGTCCAGGCTCCCGCCGCCGTCGCTGTCCAGGCGCCTCCGGCCCCCCGGCGCGCCCGGAACCCCGTCTATGTCCTGGCCGCTTCCCTGGCTCTTCTCCTGGCTGGCTTCGGCGTCTACCGGCTGGTGCAGGCTAATTCCGCCGGCTACTACCGCGAATATCCCGGCGTCGCGGCCAATATCTCCTCCCTGGTCTGGGCCGACGGGAAACTTTTCGCGGGCGACTGGCTCGCCCAGTCGGTTTATCTCTATTCGTCGGACAAGGACGGGCTGCACCTGGAGGAAACCTTCCCGCTCGAGAAAACCCACATCAGCGGCCTGGCCGCCGCCGGCGACACGCTCTATATAGCCGACTCCTGGAAAAAGACCATCGAGGCCAGGCGTATCGCACCCGGGCTGCCGCTTCTTAAAAGTTTCCCCGCGCCCGGCAGGGTAAGCGCTCTGTTCTATGACGGGGAATATTTGTGGACCTGCGACAGCGAGGGGAACGCGGTGCTGCGCCGGCCCGATTCGGAACTGACCCCGTCCGTTTCCTTCAAGCTCGCGGAGAAGCCGGACCAGATCTTCAAGGAGAAGGACTACCTGTGGACGGCTGTCTCCTCGACCGGGAAGATCTACCGCCATAAGCTTGACGACAGCCTTACTCCGGACGGGGTGTTCACGCTTAAGTCCCGCAGGGAAGGCGCCCCGCTCTCGGCCTTCGCCTGGCGCGGCAATAGGCTCTGGCTGGCAAGGGACGGTCT
>JAVHPG010000004.1:0-4450 GCA_036170455.1 Elusimicrobiales bacterium
GGCCTCACGCCGCAGTCGATAAATAAATTCGGCGGCTATAAAGCGCAGGGTAAGGACCAGGCCTCCGCCGAGAGGCTTGTCGCCCAGGCGCAGGAGGTTGAGCGGATTGGGTGCTTCGCGCTGGTGCTCGAATGCGTGCCGGAGCGGCTGGCCGGGCGGATAACGAACCTCCTGAAGATCCCGGTGATCGGGATCGGCGCCGGGCCCGCTACCGACGGGCAGGTTCTGGTGATGCAGGATATGCTGGGCCTTTACGGCGAGCCCCCCTCCTTCGTCAAGAAATACCTGGACGGGCGGCGGCTGGTGGTGGACGCGCTTAATAATTTTAATAACGAAGTTAAAAACTCGGTATTCCCGGAGACCAAACATGGTGATAGTGAAAGAAACGGCGAAGTGGCTGAAGCTCCGTACAAGTCCGCTCTTCGCCGGTAAGACCGTCGGTTTTGTGCCCACGATGGGCGCCCTGCACGAGGGGCATCTGTCGCTGCTGCGGCGGGCTAAAGAGGAGAATGAGCTGGCCGTAGCCAGCATTTTCGTGAATCCCGCGCAGTTCAATGATCCGCGCGACCTTAAGTGCTATCCCCGCACTCTCGCGGAGGACATGAAAAAGCTGGAGGCCGAAAATACGGATTTCCTCCTGCTCCCTTCCGCCGGAGACATGTATCCTGACGGCTACAGGTACAGGGTAAATGAAACGGTTGAAAGCGCCTTCCTCTGCGGCGCGCACAGGCCCGGTCATTTTGAAGGCGTTCTTACAGTGGTAATGAAACTTCTTAATTTGGTCCGCGCGGATAAAGCCTATTTCGGCGAGAAAGACTATCAGCAGCTGCATCTTATCAGGGGCATGGCCGAGGCTTTCTTCGTCGGCACTGAAATCGTCGCTTGTCCTACCCTTCGCGAGAAGGACGGCCTGGCGATGAGCTCCCGCAATCTGCTTCTTGAGCCGGAACATAGAAAGCTCGCTCCCGCCCTGTATAAAGCGCTGCGGTCAGGCGCGCGCCCCGCCGCGATAAAGAAAAAGCTTGCGGCCCTCGGTTTCAGCCCGGATTACGTCGAGGAACGCTGGGGCCGCAGGTTCGCCGCCGCCAAACTCGGAAAAGTGAGGCTCATAGACAATGCCAAGATCTAAAGGAAACATTTTATTCCAGCTTACCGGCTCCATCGCCTGCTACAAAGCCTGCAATGTTATCTCTAAACTTGTGCAGGAAGGCTGCGATGTTAAGACCGTCTGTTCCGTGAACGCCCTGAAGTTCATCGGCAAGTCCACGCTAGAGGGTCTTACCCATAATGCCGTCTACGTCGACACCTTCGAAGACAGGTCGGCGCTGGAGCATATAGAACTTACCAAGTGGATGGACCTGGCTATAATCTGCCCCGCCACGGCGAACATTATCAACAAGATGGCTGCCGGCATAGGCGACGATTATATTTCAACTATCTTCCTGGCTTTTGATTTCTCCAAGCCCTACCTGGTCGCCCCGGCGATGAACCGGAATATGTGGGCTCATCCGGCGACAAAGCGCTCGGTCGGTATCCTCGAAGGCTGGGGTGTTAAAATGATAGGCCCCGGGACCGGCTACCAGGCCTGCGGCGACAAAGGCGCAGGCAGGTTGTCGGAGCCGGAGGCTATCTACAAGGAAATCAAGAACAACCTATGAAAGTGCTCCTTACCTTCGGCGGGACGCGGGAATATATAGACGCCGC
This sequence comes from Elusimicrobiales bacterium, assembly GCA_036170455.1. Lineage (GTDB taxonomy): Bacteria > Elusimicrobiota > Elusimicrobia > Elusimicrobiales > UBA9959 > UBA9959. The sequence goes on from JAVHPG010000004.1 coordinate 1,705, forward strand.
CCGCTTCATAACCAACATGAGCACCGGCAGGACCGGGCGCATCCTTGCCGAGCGGTTCGCCGCGCGCGGCTGCAGGACGGTCTGCCTTTGCGCCCGGGGCGCTGAGCGCCCCGTCGGCGGCAATATCAGCGTAAAAGAGTTCACGACCTTTAAAGATCTCGACGCCGAGCTGAGGCGGCTATTGAAGACGCGGGCTTTCGACGCCGTAGTGCATTTGGCGGCGGTCAGCGATTATTCCCCCGCCTCTATCGAGGCCGGCGGTAGAATGTTCGCGCCCGGGCGGGCGGCAAAGCTGGATTCAGAGGCGCCTGAGCTGAAGCTCGTTCTGAAAAAAAATTTCAAGATAATAGACCGGATAAAGAAATACGCGGCCGAAAAGAGCCCGGAGCTTCTTCTGATAGGTTTCAAGCTCACCGCGGGCGCCGCTCCCGCGCGCGTCCTTGAAAAAGTCCGCGCCCTGGCTGCCGCCGACCTTGTCGTGCACAATGACCTGGAGGAGATGAAAAAGAAGCACGTTTTTCATCTCTACAGGGACGGCGGCAGGCTGGCTGACTGCGGCGGCCCGGAAGAATTGGCTGATCGGCTGCTTTCGGAAATAAAAAACAAAGCGGAGGCATTATGCTCTTAGCTCTCGACGTGGGAAATACCCAGATCTACGGCGGCGTGTTCAAGGACGACAAGCTATTGGCCAAGTTCCGCGCTACTTCCGGCAGCTCGACCTCGGATGAGTTCGGCACTTTTTTTAAAAGCGCTCTGCGCGAGAACGGGATAGACCCGAAGGAGATAAAGGAACTTGCCATCTGCTCCGTGGTTCCGGACCTTATTTACGCGCTGCACCAGGCCTCGCTGAAATATTTCGGGCTGGAGCCTTTCCTCCTGCAGGGCGGCATAAAGACCGGGCTGAACATAAAGTATAAGAACCCTCTGGAAGTCGGCGCTGACCGGATAGCGAACGCCATAGCCGCCTCCGGGATGTTCCCCGATAAGGACCTGGTGATCGTAGACCTGGGCACCGCCACCACTTTCTGCGCCGTTTCTAAAAAGAAGGAATACCTGGGCGGCGTGATAATGCCGGGCCTGCGGATCTCGATGGAAGCGCTGGCTTCCCGGACGGCAAAGCTGCCCCGCGTCGAGATAGCGAAACCGGGCGAGCTGGTCGGCAAGACTACGATAGACTCCATACAGTCCGGGCTGTATTATTCCAGCCTGCTGGCCATAACGGGGATCTCGGAGAAGATAAAGAGCGATTACTTTTCCGACGAGGCGTTGGTGATAGGCACCGGCGGTTTTTCCAAGCTGTTCGAGGACGCCGGGATCTTCGACCGCGTGGTCCCCGACCTGGTGCTGCTTGGCATAGCCGCCGCCGTGCGGCTCAATAAAGAAAGGAGCTCGAAATGATCAGGACCCTGATGAAGTCTAAAATACACCGCGCGGCGGTGACGCAGACGGACATAAACTATAACGGCTCCATTACCATAGACCGGGAGCTTTGCCTTAAGGCCGACCTCCTCGAGAACGAGAAGGTGGATATCTATAACGTAAACACCGGCGCAAGGTTTTCCACTTATGTGCTGTACGGCAGGAAGGGCATTATAGGCGTCAACGGCGCGGCGGCCCGCCTGGTGCAGAAGGGCGACCTGGTGATAATAGTTTCCTACGCGCAATACGCGCCCGAGGAATGCGTGGGCCATGTGCCCACAGTAGTCTGCATGCAGAAAAGTGCTCCCGGTAAGACCGGTCACGCCGAAACTCTTATCGGCGCGGCGGCATGAAGCGGGCGGAGACCGGGAAAGCCGGAACCACCCGGCTCGACGCTGTCGTGATAGGCGGCGGCCCTTCGGGCCTGGCCGCCGGGACTCATCTTGCCCGGGCCGGCTATGCTACCGTATTAATAGAGCGAAAGCACCTCGGCGGCCAGGCGCGCGGCCTGGAACGGATCGAGAATTATCCCGGCTTCCCGCGCGGCATCTCCGGGGCCAGGTTGATGCAGCTCTGGCTCGAGCAGGCCTGGCGCTGGGGACTGAAGACCAGAATTGACGAGGCCGTTACCGTCGCGCTCGGCGCGGACGGGATCTTCATTGTGAGTCTCAGGAAGGGCGTAGCGCTCCGCTCCCGCTCCGTGCTTTGGTGCGCCGGCGCCGGTTTCCGCAAGCTGGACGTTCCCGGTGAAAGCCGCCTGCTGGGCAAAGGCGTCTGGAACACCTGTGACGAGGCGCCGTCCTGCTCCGGCCTGGACGCGGCCGTGGTGGGCTCAGGCGAGGCCGCCGTGCAGCAGGCTGAAATGCTCTCGCGGAAAGCAGCCAGAGTCTACCTTATAAGCAGGACGGAGAAGCTCAAGGCCCATAAGCTTCTGCTGGACAGATTCTCCCGCAGCTCCGCGGCGGCGGTGCCGTGCTACAGGGTCAACCGTCTGCTTGGAAAAAACAAGCTGGAGGCCCTCGAATTAATTTCAGTGTCGGGGCCGCGGCAGGTAAAAAAGATAAAGGTGGACGCCCTTTTTACGCTTATAGGCAAAGAGCCTACGGAAGTTCCCGCCGGGTGGCGGCGCAAGCCCGCCGGTTTCTATGAAGCGGGAGACTTTTCCGCCGGGATCTTCAGGCAGGTAGCCGTGGCCGGCGGGGACGGCATACGCGCGGCGATGCGCTGCATAAGATATCTGGAGGACCTGTGAACGAACTTAAGATAATAGAGCGACGCGAGGTTCCGGGCCTGGCGGGGCTTTACCTCGCCGAGCTGCCTGGCGAAG
>JAVHPG010000005.1:0-12673 GCA_036170455.1 Elusimicrobiales bacterium
TATCGCCCGTACCCCGGCCAGTTCCCCGGTCAGTACCCCGGCCAGTTCAACAATCCCCCGGTATACGCCCCCAACTGCAGCACCGTCTGGGTTAACCGCCCGGGCAATATGCAGGTGCGCTTCTACTACGAAACCACCACCAGGGACATCAACGCCAAGTTCGTGCAGGGCGAGAAGAACCTTGCCAACTACGTGGGCCAGGCCTCCGATACGCGCAAGGTCAACACGTACCAGGGTTCCTGCTACTGATAGTTTAACCGCGGCTTAGCAAAAATAAAAAGCCGGGTCCCGAAAGGGGCCCGGCTTTTTTGCGTCTGAAATTATGAGGGGAAAACCGGTTGCAAACTTCTTTCTCTTCCGGGTATCAGTTCTTTCCGGGGCCTTTGGCCGCGAGGCCTTTCCTTAAAGTCTCTGCCAGTTCGATAAACCGGGGGCTGCCAGCGCCGCCGGATATCTTTCCAAGTTGCGCGCCGGCTTCTTCATCTTTGCCCTCGCAGGCTAGAAGAAAAGCTTTTACATACTGCCTATCGGAGAGCGGGGGGAAGAACCTTATGGTTTTAAGCAGCTCTTCGCGCGCTTCATCCCTTTTCCCGGAAAGCAGAAGCGCCGAGGCGAGGTTGGCCCGGCAAAGGCCGCAGTAAGGATATTTATCGAGCGCCTCCCGAAGTATAAGCTGCGCGTCACGGGGGCGGCCTTTCTTGAGAAGGACGGATGCTCTGGCGTTCAGCTCAAGGGATCTTTCAGAAGTGCCCGCCGCATAAAAGCCGATCTTTACCGGGACCGGTTTTCTGTTCTCGATATCGGCCCAGCCCGTGTAAAACCGGTGGGGGAAAGAGGTCTCAAGCCAGGGAGCGCCGCCGCTGGCCGCCGGGAACGTCCCGCAATATTCAGTGTCTCCTCCCTTTTGATAAAAGACCTGGTTCCTGAGCGGCCTATAAATATAAAGCTCGTTTTCCGCAGGAGTTCTTATTGGATCGTAAACCGGAAAGTAGCCTTTCAGCAGGGAGCCCATAAGGTCGCCGCAAGGATAGATGATCAATTTCCCGTCTTCAGGCCAGGCTTTCTTCGCCGCGGCCAGGAAGGCCAACTCCCGGTCATTGCTTCGCAGCTCCTGGCTCAAGCCGACAGCGGCGCGGATATTGAGGAAGACGTAGGGCGTCATGAAAATTACGCAAAGAGCCAGGAATACATGTTTATTAAGTCCCAGGGTGTCCCATAGTTTATCCAGCCCGGCAAGGCCAGAAGCGAATATGAAAACAAAAGGAATTAAAAAATAGAACTGGTGCCTCATCAGGTGAAGCGGGTATTCGTCCGCCGGCTTATAGATGGAGGAAAAATATGACGCCCAGACGGCGAGCGCCGCCAGGAAAAAGAGCGCCGGCCGGCGGCGTTCTACGGCCAGCAGGGCGCCCGCCAGGCCGAGCAGGCCGAAAAAGGCGGTAAAGCTTGCCGCAAGCGCTTTGCCGTGCCCCGCGACTACCCCGAAGCCGCGCTCGCCCAATTGGTACAGGAAGTTGGCAAGCGGGGTAAAGCCACCGCCAAGGAGGGAGCGCGGCGAGGTGTCTATCAGGTACAATTTGAATCCCCAGGCAACCAGGAAAACCGTAAAAAATACGAGGAGCCCGAGGTTGCGCGGCGACCGCCATTCTTTGCGGCCGGAGTATTCCCGGCCGGCAAGCATAGAGAAAAGGAACAGGAGATTAACGGGGGCGAATTCATACCTGGAGAAAGCCGTCAGGGCCAGGGAACAGCCCAGCCAGAGCAGATTCCGCGGTTTCAGTTCTTCGGCCCTGAAGGCCTCAGCGAGCGCAAGCAGGGAGAGGAACCAGATAAAGACATTGGCGGGAGCGGAGGAAAAAGTCCCGGCGTTAAGCAGGGTGAGAAAATTAAAAGCGAAAAAAACGCAGGAAAAGAAAGAGACCGTGAGGCTCGCCCCGAGCCGCCGTAAGCCCGAAAATAAAATGAGCGCGGAAGCCGCCTGCAGGAGCCTGTTCTTCCAGAGGAGGGCGTCGAGCGAATAGCCGCTTAAAAGATTGGAGGCCAGGTCCGTAAAAAGCGGGGACACTTCTTTGAAGGAGAAGATAAGGCGCAGGTCCGGAGGGAAGAGCCCGGCGCAAATAAGCGCGAGGTCATGCTCATTATCGTAGCCGCTGCGCGGCGGGAGAAGCAGCGCCGCCGCCAGGGCCAGGGCGCCTATCGCCAAAGGGAGGAGGAAAGCCGCGGCCGGGGAGGCCTCATCCTCGAGCCGCCGGCGTAAAAACAGCCAGAGAAAGCCCAGCGAGAACAGCCAGCCTGCCAGGATGCTTATATAAAGTGCCCATTCGAACGGCATGTCAGAGCTCCAGAAAAAAGCCCGCCTTGGCAGCGGGCTTTTTCACGCGCGGCGCCGGACTTACTTTACTACGGGGAGGCCGGCCGCAATCCAGGCGTTGATACCGCCCTCTATATCGTGGTATTCGGCGAAGCCCAGGTCCTTCATCATAGCGAGCGCGAGCCCGCTGCGGTGGCCGCTGCGGCAGTAGATCAGGTACTTGCCGTTCCTGTCCAGCTTGGCGAGCTTGTCTTTGAAATTCGCGGCTTTGAAATCCATGAGCAGGTCGGTCTTTTCGATGTACCCGGCGGCGTGCTCCTCGGGCGTGCGGACGTCTATGAAGACGGGGCGCTGCAGCTCCAGGTAATCGCGGACCTGCGCGGGCTTGATGTTCAGGGGGAAATCGCGGTCGCCCGGCTTGGGCTCCGCGGCGGGAGCGGGCGCGCCTGGAACTACGGCCGTCGCCAGGTCTTTTAAGGCGGGAGGTTTTCCGCAGCCGGTGAAAAGGCCGCCGAAATCAAAGGCGGAAGCGGCCGCGGCCGCGAATACCACAAAAACTATGACGAGGAGTGTCTTCATGCTTATATTTTACTAAAAATATACGCGTTCCTGTTGCCGGAGAGGGGATGTAATTTTTGTATTATATTAGTGAAATATGAGCGAGAAATACCGGTTCCCCGTTATCGTCGCCGCCGCGGCGCTGGCTTTTCACCTTTTCGCCGGCTTCTCTTTCATCCGCTCGGCCGCGGCCACCTACGACGAGACCGTCCACCTATCGAGCGGCTACTCCTACCTTTACACCGGGCGCTACGTAATGAATATCATGGACCATCCGCCTTTCTCCGAGATGCTCTCCGCCCTGCCGCTTCTTGCGCTGAAGCCGCAGACTTTTACCGGCCACCCTTATTTCGCCAATTTCATGCCTTATCATTACGGCGACCTTTTCCTGTACCAGAACCTCCTTTCCCCGGAGCGGCTCCTGAATACGGCAAGGGTTTTCACTTTTATCGTCTGGACGGCGCTCTTCGCCGGGTTCATCTGGCTGTTCGCCTCGCGCCTGGAATCGTCGGCCGCCGCCGCGCTGAGCGTGGCCGTCTTCTGTTTCATGCCGGTCTTTATCTCCAACGACGCGCTTATCAGCACGGACGCGGCCGCCGCCGTCTTTTACTTCGGCTCTTTCGCCCTGGGCTGGCTTTTTACCTCGGCCAGGCCGGTAATGAAAGAGGGCAAGCGCGGGCAGAAAGGCGAAGCTGTCCTGCCGGGCGCGCTGTGGCAGTGGGCGGCGCTCGCGGGGGTGGTCTCCGGGCTGGCCCTCGTCTCCAAGTTCAGCATGTTCATCGTCCCGCCCCTGGTGGCCGCTTTCTGGCTGGCCGACAATCTGATCAGTCCCCGAATGAAGTTCCCTAAACTGCTTGGTTACATTTTCCTTTACGCCGCCGCCTGCCTGCTGGTGGTGGCCGTGGTTTACAAGTTCGACCTCGGGCTCTACTGGAAGGGCCTTTCCGCCACGCTCAGCCGCCTTGATACCGGCCGCTCCTCCTTCGTGATGGGCCGCCATACGCTGAAAGGCGTCTGGTGGTATTTCCCCGCGGCGCTGGCGGTAAAAACACCGCTGCTGGCTCTCCTTGGCGCTTTGGCGGGGGTCTGGCTGACCTTTAAAAAATTCCGCAAGGACTATCTATGGGTCCTCCTTCCGCCGGCGGTCTTTTTCTCCGTCGCGCTGACCGCCAAGGTGCAGATAGGGTACAGGCATATTATGCCGGTGATGCCTTTCCTGGCCGTGCTTGCCGGGCTGGCCCTGGCGCGCCTGCTCGAGCTTAAAAAAGGCGCCTGGATCGCGGCCGGCGCTCTGGCCCTCAACGCCGTCTCTGTCCTCCGGGTGCATCCGCATTACCTCGCTTATTTTAACGAGCCCGCGGGCGGGCCGGCGAACGGCTACAACCTTTTTGTAGATTCCAACCTGGACTGGGGGCAGGGCGTGAAAGGGGTGGCGGGCTATTTAAAAAGCGCCGGGAATCCGCCGGTGATCTTCTCCTATTTCGGGGTGGCCAGGCCGGAGAGCTACGGCATGAACTATATCCCGCTGGGGGTTTATTCGAATGTGGAACTGAAGGGGACCGGCGCGCAAGTCTGCGGCATGAAAGAAGTCCTCCTTGCGGTCTCAGCTACCAATTTGCAGGGCACCTATTACCCGGATAAGGAAACCTTCTCGTGGCTGAAGGCCCGGAGCCCTGTTTTTACGGCGGGTTACTCTATTTTTGTGTATAATCTTTCTGCGGACAGGGAAGGGCTGGAAAAGCTGGCCGCCCTCTTTGACCGGGAAGGCCGCAACGCCGAGGCCGACTGTCTTTACGCCCGCGCGGGAAAATAACCCGGATGCCGAGATGAAAAAATATATTAAATGGGTCTTCATTGCTTTCGCCTTATCGGGGGCGGCTTTCATCGCTTTTAATTTTTATCTGGACGCAAAGAAGAAAGACTGCCAGGGCGGGAGCGGAGCGCAGGCTATCGAAGCCTGCACCTTCCTAATCGGCAAGCATACCTCCGGTTTTAAGGGCCCGTACCTCCTGAGGCGCGCGCAGCTCCTGGAAAAAGAGGGGAAGTGGGAGGAAGTCCTCGCCGACCTTAACGAACTGCTGGCCATCAATGTCGCGGCCCAGCTCCCGCCGGCGCAGCTCCTCGCCGTGTACGAAACGCTTATCAAGGTGCAGAGCAGGAAAGGGAGCTCCGCCGAAACGAGGAAATACCTGGAGCTGGCCGTGCAGAACGGCAGCAGGGCGCCGGAGATCTATATTTCGCTGGCCGAGACTTATATGGCGGAGAAAAAATTCCAGGAGGCCCTGAACCTGCTCGAAACCGGCGGCGCTTTCGAGGGCGCGAAGAACCATCCTTACTACAATACCCAGGCGTCCGCCTATGAGGGGCTGAACGATTTCGCCAGGGCTTATGACTCTCTTAAGGCCGGCCTTACCGTCCGCGCCCCCAGGCCGGTCCTCGCGGCCACTTCAAAGCACCTCGGCCTGGTCTGCTTCGAGCTGAAACGCTATAAAGAAGCCGAGACTTACCTGGGCTATACCATTAAAGCCGGCCTCGAATGCCCGGAATGCGCCCTGCTGATGACCACTATCCGCGGAGCGCTCGCGGAATACGACGTTCCCGCCCCCCGGGTGAAAAAAGCGAGAAAATAGCCCTTTATTTTTTATAGACTACCTGTAGTTGAAATTTCACCGGAGCCTGTTCTTCTTATGACCAAACTTTTCGCGGCGGCTCTCTTTTTCTCGGTTCCGGCTTTCGCCGTTTCGGCGGAGCCCTTCAGCCCGAAATCCTATATAAAAACCGTCCTCGACGCCTCCCCGACCATGCGCCAGGCGGAGCAGACCTTCAAACAGGCAGAGAATTCCTATAAGTCCGCAGTGCTCGACGCCGCCCTGCCCTCATTCACGCTAAACCTCTCCGACACTTTTTACGACAATCTGGACAGGAACCTGCGCTTCAAGCGGGGCGAGGTCTCTTCCAGCCTCTCGGCTTCCTGGAACCTGTACGATTCCGCCTCCAGCCCTTTGCACAAACTGAAAGTCGCGAAGCAGGACTTCGAGTCCTCTCGCCTGGCCTTCCTTATCGTGAAGCAGAACGAAGCCGTGAAGGCGCTCGGCCGGTTTTACGCGCTGTATTCGGCGCAGCGGCGCATAGGCACCGCCAGGACGAACCTCGCTTCCCGCGAGCGCCAGTACAAGGATACCAACGAGCAGTTCCAGTCCGGGACCAGGAGCCATATCGAGGTTACGCAGAGCGAAGGCGACAAGCTGGCTAGCGAGCTCTCCCTGGCGCAGGCGGAGACCGCCGAGCGCAAAGCCCTGATGGCCTTCAACGAGCTTATTAACTCCGAGCCGGAGGCCCAGCAGGCGGTGGAGATCAGCACGCAGTCGGCGGAGATAAAGCTGCCGCTGCCTAAAGAGGACGTGGCGAAAGCGCTTGAAAACAATTTGGTGATGCGCCAGCAGCGGCTTTCGCTGGAAAAAACAAGGCTTTCTAACCGCTCGGGCATCCTGTCCAAATATCCCCGCTTCCGTGTGGACGCGGCCTGGCGGAAAACGGCGCTGGGCCTGCTCGGAACCCCGGGCGGCTCGGGCCCCGGCAACCCGGCCTACAGCCTCGGGGCGTCTTTAAACCTGCCTTTCGGCTTCCTCGGCGCGCAGAATTACCTTGAAGTGAAAAGCCTGGAAGCCGCGCTCAGCTCCGCGGAGCTCGAGCTGCAAAATTCCGTGCGCGCGCTTAAAACCAGCGTGCTCTCGGCGCAGAAGGATATCGAGCTGCAGGTGAAATCCCGCCAGCTGCTTGAGTTCCAGGTGAAGGCGCAGAGCGAGACCATAGACAATCTTCTTTCGGAATATTCCATGGGCGGCGCGTCTTTCCTGCAGCTGGACAGCTCGCAGACGAAGCTGCTTGATTCAAGCAACGGCCAGATCACGGCCGCGAACGACCTCGACCTGGCGCTGGCCAACTACAAAGTGCTGCTCGGGGAGAAGATCTGGGAATAGCTCAGCCGGAGACTTTATGAAAAAAATCGTTAAACCCGCTTTATGGCTTATAATACTGGCGCTCGTGAGCGCCGCCAGCTTCGCCGGCTATACGCGCTATAAAAAAATGCTCATCCGCGAAGATCTCTCCGATTTTATCAGGGAAGTCAGCAAAGGCGACCTCAAGCTGGATATGCAGGAATCCGGCGAGCTGGTCTCGCGCGACGCGGTGGATATTTTTCCTCCCAGCAAGGGCTTTATCGTCGAGATCCTGAAGAAGGAAGGGCAGTACGTCGAGAAGAGCGAGAAGATCATGATGTTCAAGGGCGGGGAGCGCATAGATTCCACCCAGTACGTGCCGGTCCCGATCGTCGCGCCCCGCTCCGGGCTGCTCACCCGCTGCATCAGCTCCGGCTGGCGCGGCGGCAGCGAGGAGGAGGTCCGCGAGGGCAAGCGCGTGGACGGCTCCGGCTCCTGCGTGTCCCGCGTGGTGGATATGAACACCCTGGCGGTGAACCTCCAGATCAGCGAGATCGATATTTTCAAGCTTAAGCTGGGCATGCCGGTCTTCATCACTTTCACGTCCATCCCGGGCGAGAAATTCTCCGGGAAGATAGACGTGGTCGCCCCCATGGCCGAGAGCAAGTCCAATAACTGGGGCGGCACCGGAACCAAGGTCTTCCGCGTGGTGATCAATATCGACAAGCCCAGCCAGAAGATGCGCGTGGGCATGAGCGCCGTCGTCACCGCCAATATGCAGGCGAAGAAGAACGTGCTTAAGGCGCCGATAGAGACCCTTTTCCAGGAAGGCCTGAACCACTACGTCTACCGGCAGAAGTCAGGCTACGAGTACGAGAAACTGGAAGTCTTCCCCGGCCTCAGGTCCGAAGCGGAAGTCGAACTGGCCGGCCCGGTCAAGCCCGGGGATAAACTTTTCACGGCGGCCCCGGAGAGCTTAAAGTGAGCATAAAGTGTTCGGAGCTTACCAAGGTTTACGAAGGCGGGCACTCCGGCTGGCCGGCGCTCCGCGGCATTTCATTCCATATTAAGCCGGGAGAGTTCGTGTCGGTCACCGGGCCTTCCGGCTGCGGGAAGTCCACGCTGCTCAATATCATAGGACTGCTGGACGAACCGAGCGGGGGGAAATACTCGCTTAACGGGAGGAATGTCTTTACCCTTTCCGACCTGGAGCGCTCCGATACCCGCCGGGACGAGATAGGTTTTATTTTCCAGTCCTTCCACCTGCTGAACAGGCTTTCTTCCGTGGAGAACGTCGCCCTGCCGCTTATGTACGCCGGGGCGGGCCGCGCGGAGATGCGCGAGCGCGCCCACGCCCTGCTGAAGCGGGTGGGGCTGCACGGCAAGGAAAAGAAGATCCCGCTGGAGCTTTCCGGGGGCGAGCGGCAGCGCGTGGCCATAGCCCGGGCTTTGGCCAATTCCCCAAAGCTTATCCTCGCAGACGAGCCTACCGGCAACCTGGATTCCGCCTCGAGCAAAGAGATCATGCAGATGCTCACTGACCTTAACGCTGAAGGGATAACCGTGATCATGGTGACGCACGACAAGGAACTGGCCGCCAGGGCCGGGCGGAACCTCCGCATGCGCGACGGGAGGCTGGAACCGTGAGAGCCCTGCTTAACGCCGTCAAAACGGGTTTTACCGAGATCTGGGCGCACAAGACGCGCTCGGTGCTCAGTTTCCTCGCCATCGCGGCCGGCTCGGTCGTCTTCATCGACGCTTTCTCCGCCATCTTCGCTACCTACGCCCACCTGGAGCGGCAGAAGCAGGTTTCCGGGATGGCCAGGCTGAAGATCTCCCAGAACTACAGCCAGACCTACTCCTCCCCCGACGACTACGTCCCGCCGCCCGTTTTCAGGTACGAGGACGTGCTGAGGCTGCGCGAGAAGATGCCGGAGCTTTACATGGTCTCCCCCGAGGGCCGCGACTGGCGCAACGTCCTGGTCTACGGCGAGCAGCGCATGACCACCAGCCTCATGGGCGTGACCCCGGAGTGGGTCAAGAGGGACTTCATCTATACGCTGAAGGGCCGCTTCCTGGACTGGCACGACGTGGAGAACAAGCTCAGGGTGTGCGTGCTGGTTAAAAAGGCCGCTCCTCCGCCCGGCAACAGCTTCAGCAAGAGCATGATGAAGAAATATAATTTCACCGGCGGCTTCGACATGCTGGTCGCCCATAACGATATGGTCGGCAAGACGGTCAATATAGACGGCTTCACTTTCACCGTGATCGGCGTCCTCGAGGAGCTCCCGTATTCGAAGCGCCCGGACACTATCATGGGCCGCTCCCAGGAATATAAAGTGCTGGCGCCGGTCACGACGCTGGTCCATTACAATTTCATAGGCCAGCAGTCCCTGGATATAAACATCGACACCGGCAGCGAGCAGAATTTCGACGAGTCGATGCGGAAGATCAACAATTTCCTCAAGATCCGTTTCGGGGACGGGGATTTCTTCATCGTCGAGAACCAGCTCGAGGTCATCCGCGAGAGGATCGCCGCGAGCATAAAGGGCGCCCTGGTCACGATCTCCCTGGGGATGCTGGCCTTTATCGCCGGCGGCATCGGCATAATGAACGTTACGCTGGCCACGGTGTTCGCGCGCACCAAAGAGATAGGGATACGCCGGGCTATAGGCGCCAGCCGCCGGGATATAATGCTTCAGTTCATCGTGGAAGCCGTCATGCTCGGGCTGATAGGCGGCGTGCTGGGCTCGGCGCTCGGCTACCTGTGGGGAGTCCCTATAAAGGTGATCCTGGGGATGGGCGGCAGCCCTATAAAGCCCTGGATGCCCCTGGTCTCCGTGCTGATAGCGGCTTTCACCGCTTTCGCTTTCGCCATTTACCCCGCCTGGGTCGCCGCCGGCCTTAAGCCCGCCGACGCGCTGCGCGCGGAGTAAAGTTTATGTATATTTTTGTATCATAAGCGCAGGCGGGGACCTGGCTCCAGGTCCCGGACAGGCTTAGTACCGTGAGGGGGAGATATGGTAAAAATTGAAACACAGACAAGGCTTCTGGTCGCGCTGAAAGCGTTCGCGGGAAAATTGCCGCCGCCCTATGTCAGTGAAATGGAGTTTTTCCTGGTCTCTCTTCATGACATGGAGGAATATCTTGCCGACCTGCAGAGCGAGACCTTAAGGGTAAGCCGTGAGGGTTTTATCCGGAAGCTTGACGCCGGGAAGGTCACTGCGAAGGATATAGAGTCCTTCGAGGCGGCCCTCGCCAAGATCGTCCCGCCCTCAGACCTCAGGACGGTCAGGTCGGGACTGGCCGGCAGCAAGGAATTGATCAAGGACAGGCTTTCCAAACTGCGCCCGATCTCGCTGGTCAATGAATGGAAAAAAGGGACTGGCAGGGACCCTGACGCGGAAAAGCAGATAAACGGCGCTTATAGCCAGATGCAGTTTGCGGTGCTGCTCAGGACCGTGGAAGCCGACCCCACCGACCTGTCGGCGAACGCGGCGCTGGAGAAGGCCAGGACGAAACTCTTTGAATACTGTTCCACCTACTGCATCCCGACGAACGCCGCGGCCACTTTCAAGCCGATCTCACTGTCCTGTGTGGACGCTGCCCTCTCGGCCTGCCACAGTTTTTATAAAAATATAAGGAAAGCCCTGGGCCGCGGCATGTAGAGCGGCTGGAGCCCGGCGTCGCAATGCCCCGGGCCGAATGTTCCTGATCTCCGTCGCAGTACTGAATTCGGCTGTCTTACCGCCTGTAAGACAGTCCGCAGCTTAAGCTGTAGCTGCGGGTCGCACCGCTCCATACTTTAGACAGTGAAGTGTCTATCTGCCATACCTTGCTTGGACGCCAGTCCAGGCGCAGGCTGGCGTCGCCGAGTTTCAGGTTCCTGCGGGAGGAGGTGCTCCTGTCGTAATGGAACCCGGCGCCGGCATCCACGATAAATTTACCTTCCAGCAGCGGCAGCGCGAGCCCGACGGCGCTGCCGTAGTCGTCCCCCTGCGCTCCGGCTACATTATAGACGGTCAGATAAGTGTTGCCTTCCGGCAGCCAGGGCAGGCCCTGGCGCCAGAGCGTCGCCCGCCAGAGCCCCGGCTGCATTTTTCCCTGGGTATCGGTCCAGGAGATCTCCTCGTCCAGCCCGAGGCCCCAGGGGAGGGTCTGCCCGCTCCCTACCCACCAGCGCCAGTAGCCGTTGTCTATATTAACCAGGGAATCCCCGCCTATAAATGCCCGCTCGGCGGCCGTATCTATAGGTTCATAATGGTTGACGCCGCCGCGCAGCGTCAGCCATTTCTTCAAGGCGGAGTTCGCCGACAGGTCCATGCGGGTCAGGCGCGCACCCTCATTAAACTTTGCCGCATCGTCGTTAACGTCCACCTGCACCGTCTGGTAGACGCTCAGGAGCGGCCCGAGGTCGAAATTGTGGTCGAAGAGCGCCGCCAGCTCGTCGGACTTACCGAGCCAGGTGGTGTGCATGAGCCCGAGCGTCGCGGCGTAGGAGCCCTTGCCCGGGGTGCCTTTCGCGGCCGAGGCGTAAACCGCGCCCAGCAGTTCATGCGAGGAAAAGCCCTGCAGCCGGCGCTCCGGCCGCGCTCCTGCCACTGCCCCGACGTTCAGCCAGCCGGCCCGGGCCTCGGCGGCCGCGCCGTCCACGGTCCCCAGCCCCGGTAATTCTTTCGGAAAAAAACGCCCGGCCGTTAAAAAGCCAGTCTCGCCGAGCGGGTGCGAGAAGGCGAGGCGGCGGGCGCGGGGCTGGAAGTTCCGGAAATTAGTGGAGGCTGAACTGCGGTTGCCGTCGAGATAGCTCCCGTTGCCCGACCACTGGAAGGTCCAGGGGCCGCCGCCGATGCGGTCTACCGCGCCGTCCGTGTCTACCCGTGTTATGCGCTGGTTATAGTTCCCCGGAGTTACGGTCTGGTAGAACTGCCTGGCCTGTATGCGCCCGCGCGTCCGGGAGGAGACTTTGCGCGCCGGTTTTTTTATCTCCGGTGCCGCCTCCGTCACCGGGGTAAGTAGCGGGACCAGGTCTTCTCCCCCGAGCCCGGCGCCCGCGCCGGTTCCGGCGGAAGGATGGTCTCCGGTCGTGAAATACGCTATGTCTCCGGCCTGCGGAGCGAAATCCCTGGTGCTGTCCAGCGCGCGGAGGAAAATATTATCCTGCTCCACCCGCACTACTTCCACCGAGGCCATGCGTACCCCGTTGCGGTTCAGGATGCCTATGTCTCCCGGCTTCAGCTCGTGAAAGACGTCCATGTCCACGCTTACAGCCGGGCCCGGGATACCGAGGATATGACCTTGGACACTATCATTCTCCGCCAGTGCGGGCAGGTACAGGACAGCAACAAGAGTGAACGTCAAGGAGAGCAGTTTTATTAGTCGCATGATGAGCGGTTCTTATGGCAGGCGGTGCAAGTTGCCGCGGTGTAGCCGGCCGGGTGGCACTGTACGCAGCGGGCGTTCTCATGAGCCTTGTGGGTAACGTCGTTATAGCAGTTCCCGTGGTTGTACGATGTGGGCTGCCAGGGAGAGCCGTTATTAGTGTGGCACTGGCTGCAGGCGTTCTCGATAATACCCTGCGTCAGGTGGTTCACAGGGGAGGCAGCGGCGGTGAAGTCCGCGTGATGGCAGGAAACGCAGTTTGTCATCGAGCCAGAGTGGACGAAAGTAGCCCCGAGCCAGGTGGTCTGGGTATGGCACTGGGTGCAGGCCTGCGGATAGCTCTTCGCCGCGTGGTTCGGCGCCGCCTGGAAATTAGCCAGGTGGCAGGAGACGCAGTCGGTCATGGATGGCGCATGCACGAAGACGGCGCCTAGCCAGGTGTTCTGGCTGTGGCACTGGGTGCAGGTCTGGGAATAGCTCTTTGCGG
>JAVHPG010000005.1:12773-20806 GCA_036170455.1 Elusimicrobiales bacterium
TTTGCGGCGTGGTTGGGCGCGGCCTGGTAGTTAGTCAGGTGGCAGGAGGCGCAGTCGGTCATGGACGGCGCATGCACGAAGGTGGCCCCGAGCCAGGTGTTCTGGCTGTGGCACTGGGTGCAGGTCTGGGAATAGCTCTTTGCGGCGTGGTTGGGCGCGGCCTGGTAGTTAGTCAGGTGGCAGGAGGCGCAGTTCGTCATGGACGGTGAATGAACGAAGGCCGCCCCGAGCCAGCTGTTCTGGTTATGGCACTGGCCGCAGGTCTGGGCATAGCTCTTGGCCACATGGTTGGGCGCGGTCTGATAGTTAGCCAGGTGGCAGGAGACGCAGTTATTAGCTCCGGGAGAGTGTTTGAAGCCAGCCCCCGCCCAGGCGGTGGTCTTATGGCAGGTAGTACAGTCCCGAGTATAGCTGGGGCCGGTGTGCCCCGGGGCCGAAGCAAACTCGCTTTGATGGCACAAATAGCATTCTTTAGAGGCCCCTTGGAAATCCCCCGAGGCGGCATTAAGGTGGCACTGTTCGCAGCGCAGGATCGCGTGCCTGCCGGTAAGGGGGAAGCGGGTGCGGGCGTGGTCGGCTATCTGGGTTCCCTGGCCCGTCCGCCTTTCCCAGGTGTTCTGGTTATGGCAGCGCTTGCAGTCGCGCCCCAGGGAGCTCCTGTGAGGGTCTACGTGGCAGCCGGCGCAGCCGCGCGCGGAGTAAGTCTTGGCCGGGCCGCGGTCATTGTGGCAGCGCAGGCAGGCCGCTTCGGCATGCGCGCCTTCCAGCGCATAGCCGGTCTTCTTGAGGTGATCGAACTTGAAATCGGAGCGTATGACGTCCCAGCGGCTGGGCAGATGGCAGAGGGAGCAGTCGCGGGGAAAAGTTTTGTGCGGGACAAGCGGGCCCCACTCCTGCTCCCAGCGGAGCTGCCCCGGAAGCCCGGACGCAGCGGAGGTCGACAGCGCCCCGGCGGGCGCCGATGCAGCCGGGAGAGCCGGGGCTGAAACTGCGGCTGGGACTGCGGTCGGCACTGCTGCCGGTTTGGTCACGGCTTTCTTGACCGGGTTTTTTCTCCTGGCCGGAGAAGACTGGTTCGTCTCCACTGGCGAAGCCGCAAAAGCGGCCGGCGCAAAGCCAGGCGCTATAGTTATAAGGAGTAGAAGGGGGAGGCGGAATGCCCGGCTCCATAGAGGGAACTTTGCGCCGCGCCGGCGGTCCCTCGCCGAGTTTATACCGGAGCAGTCTTTAAGTTCTGTCATAGATATTTTATACCACAGCTGAATCAAGCCCGATTCATTAAATCCGCAAATAATAATCAAATTCCGGAGCTCTTATAAAGTCACTGGCAGCTTTGAGAGGAGTTCAGCGCGGCACCGCGTGGCAGTCTTCGCAGGCGTATTTCAGCGGCTTGTACAGCGTCACTTTCCTGCCCTGCGGCGTAAGCGCCTGCGGGTGGCACTCTTTGCAGGCGACTTTAGCGTGGGCCTTGTCCAGTTTGAAGCGGGACATGGTTTCATGGTTGAAAATAATTTTTTTCCAGGAGAGTTCGTCGCGATGGCAGGTCTCGCAGACCGTCTTCCCGCCGGCCTGGAACTGTCCGGCGTGAGGGTCTTTATGGCAGAACGCGCAATCCTTCCGGATTTTAACGAAGCGCACGGCTCCAAGGACCGCGTCGCGCACGTGGCAGGCCGCGCAGGGAGCTTTCTTGTGGGCCCCGTTAAGCGGCCAGGTGCTGTGGTCCTTGACGGCGTAGGTCGAAGGCTTGAACTCGGTTTCTTTGTGGCAATCCAGGCAGCGCGGATGGGCAGGCAGGAATTGCGCGGCGTGTTCATCCTTGTGGCAGGCCTCGCAGACCTTCTGGGCGCGCGCGCGGCCCGGCGCGCCAGGCTGGGAGTAGCGCTGGACGTAAGGCTTGGCCGGGTCATGGCAGGGCTTGCAGGCGGTTTTGGCGTGGGGCTTTTCCAGGTGGAAGCCGGTGACCAGGTGCTGGGGCTTGGTCATACGC
This sequence comes from Elusimicrobiales bacterium, assembly GCA_036170455.1. Classification (GTDB taxonomy): domain Bacteria; phylum Elusimicrobiota; class Elusimicrobia; order Elusimicrobiales; family UBA9959; genus UBA9959. Next base: position 14,761 of record JAVHPG010000005.1, read on the forward strand.
GGGTTCGCAGTGTCCCAGGGCACGGCATTTTTAGTGTGGCAGGCTTCGCACTCAAGGTTCCACTTTGTCCGGTGGGGCGTCTTGTGGCAGTCCGCGCACTTCTTCCCGAGGATCTTTCCGAAGATCTTTCCAGCAGCGGGGGGGCCGGCGGCGTGGCACTTTCCGCAGGCGACTTTCGCGTGGCCGTCGCGCAGCGGGTAAGACTTGTCATGGTCGAAGCCAGGGGCCGGCTTCCACTTCTCCTGAGAGTGGCATTTTTCGCAGGCGCTGGCGGCCTGGCCGCCGTTATGCGGATCCTTGTGGCAGGATACGCAGTCCTGCTTCAGGCCGAGAAAAGTGGCTGTACGCCGGGCCTTGGGGAAGTCGGGGAGAAAGAAAGGCGGCGCGCGTTTAACGTGGCAGTCGGCGCAGGCAAGTTTGTCGTGGCTGCTTTTCAGCGTATAGGTGGAGTAGGAATGGTCGAAAGTTTTAGGCTCGGCGCCGCCCCAGGAGACTTTGTTCACCAGCGGGAAAGCCGTGCCGTTATGGTCGGAGTGGCACTTGGCGCAGTTCTGCGCCTTATCGGCGATGACGCTGCCATGGTAGCCTTTCTTCCCCGCTAACTGGGCGGCTATTTCCGCGTGGCAGGAAAGGCAGCCCGCCGGCAGCCCCTTTGAGTCGTGGCATTTGCGGCAGTTGCCTATGAAAGAAGAGCCGGCCACCGCCATGTGGGGGGCGGAAAGATCGCCCGGTGAGGAACGGAACAGCAGCAGCGAAGCGCCGAGGGCGGCCGCGAGGAGGATCCCAACGATGAGGGGCGCGTGCCGTTTCATGGCAGGGAAAGTCCCAGGCCTCCCAGGTTGGTCGCCACCAGTACGTGCAGGATGGCTACTATCAGCATCATGATCGAGAACCAGCGGTGGAAGACGCGCCAGGAGCGCATAAGTTCGCGCAGCTCCTGGTAGCGGGCCAGCCCGCTCTTTTCGCGGAGATAGCGGCGGGCCAGCGGAAGTATCCCGGCGGCGGAGGCCGCCATCTGCGGGGAGGCCATCACGGCACGGCGCAGGTTCTCGAATTCAAGTTTTTCCGCGCGGTCCGAGTCTATCATCCCCGTCAGGGCCGAGAGCACGTTCCTCTTGGACGCCGCTTCGCTTTCCCCGGTCCCTTCGGCCAATTCTACGCCGCTTTTGCTCAGTTCCTGGTGGAGTTCTTTTATCGCCTTTTCCAGCTCGCTGAGTTCAAGCTCCCTGCCTTGCAGCGAGCGCGGCACGTGTGTGTAAATGTAGCGCCCGATGATCCCGCTGCCCACCACGATGAACAGCGAGACGGCGGCCAGGGCGGCCATCGGATTGCGCAGCAGGAACGCGCTGTGCAGCAGCACGAAGAGCGCGCCGGTGATGCCCGTGAAAACGTGCATCGACATCCAGGACCTCAGGCTGCCCATCCAGTCCAGGCGCACGAAAGAACTGCGTACCAGGTAGCCGAGGTTAAGGAGGATAAGAGTGAGGCCGATGATGCCGTAGATAAGTCCTATAGAGCCGGAAGGGCGCAGCTTGGAGTGCAGTTCGCTCAGTGGTCTCTCGGCCATGGGAAGCAGGTAATAGTAGCGCCCCATCCAGGCCATTGCGGACAGTCCCGCGCCGCATAGCGAGCCGAGGACGGTAAATACTACGGAAGCGGTGCGGTTCTCCGGAGCGCTCATGCTTTCTCCTTTCTGGCCCGGGTTTTTTCAGCGGAAGTTCCTGCTTCACCGGCTTCTAGGTTTTCCGTTTCAGGGGCTTTTCCGAATTTAACTCCGATCTTGTGCAGGAGGGGAAAAGGGGGGTCGCCGCCGGCGCAGACGAACACCCAGTCATTATCGAGGTTGGCCACTTCCTTCCCTCCCGGATCGCAGGAGTGGAGGACGACTTTCTTCGGCGCTATATGCTTGACCTGGGAAGACATTATGAGGTGGATCTTTCCCTCGGCCACGGCTTTGTCCAGGCGCTCCTTGTTGCGGCCGGTCAGGCGTGAGAAATCGCTCTTGCGGTGGGAGAGAACCACGTAGTTCTCTGGCTGGCCCGCTAAACCCAGGGCCGCTTCCACCGCGCTGTTGCCGCCGCCGATCACGAGCGCCCGCTGCCCCTTCAGGGCGGCGGCGTCGGCCAGTTCGTACAGGACATGCTCGGCTTCTTCCCCCGGAACTCCGAGTTTGCGCGGCACGCCCCTGCGCCCGAGGGCCAGCACCACGAAGCGGCTTTTGAAAAGGCCGGCGCTGGTCTTTGTTTCCAGGATGCCGTCCGCCGGGGCGATCATTTCCACGGCCGCATTTATCTGGACCTTTATGCCGTGCCTGCACACCGTGTCGCTCCACATCTTCAGCAGGTCTTCCTTGAAATATTCGCCTTCCTTGATCCTGCCGTGAAGCGGCATCTCGGCGGCCTGCACCAGGGTCAGCTTGCGGCGGGGGTACTTATAGACTGTGCCGCCCACGTCGTCGATGCTGACGGCGGCGTAATCCAGCCCGAGCTCCACCGCGCGGAACAGGGCGGAAAGCCCGGCCGGCCCGACTCCGACCACCAGGATATCGTGAACGCCAGTGGCTTTGGGCTTCGGTTCCTCTTTCAGGCGCCTGGCTATGTCGTTGACCGCCGTTTTGCCCTGCTCTATGGCGTTCCTTACCAGGCCTATCCCGCCCAGCTCGCCGGCTATGTACAGGCCGGGGACGCTGGATTCAAGCGTCGGGCTGAGCACAGGTATGTCCGGGCGTTTTGAAACGTCCCCTAGGCCCACCTCTATGGCACAGACGGGACAGGCTCTTTCGCAATTGCCGCAGCCGATGCAATGGGAGGCGTGGACCACCCGCGCGAGGCCGGAGACCACGGCCAGGACGTCTCCCTGGTGGCAGGCCAGGACGCAGCTGCCGCAGCCGATGCATTTATCCGCGTGGATGTGGGCGGATTGCGTGACGGGCTTATCGGTGCCGAGCTCCTTGCCCTCTTTCAGCTGTTCTTTGAGCTTCGCTTCGTCCTCCGCGTCGCGCTCGCGCTCCAGGCGGTGCTGCCATATCGAGACGAGGCCTACGGCCGTTACAAAGAAGATAATTATGGCAATAGTGGTAAGGTCCATATGTCCACCAAACTATCGGGAAAAGCGCGCGGAACGGACAGGAGCAGATCGCCTATCCCTGGAAGTATAGCCCCGGGTCTCGCAAAATAGTCCCCGGTCAGCTCCTTACCCTGACTTTATCAAATAGAGCTTTATCCGGCAATATTTAATGCCCGCTCTTTTGTGTTTTTTGCGGGTATAAAAAAAGGCCTGGAGCGGTCCAGGCCTTTTTTATATTACGGAGGTTCAGGCTTCGACTTCGAACTCTTCCTTGCCGGCGCCGCACACGGGGCAGAGCCAGGTGGCGGGCAGCTTTTCGAAGGACGTGCCGGGGGGGATATTGTTGTCAGGGTCGCCCACGGCGGGGTCGTAGATGTATCCGCAAAGCTTGCATACGTATTTTTTCATTATTATCTCCTTAATTTAGGCTTTCCAGAGCCCGTGCATATTGCAGTATTCCCGCGCCGCCAGGGTCTTGGGGGTGAAGCAGAGGCAGAAGGTGGCTTCCGCGGGCTGGCCCGGCTTCAGGAATTCCCTGAACACCTTGCCGTCGGCGATGAGCTCGATCCACTCTATGAAATGCTTCTCTTCCATCGGGTGCGGCACCGAGCCGACCTTGACCTTTATTCCCTTCTCGGTCTTCTCGATAACGGGCACATGCTTTTCCTTGGAGGCGTCAACCGTGTTCTCTTTCACCAGCTTCATGTCCTGCCCGCAGCAGGCAAGCGCGCCGGCCGCGCCGTGCATCACTTCCACTATATTCCCGCAAAGCTCGCATTTGTAAACTTCCATTATTTCGGCCATGTTATTCTCCTTGATACTGATTAGCAGTTCTTTTATACCAGAGCCCGCAGCGCGGTAAGGACTTCGTCGTAGTTCGGCTCTTTAGAGACTTCGGGCACCAGCTGCACATACTTCACTATGCCGTCTTTGTCCACTATGAAGACGGCCCTGGCCAGCAGGCGCAGGTCCTTTATCAGGATGCCCCAGGACTTGCCGAAATCAGCCTTCTGGTAGTCGGAGAAAGTCCTTACTGCTTTTACTCCGGCCGCTCCGCACCAGCGCTTCTGGGCGAAAGGCAGGTCCATGCTGATGGTAAGCACGCCCACGTCGGGGCCCAGCGCCTCGGCTTCCTTGTTGAAGCGGCGGGTCTGGAGGTCGCAGACGGGGGTGTCCAGGGAAGGGACGGCGCTTATGACGGCCACTTTGCCGCCGTAAGTGCGGGAGAACTTCATGGGCAGCATGTCGTTTGCCGTAACCTTGAAGTCGGGCGCCGCCATGCCCACCTTGATCTCGCCGCCGACCAGCGCCATCGGGCGGCCCTGCATGGTCACCGTGCGCTTTACGGCTTCTTTTTTAGCTTCATTGCTTATATTTTCGTCCATAGTTTCCTTTTGCTGTTACCAGTTCTCGCCGAGCATTTCGAAGTATGCTTTGGGATGGGCGCAGGCCGGGCACTTCTCCGGAGCCGCTTCGCCTTCGTGGACGTAGCCGCACTCCAGGCAGCGCCACCGCGTCTTTTTGTCCTTCTTGAAAACTTTGCCTTCCTCCAGGTTCTTGAGGAAACCCAGGTAGCGGGCTTCGTGCTGCTTTTCGGCCACGCAGATGAATTCAAAGGTCTTGGCCGCCGTCTCGAAACCCTCTTCGCGGGCTATTTTCGCGAAGCCGGGGTACAGGGTGGTCCACTCGAAATTCTCTCCGCCCGCCGCGGCTTTCAGGTTGGCCTTCGTGTCGCCTATTACTCCGGCCGGGAAAGTGGCGGTAATAGTGGCGTCGCCGCCTTCAAGCAGTTTGAAATAGCGCTTCGCGTGCTGTTTTTCCTGGTTGGCGGTTTCCTCGAAAGCCAGGCTTATCTGCACATAGCCTTCTTTCTTGGCTTCGCTCGCGTAATAGCTGTAGCGGTTGCGGGCCTGCGACTCTCCGGCGAAAGCGGCAAGCAGATTTTTCTCGGTTTTGGTACCTTTTATGTTCATTTTTCCTCCTGGCTGACAGATTAGGGAGCTCGCTGCCGGGCCCCACCGACAAATTCGCGAGAGATTATATTCTACTAAAATTCATCTTTGTGCCGGGTCTTTTACATTGTTCCTGCGTATGCCCGCGCGGGTAAGCGCGAAATCGTATTTTACCGGGTCCAGGGGTTCCACTTTCCTGAAGTAAGCCGTGATCTCCGCGGCGGTCTTCATAGAGGTGTCTTTCCTTTTTGTTATGCCCATCCCCATCGAGACCTGCCTCATATGGGTGTCCAGAGGGATTATCAGCTTGGAGGGGGAGACCCCGGTCCAGACGCCGGGGTCCACCGCGTCGTTCCTCACCATCCAGCGGAGGTAGAGGTTCACGCGCTTGAAAGAGCTTTTATGCTCCGGGCAAGGGGTAAGGGAAGGCGCGCAGCCCAGCACGTTGAACTTGTTTATGAATTTATAGATAGCTTCTTCCACCGTGGCCGCATCCTTGTCGTAAGCTTCAAGGAACAGCTTTTCGAGGGAGGCGTGCTTTTCAAGAGCATGCTTTATATTAAGGAGGAAGACGGCCATTTCGGCCCCTGTCGTGAAGCGGTGCTTGAAAGAAACAAAAGTCTTTTTGATCGCTGCCGGGGAAGAGGTCTTCAGCCAGGCGGCGGGGGAACTCCCCATCGGGCCCAGCACTTTCTCCACGCTTTTAAGTATCTGCGTCACATTGCCGTAGGCCAGGCAGGCGGCTATCAGCCCGACTATTTCCCGGTCGGCGCGGCCTTTGTACCGCCAGACGAATTCCAGGGGGTCCGGATGGATGAATTCCGGCTTGTTGTAGCGCAGGTAGGTTTCTTCGAGGAAAATTCTTTTAGGCGGCATAGGTCGCGGTATTCTCACTTGAGCAGTTCGTTTATGTTCTTATCCATGGCCGCCCGGAAACTGTTGTTGGTTTCCGAGAGCAGGTTCCCGAGGATGCAGCCGAGCTTCCCGCAGGATTTGGATTTCATCAGGCAGGTCGAAAGCGACATTTT
>JAVHPG010000006.1:0-4444 GCA_036170455.1 Elusimicrobiales bacterium
TATTGGGCGTAGCGGAGAACGGCAACGAAGCGATCACGTCCTTTACGGCCCTGCGCCCGGACCTGGTGCTGATGGATATGGTGATGCCGGGCAAGTCGGGCCTGGAAGCGCTGGAGGAAATCCGCAAAATAGATCCCGCGGCCAAAGTGATAGTCATCACGGCCGTTGAACAGGAAGGGATAGATAAAATGATCTTTGAAAAAGGCGCGGCCGCCATCATCCGCAAGCCGTTCTCCTGCGATGAACTTGAAAAAGCCATCAGTCGTCTTGTGTAAGGCGGAAAATTTATGAACCCTATAGAGAACACGGTAGTGGGCCGCCTGGCGTCGCTTAGTCTTGAAAAATGCCTGGTACGGCTTTCCAAGGTTTCCGCCGGCACCTGGCAGCTGGTGGATACCACGGTGTTAAGCGGCACTCCCGGCACCGCGGTCGGGCAATACAATTTCGGCAAACTGCCGGCCGCCGCCGTTTATTTCGACATCAAGGGGGAGTTTCCCATGACCTCCCTCATGATCTTCGACCCGGCGGACATAGACTGCATCTCCAAGTGTTTCCTGGGCTATTCCTTCCCCAAGCAGGGCGGGATCTCGGCTTCCGACGAGGTAATGCTGCTCGAGCTCGGCAACATAGTGCTTAATTCCCTGAGCAATTCCGTCTTCAACGCCCTGGGCAAGAGCTTCATGCCCTCGGTGCCGCAATTCGTCGCCGGAGACGCGGTCCGGATCGCCGAGAGCGTCAGGGCCGTCGCCGGGGCCGGAGTGACCTTCCGGATAACGGCCTCCACTTTGGCTATTCAGTGCGACAACCGCAACAGCATCAGTAAAGTGCTCGCCTTGGTCCCGGAAGAGATGGCCCGGGCCCTGGAGCAGACTAAGGCTTAAAGCCGGGAAAACACGCTTATGCTGCCGCTGCGAGTACTGGCCCTTCTGCTCTGCTTCTATTCCCTTTCCGGCGCCGCCGGCGCGCTTACCTTCGAAGAGGCCGAAAAAGCCATGCTGGCCGCCAATCCGCAGGCGGCGTCAGCCTACCTGGACCGGGAAACCGCGCGCTCAAGAGTGACCGCGGCCCGCGCCGGGTTCTACCCCAGTTTCTCCGCCAGCGCCTCCTATAACCGCTCCGGCTCGCAGGGCCTGCCGGCCGGCGACTCCTACGGCTACGGCTTTTCAGGCTCCCAGCCGCTGTTCTCCCCCTCCGTACCCGCGGCGCTCAGTTCCGCCAAAGCTTCGCTGCGCATAACCGAAGCCTCCTATGACCGGACGGCCTCCGGGCTGCGCTTCCAGCTCAAATCCGCCTTCGCCGACATCCTGAACGCCCGCGAGACCCTGAAGCTCTCCGGAAAAACACTGGAGCGCCGCGCCGAGAACCTCGAGCTGATACGCCTTAAGTACCAGGCCGGCCGCGAAAACAAGGCCGCCCTGCTGGAAACCGAGGCGGTCCTTAAAACCGCGCGCTGGCAGCACGAAAGATACAGGAAGAATCTCCGCCTGCTTGAGCGAACACTCAACCGCCTGCTCGGCCGCCCAGCGCAGTCTCCGGCGCCGGAACTGGTCCTGGAGCCGACGCCCGGTCCGCCCGAGGATTTTTCAGTATTCGCGCGGCGCCTTGAAAATCACCACTCCCTGCGCTCGGCGCGCGCCGCGCTCGACTCCTCCGCCGCCGCCCTGGCCGGGGCCAAAGGCGCGAGGCTGCCGGACGCCTCCGCTTCGGGAAGTTACCGCTGGTCCGGAGGGGATTGGCCCGCCTCGCTCAACAGCTGGTCGCTCGGGGCGAGCCTGAGCCTTCCCCTCTTCTCCGGGGGACGCCTGTCCGCCGGCCTTGCCGCCGCGAAAACGGCCCTGCGCGCCGCCATGCTGGACCCGATAGAAGCCCTTCGGTACGAGTAGGGGGTTCGGGGAAATAAAATTAATAATTTTTGTAGAGTTCGAGCAGGAGGTCTTCGTGGAGTTTGTCCAGGGAGGCGGCGGGGGCGGAGTAGTTGTTCATTATTGAAGTGAAAGCCAGGGTTTTGCCTTTTTTGGTCTTGAGGTAGCCGGTATAGGCGCGCACGCCGCTCAAAGAGCCGGACTTGAGCCTTAAATTCTTTTCCAGCGGGGTGCCCCTGCCCATGGCCCGCAAATGGCCGGTCGCGTCGGGGTCGCCGGGGGAGACCAGCGAGGCGTAAAAATCCTGGAAATATTTTTTTCCGTAAACCAGCCTCAGCACGTCTGTGAAAGTCTCCGCTTTTACTTTGTCCCTGGTCGAAAGGCCGCAGGCGTCCGCCAGCTCAAGTTCGGAAACGTCCGTGCCGGAACCCGCGACGAAAGAGCGCACTTCCGCCAGGCCGGCGTCTGGCTTGCCGCCGCCCAGCAGCCTGAGAAGAAGCTCGGCGTAAAGATTGAAGCTCCGCTTATTGGTGACGCCGACCACGCTTTTTAAAGGCGCGGAAACGGTCTCGGCTATGAGGGTAAGCTTGGCCCCCGCGGCCGGCGCGCCCTTGTAAGGCTTTTTATTCGAGTTCACCCCCGCCTTTACCAGGTAGGAATTGAAACTCTGCGCGGTGAAAAGAGCGGGGTCCGGCAGCGCGCCTTTTATTGCGAATTCAGTCGTCCCCTGCGGAATGCTGCCTCTCAGCACCGCCAGGTCCTGGCCCGGGAAAGCGTAGACATAGCCGTTGTCTCCGGAGCCCTTCGGCCCGGTCCTCATATAGTTGTCGAAGCGCAGCCCGGCGAGATACGGCTCGGTGCGCAGAACCGCGGCCTCCCCGCCCACGGTGTCCGACGGTTTGAAATAAATTTTATACTGGTTATCGCCGAAGGTAAGCGCGGAAGGCTGGGCCGCGTAGTAGTTCCCGATATCCTCCCAGTCCCAGGAGCCGGGCTGAACGCTTTCGAAAGCGGAATCGTCGCCTACCACGGAGCCGTTTACGACGTTTATCCCCGCTCCTTTTACTGCCGCCGTCCAGGCCTTGAAGACTTCCTCGGCGGGAGCGGCCTCCTTGACGAGCAGCGAACCCAGCGAAGCGTCGCCGGCGCCCTTGATATAAATATTCCCGTTAAGGAAACCGTTGGAGACAGTTCCGTCGTAATAAAGGCGGGTCGCCAGTGTTTTTTCCGGGCCCAGCCTGTCGAGGGCCGCAGCCGTAACGAAAACCTTAAGGATGCTGGCGGGAACGAGATTAAGCCGCGGGTCGCGCTCGGCAATGATTTTCCCGTTTACGGCGTCCTTGACGCTTAGCCCCCAGGAGGCGTTTTTTATTCCGGGGGAACCGGCGATCCGGCTCACTGCCGCTTTTATATCCGCGGCCCGAAGAGCGCCGGGAAACAGGAATAATGCCGCCGCCAGCACAGTTGTTTTCATAGGGAAAAGTATAGCAAATCGTAAAAATGCTAACCTATGGTTGCGCCGTATCGGGAGCTATGCTCGTCAGACGGCCTAAATTATGTTCCTGATGAAGCTACTTCTAGCCGCCGCACTGGCCCTTGCCCCCGCTTTTGTCCGCGCCGAAGAACCGCCGGAAAAGAAAACCACCGTCGAAATAGAGCTGGACCCGTATTATTCCGCCGTTGGCGTCTACAACAGCCTTACCGGCAAGCCCATCCCGCACCTGGAAGTCGACTCCGAGCTCGAGATCTACAAAGAGCTGATCGGCAATTTCTACAAACCGCGCACCTTTATAATCGAAGCCAGCCTGAACCCTCTCCCCTACGCGGGGACGCTCGTCAGGAAGCACCAGCCCGGATTTTATAAGGATATGCAGTGGGCCAGCAATCTTAACGTCGTCCAGGCCGTCACGGCCGGCTTCGAAGAGCCGTGGGCCCTTTCCTTTTTCTTCGGCAACGTCGTTTCCTTCGACACCATAAACAAATCCTTCCAGGGCAAGCGCAACGGCTATTCCGGCCTCCTGATAGACGTCGGGAACTACCATATCAAGGACAACGCTCTCGTGCATGACAACTGGGTGCAGATGGAAGGCAAGCTCAAAGGCGAACAGATCCTCGCCGACAGGAGCCTGCGGTGGAGCTTCCGGGGCGGCGCCAAGTTCCACGCGAACCGCTACATCGCCGACTCTTTCTTCATAGGCTTCCGCCGCAGCCGCACCGACTTCAAGGAAACCGGCGGTAATTTCTGGCTGCACAACAGCGGCTTCGAATACGTCTCCGACTTCTCCCAGAAAAAGATGGAACCCATCCGCCACATGCTCGTAGTCGACAAAAAGTTCCCCTTCAAGAAATCCCGCGCGGCCTTCACCCTGGGCCTCGGCTTCGTCTGGACCGCCGACAAAAAATACACCGGCCCCCTCTCCAGCGCCGCCCCCGGCCTGAAAACCCCCAACAGCTTCCAGTTCATCCTCCGCCCCAACCTCGAATTTTAACAATCCTCCAGCGACACAACACGCCCGCGTGTGACGGCCGGGCCGGGTTAGCAAAACCCTCGGAGAGCCCGCCGGTTGCATAGCCCGGCGGGC
>JAVHPG010000007.1:0-4396 GCA_036170455.1 Elusimicrobiales bacterium
CTCGATGCCGGGCGGGGTTGCCTGGATGGTGCCGCGAAGGCGTGGCGGTTTCATGACCGCACCTGGCGGCCTGGCGCGGCACTTGCGAGGGGCCCGCGATTTGACATAACGCTGATTGCGCGGGCGAAGCCGGACCACAGTCGGGAGGCGCGATAGCGCCGACCACCCGTAGGGCTGTGGCGCGCAATCTCGCGTTATGTCAATTCGTGGGAAGCAAGTGCCGTGACAGGCCGCCTGGCGACTAGCTGGCGCGAGCCTTGCGCCCCTGCGAGGATAGCCGGGCCGGGTTTTTGGCCCGGCGGCCGGAGCGGGGCATAAGCAAGGCGCGTGATAGCGGGTTAGGGTGATGGTTTCCAAGCGGCAGCGCGGAGGGGCATCCGGCGGGGTGTGCCGGTTGGCCCGTAGGCGTGAGGGATTGAAGCCCGGCGGGGCAAGACCGGCGGGGTTTGCCGGGCTTGATGCGTAGCACGAAAGCCCGACCCGAAGGGTCACGCCCCGGCCTTGTGGCGGTTTATGTTTTTGCCGCCGTTGCGCCCGAAGGGCGAGCCACCGCGCAGCCGGCAAGCCCCACAAAACACGGTTCCAGGGCCGCAGACGGTGCTTTTTGCCGAACCGCTGGCAGGGAGCTACAAGCGGGGCTTGCCGGGTGGGCGGGGGAGGCGGCAGGGCGAAGCGTAGCGAGCAGAAAGCTGGCGGCCGTAGGCCACACTGATGAAACTGCAAGCAGCCCAGTCCAGGCTCGGCGTCGTCTGGATTCCTGTCGTTCGTCGTCATACTTATCCACAGAAAACGGGGAAAAGTCGAATTAGGCGAACGAATTACGTAGGAGAATAAATAAAGCATCAATCTGGTTAATCTGTACCGCGTATTGCGGCATACAGGCGTGGCATGTGGCGTCGCGCAATTGCAATCCGTTCTTCCCTCGGTATTTCAGGCTCGGGCACTTCTAGCCGAGCCATATCTTGCTCGATGGCCAGTCCTGCGACGATTGGCGCCGTCTCCACCATGTCGCGCGACTGCATGACTTCAGCTGCTCCTCGCCACGTGCCCCAGGTGCCGAATATGCGGCCTTCGTATGCTTCCGTGGTCGGCATCTGCCGGCGCTTCGACACATAGGCGGCCACGTTCCGGATTTGGCTACGCGGTATCGACTTTGCCCATACTTCAGCGGCGTCGCTGCGCCATGCCGTGACTATATCGCCGGCGTCTGGCGGTGTCGGGGCGTCGATGATTAGGTTCAGGTGCAATCGGCCGACCTGATCGCCCTGCTCGATAGTCCACATCCCGCCATCGGCGGACAGGGCTTTTATTAGATGGGTTTTGGCGCGTGGCTCGAATGGTTGAACACATGCCCATGTCAGCCATGATGATCTGGCTCGACTTTCCGCCAAGCTGGCAATGTACGCTTGACGCCGCTTGGCGCAGTATTCGCAAGTCCGCCATCTATTGCACGGATGCGCCTTTGAACAGGTATAATGCAATCACTACTCCATCACCCCGCGAGTTTGGCGACCTGGGGGTCTTGGTTGTAATAGGCCGGCTTATGCCGGCCTCTCTATTTTTTCTTCCTCTTGGCCGGGATTGCCGGCTTGTCTTTCGCGGGCTTCTCTGGCCCGCCATCCAGTTTTTTTCTGTCTCGATATGCCTTGGAGTTCTGTTTCCAACGCTCGCGTAGGTCCATGCCGCTACTCGGACGGCCTCTTTTCTTGGGAATCTTACACTTGCGCGTCATCGAAATAAAGTGATAATGTTCGGGTTATATGAGCGTTTAAGCTGAACATCCTATAGTTCCTACTTGGACAGTTCAACTTGTGATGTTTTTTACCCCTTCCTCGCATCACTGTTTTTCTGCGCGATTGGACGAGGTTGCTTTTATTCTGTGAACATTCTGGGGGAGGTCCCATGATTATGTTGCAGCTTCGGAAGGGCCGTCAGCGGGTCGGTGACGGTCAGCGGTCTGTTGTGCCGCTGGTCCGCCGTAGGGGCCGGAAATATGGCCCGATACTGGCGGAAAAGGCGCTATCCGTCCGGCGTGATCTGCTTGTTTGTGGAGCCAATCAGTCCGGCAAGTCTCGATGGTTGGGCCGGCTGTATGGTGAATCGGCTGGCGTGTGGAAGGGTCGGCCGGCGCTGTACCTCCGCTCGGTAAACCCGTTGTTGGCGTGGGTCGAGGATGATCGCGTCGTCGCCTGGTATGAAAAAGGCGGGTTGGAGTGGCGGCGGCTCAGAGTGTGGGAGCGTTCTGAGCAATTGATTGCCTGGGCCGAGGAAACTCACCCCGTTTTACTCCTGGATGACGCGCAGCTACTTACTGGCCGGAAGGCTGATATAGCCTTGCGCCTAGTACGTGCGGCTGGTCGTGTGGTCACCTCCTGCACCGCCGAGGGCCGTATTCCGATCTCAATCCGGCTCGCGCTCCAACAGCGTGAGCCGGAGCGGGTCTACCTCAACTCCGAAGCGCCTTTTGACGTTACTGTCTTTCTCGCCTGGCTCTTCGCGGTGATCGCATTAGGTGCCGGGGCTTGGCAGGTCGCTGCGGCGTTTGGTGGGCTGAACCTTCTAACTCGTGGCGGTCGGTCGGCGAAACAATCATGACGCCCCGCTCTTTGTTTGCCGTCTTGGTTTTGCTGGCCGTCAGCGGTGCTTCTGCCGATGAACCTCCGCCATGGCAGTTGCCGTCTTTCGACGGTCAATCGGCAGGCCGGGAGAAACCGCCGATCGGCGGGCTGAATAGTCCGCCACGACCGGACGCCCAGGGTCTGTTCGACTTGGTTCTGACCTGCTACCCGACGAGATCATGGTGGCAGCCGGAGGTATCCTTCGAGGCGCGGGCCGCGCAGCGGCCGAGCAGCGCCAGCAATACTGTGGCGTCCGAGGCGGCGACTTATGCCGGCGTTGTTGCGCGAATACCGCTTTACTCGGCGGTCGAGGTAGATCGCGAACGAGTGCGCGAATTGCAGCGGCGCGAAACTGCCGCGCAGGCAGTCTCTGAGTTCGATTTATCGCTACGCCAGAGAGCTATTCATCGTCGAGAGTTGGCCATGTTCCGTGCCCTTGAGCGTCGATCTATCAAGCGCGTCGCGGCTGGTATAGCCGACACGACCGAGCAGGTTTCGGCCATGAAGGATGTAGCAGCGCGGGAGAACGACATAGCGACCGATGAGGCGAAAATCATCAAGTCGCGGCTGTCTTTGGTCGGCATGTGCAAGGATCGTCGTGATCTCGTCGAGTATCTGAACAGGTGGGCATCATGGGAAAAATAAAGGGCGGTATCGGTCCGGTTGGTGGCGTTTCTGATCTCTGCGGCTCGTGCCGCTGGTCCGCCTGGTCTTTTGGTGGGCCTGGGCTTGCGTGTGTCGCCAATACTCAATTCCGGCCTCCTCGCCGGGTGTGTCAGTGCTATGAGTATGAGCCTGGAACTGATGCCATCGAGAGGCAACAGGCGGCATCATGCGATGGATTAACCACGTAGCACAGGCGGCGGCCTTGGCCGCCGTTTTCAACCCGGTTGCCGTGCCGGCGGCAATGCTCGGCGCAACTGCGCCCGACTGGTCGGAGTGGCTTGTCGCGGTCATGCGCGGCGGCCGAAAGGTCAAGCATCGAGGTGCCACGCATCAGCTCACCACGTGGCTTTTTGGAGCTCTTTTTTTCTTGCTCTTGTGGGACTGGCGCGGCCTCGGGTTCTGGTTCTGTGCGGGCGGGATTGTGCATTGGATTGGCGACTCGCTCACTGTCACGGGCGCACCTGTCGGGTGGTGGAGTGATCGGCGCACAACTCTGCTTGGTGGCCGTCTGCGAACCGGCGGGGTCGGTGAGTTTGTTGTAACTGGCTTTGTGGCCTGCGGTTGCGCGGCGGTGGTGTGGCTCCGGCTTGGCTCGTCTGGTTTTGTCCCTTTTTTTTACGATTGGAGCGGCTTTTATGGGTCGGGCATGATCGACGGTCATCAGTGGCGTGAAAACCGCTTCAATATTCTATGAGCGCATCCCGTTATTTGTTGGTCTCGCTGGCGTGGTGTGCCATGCCGATCTTTGTTTTTTACGGCGGCTTCGCCGCATATGGTGGCGATGTGACTAATCCGCTTGTTGCGGATTTGTTTGTTCTGTCGGTGAAGGCGAATTTGTGGCCACTTCTCGCATGGTGCGCCGTTCCGCTCGTTCTCTGGCGTCTCTTTTTCCGTTGATGCAGCCGGCCGCATGGCCGGCTTTTTTCCGGCGTCAGCCGGGCCCCGGCTTCCGGGCGTGGCGGGAGCCTGGCGCGGCGGTTGCTCTGGCGCGGCCCTTGCTGTTGGCGGCCGCCTTGCTGCCGGACAATACCCTTGCCGGCGTTGCAAGGCGGGTGCCAACAGAGGAGCAAGGGGCGTGACAAAGCAAGCGACGTGACAGGCGAGGGCGGGGC
>JAVHPG010000008.1:0-20488 GCA_036170455.1 Elusimicrobiales bacterium
TATTTCTCGGCATTGACCATGGCATGGTACCGGTTCACTACGATACCGTTCAATATTGCTTTGTCGGCCGGGGAGAGGCCCGTTACTTTGAGCTTCGAGATGATCTCGGCTTTAGGGAATTTCCCGATCAGCTCGCCGACCGCCTGCTCGAGGAAAGTAGGGGAGGGGAGAACTTTCGAGAAATTCACTTCGACGGTTTTTGAGGCGCCCCACTGCTCCAGGATGAGCTTGTGGACCTTTATCCCGTTGGTCCCGGTGAGCGGGTCCGTTCCGCAAATTTCGCTGACGCTTATCTTTGCGGCGCCTTGCATATTGTCCGTCATAATTATGTCAGTCTCCGTAGCTGCTAAAAAACAAAACCCCTGGGCGGGGTTTGTTTTTGAAGAATTTGGCGCCCCCTACGGGATTCGAACCCGTGATCTCTGCCTTGAAAGGGCAGCGTCCTAACCGCTAGACGAAGGGGGCGCATTGTTGACCGATTTGCTTAAAAAAAGCGGTCTTAAAAGGCCGCTTTTATTTTGTAGAATAACAGTTTACCAATTGCGGCCGTCGGATGTAAAGATAAATTTGCCAGCCGGGGGATTATGACCGAGATAAACAACGCTCCTGTACCGCCCGAGAAAGCACCCGAGCCCGACCCGCAGGAAGCCGGGCTCCGCGCCGAGCTGGCGCGCGTGCGCGGCAGGAACAAAACGCTCAAGATCGTGGCCGCAGTCCTCGTCTCGATGTTCCTGATCATCGCCGGAGGCGGTTTCTACATCTACCACAAGATCTCCAACGCTAAGGACGCTTTTGAGGACGTCTTCCAGGGCTTCCCTCCGCCCGCCCCCGGCTACCAGTCCGAGAACAGGACCATCCCGATGGGGCGCGGTGTCTACGCTTCAACCACCGCCGCCGGCTCGGGGCTGGGCCTTTTCGCGGGGGGGCTGCCGGGCGAGCAAACGGTCGCCGGGATGAGCCCGGACGAGAGCGGGCAGATCCTGAAAGCGATGAGCAAGTACGCCGACCGGCCGATAGTCAAAGCTTTTCTCGCCGATATGAAGAAAAACCCGGACATGGCCGCGGCCTTTTCCGCCTCGAAGGACAATAATCCGCTTAAAGTGATAAGCCTGATGCAGGGCGCCAAAGGGATGGACAAGCTTGTGATGAAATACGCCGCCCGCCCGGAATTCCTGAGCCTGATGATGGAATTCATGAACGATCCCGAGATGCGGCCACTCATGCGGAACCTGCCGGGAGGCATGCCTATGCTCCCGGGTATGCCCGGGGGCGCGCCGCAGGGGGGGGCTGTCTCCGTCCCTATGGGCCAGCCTTCCGAAGACTCCCAGCCGGCGGACGCTGATGGCGACGGCGAAATGACTTTCGACCCTTCCGTCATAAGCGGGACGCCCAAAACCGCCCCCGTCGCCTCCAAAAAGGCCCCTCCACGGGTTGACAGCGGGCAATAATATAGTTATCATATGTAAATGTGGTTAAAAGCCATCCTGCGTTTCCTTAAAAACATCGCCAAGCCGGTCAGCGTTTTTATCATTCCCCATAACGGCATGCCTTCCCTGCGGTTCAATCTGCCGGTGTCTTTGCTGCTTGTTTTCGGCCTGGCCTGGACCAGCATGACCATCTGGGCCGGCTATATAGCGGGCCGCCACTTCGATTATTACGTCACCAAGGCGGACAATAAGATCCTCCGCACCAAGATGGCCTATGTTTCCGAGCAGGTGGACCAGGGTATGGCCTACCTGGAGATGACCAGGCGCACCGACAACCAGCTGCGCAAGGTCCTGGGCATGGATTCGGGCTTCCTCGACCGCGAGCAGGGGACCGGCGGCCCTCAGGAATCGGACCTGAAAGATTTCCGAAAGCTGCTCAGCGCCAAGGCCTCTGAAATAAAAGAGACCACGCTCAATAACTCCATCCAGAAGATGCAGGAAGAGTCCCGCAAGCGCCTCTCCAGCTATACCGAAATCACACTTTACCTTACCGACCGCCATAACAGCGCGCGCGCGACGCCGTCCATCTGGCCGGCCGAGGGCCGCGTCACCTCGCCTTACGGCTACCGGATAGCCCCTATGCGCCTCGCGAGCGATTACCACAGCGGCATCGACATCGCCAATGAGGCCGGCACGCCCATCTACGCTTCCGCCGACGGCGTGATCAGGCATTCGGGCTGGGCCCAGGGCTACGGGATGTGCGCCGTGGTGGACCACGGCTTCGGCTTCTCCACGCTTTACGGGCATATGAGCGAGATCCTGGCCAAGGAAGGCACGGTGGTCAAGCGCGGCCAGGTGATAGGCCGCATGGGCTCCACCGGGACCTCGACCGGCAACCACCTCCATTACGAGGTCTGGACCGGCGGCCTGCCGCGCGACCCGATGAAATTCCTGCAGGTGGGCGGCAAGCGCGCCGGTAATGTCGCCGGGCTGTTCGACGGCCTTTTCGGCGGACTGTAAAAGGGGGATACTATGGCGCTTTTCAAAAACACCAATATCAGTTTCGAAACCAAGAACGGAGATACCGTTATCGGTTCAGAGGCTTATTTCCAGGGCACGCTTACGGCCAAGGGCTCGCTGCGCATCGACGGGCGGGTGGACGGCTCCATCGTGGACGCCAAGATCGTCACCGTGGGCAAGTCCGGCAAAGTGAAGGGCGATATCTCCTGCGAGATCTGTTATATCAGCGGCGAAGTGAAGGGGAACATCACGGCGCTCGACCATATCGAGGTGCTCGCGGGCTCGCACCTGGACGGCGACATGCGCTCGCCGCGCATCATGCTCGAGGAAGGCGCGCACTTCAACGGCAACTGTTCCATGGACGTAAATACGGCTAAGAGCGCGGAGCGGCAGCAGCCCCAGCCCCAGCAGCAGGCAAAAAACAACAAGACCGAGGCTAAACAATAATGATCTCTTTTTTCTCCCATCACAAGCGGCTGATCTTCACGATAGTGGTGGTCGTCTTCGTCGGCTCCATCTTCTTCGTGAGCGGGCAGGTGTTCACCAGCTCCAGCATGGACGCGGTGGCCGAAGTGGGCGGCGAAAAGATCCCGTACCAGCGCTTTCTCACCCAGGTCAACAGGGTGATGGCCAACGTCAAGGATTCCGGCACCGAGGTCAACGAGATCCTGTCCAAGAGCGTCAAGCAGGAAGTTTTCCGCGAGATGGTCATAGAGGAGCTGCTCAGCCAGCAGGGCACCAAAATGGGCATGCTCGTGCCCGACTTCGAAGTGGCGGTGGAAGTGCAGAACACCCCGCAGTTCCACGAGAACGGCGCCTTCAGCCCGCGCGCTTATTACCAGACCATCTATAAAGAGTTCATGATGTCGCCCGCCGACTACGAAGCGTGGCGCAAGAAAGCCCGCCTCGCCACCAAGTTCAAGCAGTTCCTCTACACCGCCGTGAAGGTCACGCCCGAAGAGACCAAGGCCTTCTACCTGAGCAAGAACAAAGACCTGAAGAATTTCGAGAAAGAGCGCGCCAAGTACGCCTCCGACCTCGCCCAGGACAAGTTCGCCAACGTGGCCAACTACCTCCTGCGCCAGCTCACCAACCAGCAGGAAGTGAAGAGCTACCTGGAACTGCGCGAACAGGGCCGCTGAAGGCCCCAGCCGTTTCGACGCGCCGACCAGGCAAAGCCGGTCGGCGCTTTTTTTACCGCGATGATAGAAATCAAGAACCTTACCAAGAATTTCGGGACGTTCAGGGCCGTAGACGGGCTGAACCTGCGCGTCGAGCCGGGGGAGATCTTCGGTTTCCTCGGGCCCAACGGCGCCGGGAAGACCACCACCGTGAAGATCCTGTCCGGGATCATGCGCCCCACCTCGGGGAGCGTGAGCGTGGCCGGCTTCGACCTGGCCGTGGACCCGCTGGCCGCGAAGCGCGCGATGGCCTTTATTCCCGACGAGCCTTTCGTCTATCCCAAGCTGACCGGCTGGGAGTTCATGCGCTTCATCGGCGACCTCTATTCCCTGCCCGCTGCCGACCAGAAAAAGCGCATCCCGGAGCTGCTCGGGACTTTCGAGCTGGGCGCCGCCTCGGGCGAGCTGCTCGAGAGCTATTCGCACGGGATGAAGCAGAAGCTGCTTATCGCGAGCGTGCTGCTGCGCCGGCCCAAGGTCGTGCTCTTCGACGAGCCCACCGTGGGCCTGGACCCGAAGAGCATCCGCCGCTTCAAGGGCCTCCTGGCCGACATCGCCCGCGAAGGCGCCGCCGTCTTCATGTGCACGCATATCCTGGACATGGCCGAGAAGCTCTGCCATACCGTCGGGATAATCTACCACGGCCGCCTGGTGGCCAGGGGCACAGTGGCGGAAGTGAAAAAGCTGGCTTCCGGCGCGCTCGGCCCGCGCTCCCTGGAAGATGTTTTCCTGGAATTAACGGAGTAGCCGCGGGGCCGCGCCCCGGCCTCCTTCACCATGCTCAATATCCTCATCCAAAGGAAAGCCACAACGTTCTTCAACACCCTGCGCGCCCTGCGGGGCTGGCATTTGGTGAAGAACCTCCTGTTCGCCGCCGTGGGCCTGCTGATGCTCGCGGCGCTTTACAGCGGGTTCTGGCGCCTGCTCACCTATCTTGAGGGCGTGCAGCTTATCGGGCCCATGCTCTCCTGGAAGCTCACCTCCATGGTGCTCCTGATGACCTTCTCCATGGTCATTGTCTCCTCCATCATCATCTCGATGAGCACGCTTTATTATTCCTTCGACCTCAAGTTCCTGTTCTCGACGCCGCTGGACCTGCGGTTCATCTTCCTGGATAAAGCGCTGGAGACGGTGTTCTACTCGTCGTGGACGCTGGTCCTGGCCATTTTGCCCTATATCATAGCCCTCGGCCGGGTTAAAGCGCTGGGCGCCGGCTTTTATATGGCCTACCTTTTCCTCATGGTCCCTTTCGTAATGCTCGCCGGGGCGGTCGGGATCTTTTTCAGCATGCTCGTGATGTACGCCTTCCCTTCGTCGAAGACGCGCGACATCACCTGGCTGCTGGGCAGCGTTTCGGTCGCTTTCGTCTACGTCATCTTCCGCTTTTCCAAGCCCGAGCAGCTGCTGCGCCCGGACTCGCTTGAGGTCGTGGCGCAGTATATCCAGTACTTGCAGTCGCCGACGGCCCCTTATATGCCTTCCTGGTGGGTGACCAAGGCCATGGTGGCCTATTCCGCCGGGCACTGGACCTCTTTCGCCGTCAGCGCCGGGGTGCTCACCGCTGCGGCCGCCGCCCTCTACGGGCTTATCTATTATTTATCGGGGCTGGTCTATATGCGCGGCTTCAGCGGCGCCCAGAGCTCGCCCAGGTTCAAGGGGAGCAGGGCCCCGCTGCCGGAGCAGCGCCTTGCGTCGCGCTTCCCGGCCATGCGTTCCTACCTGACTCTTTACTGGAAAGACCGCCTGATGCTCGCGCGCGACGCGCGCTACTGGTCGCAGATAATTCTGATAGGCGCGCTTATCGCGGTCTACCTTTTCAGCATCCGCCAGCTCCCGCTGGATACGCCGGACCTTAAGAGCATGGTCTCTTTCCTAAACGTCGGGGTGGCCGGCTTCGTGATGGCCGCTATCGGCCTGCGCTTCACCTTCCCGGCGGTCAGCCTGGAGGGAAACAGCTTCTGGCTGCTTAAATCCTCGCCCGTGACCACGGCCGCGGTGATGCGGGAGAAGCTGACCGTCTCGCTGGTCCCCGCCGTGCTGATAGGCCTGGTCCTGATCGCCGTTTCGAACTACCTGCTCCACGCCGACCTGTTCATCTCCGTCCTGTCCACCTTCACCATAGGCGTGGCCGCGGTGATCATAACGGTGATGGGGATCGGCTTCGGCGCTATCTTCCCCGATTTTAACGTCGAGAATATCCACCAGCTCGAATCCTCCTACGGCGGCTTCCTCTACATGGCTTGCGCGATGGGCTACCTTTCCCTGCTGGTGGGGGTGGAGGCCTGGCCGGTGCAGATGCACTTCGCGGAGCGCCTCGGCCGCGCGCACGCCTGGGATCTGCGCGCGGTAGCCCTCTGCGCCGCCGTGTTCCTCGTCCTGAATTTCGCGGCCCTTTATATACCGTGGAAAGTGGGGCTCCGGAACCTGGAGAAGCACGAGATCTGATCTATGAAAAAATACCTCATCATGTGTATCGCGTTTATTTCGCTGGCGGCGGGAACCTGCCTTGAGGCCGGACCTTACGCGGGAAAGTTCTACGCCGAGGGCGACCGGAAAAAAGCCGAGTTCGCCCTCACCTACGACGACGGGCCGGGCTATATCACCGAGGACCTGCTCAAGCTGCTCGAGAAGCACGGAGTGAAGGCTTCTTTCTTTATGGTCGGGACCTATGTCCGCCAGTACCCGGACAGGGCGAAGAAAGCGGCGGAGGCCGGGCATTTCGTCTGCAACCATACCGACACCCATATGTTCTGGCCCAAGACCGGGAAGGCCCCGGACCACGAGGCTATACTTAAGAGGGAACTCGAAAGGGCCGCCGCGGCCATAGAAAAATCCGCCGGCGTCCGTACTACGGTGCTGCGCATGCCCAACGGCTATGACAAGCCCTGGGTGCGCCAGGTCGCGGGCAAACTGGGCTACGCCCTCGTCAACTGGACCTACGGAAGCGACTGGACCAGGCTCTCCGAGGAGAAGATGACGGCGGAATACCTGAAAGCCGTGAAGCCCGGCGCGATAATCCTGATGCACGACGGCGGAGGGAAAGTCAAAGAAAAGAACCTGCGCATCACCGAGGCCATCCTGCAGGAAGCTAAAAAGAAGGGCTTGAAGCCCGTCCGGATCGATGACCTGCTCGGGCTCCGGGCGGCCGCAGCCGCGAAGTAAATTTTGTAGAATAGCGGAGCGGGCAAGTGGCGGAATTGGTAGACGCACAGGTCTCAAAAACCTGCGATCTCACGATCATGAGGGTTCGATTCCCTCCTTGCCCAAACCGCTTTTTTCAGGTATACCTTAACTATGGCTAAAATACGCGTGCTCGTGGTGGACGACAACCTGAACTTCCTGCAGCTGGCGCAGATGGCGCTGGGCACCGACGACTACGAGGTCCACACCGCCACCGACGGCAAGGACGGCTTCGACCAGGCCCGCCTGGTCAAGCCCGACATCATCCTGATGGACGTGATGATGCCCCGCGTCTCCGGCCTGGAGCTGATGCGGATGCTCCTCGCCGACGAGGAAATGAAGAAGATCCCGATCCTGGTCATGACGGCCAGCCATTTCGACCCTTCCACCGAGCAGATCTTCAAGCAGGAGACCAATGTGAAGGGCTTCCTGCAGAAGCCCTGCCCGGTCGAGGAACTGCGGGCGCAGATCGCCCTCGCGCTGAAAAAATAGAATTATCACCGGACAAAGAACGAGGCGCTCTAAAGCGCCTCGTTCTATTTGGCCCGTTGTCCCTGTCAGGTATAGGGGATGCTGACGCGGGTCGGCTCCGGCTTGGGCTTCCAGCGGAATTCGGTCTCCTGCAGCTCTATCGCTATCTGCATTATTTCCTTTACTATGCAGGTCACCGGGATAGAGAAGATCACGCCCCAGATCCCGCCTATCTCCGCGCCGGCCATAAGCGCCAGCAGGATGATGGCGGGGTTGAGGTCCACGGCTTTCTTCATGATATAGGGCTGCAGGAACCAGTCGTCGAAGAACCGTATGCCGGTGAAAAAAGCGAGGAGCTTGACGATCGGGAGCAGGGTCCCGAACTGCAGGTAGGCCACGATGGACGAAAGCACCGCCCCGACGATAGCGCCCAAATAGGGCACAAGGCTGGAGAGGCCGATGGTTATCGCTATGACGGCCGCGTAGTTCAGGTTCATCATCAGCAGGCCGACGAAGGTTATCAGGAAAATAACGAAGGCTTCCGTCAGGATGCCGCGCAGGTAGTTGCCCAGGGAGCCGTCGATGCGCGAGGCGATGTGGTAGATTATCTCGGCGTGGCGCGCCGGCAGATGGTCCACCAGGTAATCCAGGATGCCGGCGCCGCCCACCAGCATGAAGAAAGTTATGAAAGGCACGATGAAGAGCAGCGTCATCATCGGCAGGACGGACAGGATGAGCTGAGGCACCAGCTCGAGCAGGTGTTCCATCTTCTGCTCAAGGCGCAGCGAGGCCAGGAACGGGTAGTCCCCGACCATTTTAGCGTTCAATTTCATCACGAAAGCCTGTGAACGCCCGGCGTAGGAGGGCCAGTCCTGCTTCAGCGATTCAAGTTCCACGGACAGCAGGCTCATGAGCACGTAAACGATTATGAAGACCAGCGCCCCGGCGCCGATATAGAGCCCGGCCACCGCGTAAGTGCGCTTTATCCCGCGCACCTCGAAATATTTTATGACCGGGCTGAGGACATAGGCCAGCGCCGCGCTCAGGATGAAGGGAAAAATCGCGGCTTTAGCCAGGACGATGAAATAGACCGCCGCCAGGCCTATGAAGACCGGGAGCAGGAACTGGGTATAGCTGACCTTGTTCTGGGTTTCTGTCTGCATTGCCGTTCTTTAGTTCCCTATCGGCCTCTCGATGATGGCCCGCAGGCGGGCTGAAAGTATCTTGGCCAGCTGCGCGGCTATCACCACGCCTATGACCGGGCGCGAGAAAAGAAGCGACTCCAGCTTTATCTTGAAGAGCATGAAAACCTTGGTGTCCTCGGTGGCGTGCGCGGTGGCGGTACGGGGCATTTCCTCCAGCAGGGCCATCTCGCCGAAGAACTCGCCCGGGTGCACCTGGGCTATCACCGAGCTTTTCTGCGTGACCGGGTCAAGGCGGGAAAGGGCGATATTCCCCTGGAAGACTATGAACAGCGCGCGGCCGATGTCGCCCTGGGCGAAGAGGGTCTCGCCCTTGAGGTAGGTGCGCTCCTGCAGACTTTCAAGCACGTGGATCAGCTGGCGCTTCTTTATCCCGTCGAAGAGCTTGATGCTTTTGAGAAAGGTAAGCTTGGCGAGGATCTCCTCGTCGTAGATGCGGTTCAGGATATTGAGCAGTCGCATTTATTCCCTCGCGAAAAGCCCGTAGACGGTCTGGGCGAGCCTGAACCAGCCGCTCGAGACCGCGCCGGAGACGGATTTTACCGCCCCGATGAAGGGGTCGAGCGCCGTCAGCTTGCCGTCGGCGTTCAGGGCCAGGTATTCCACGGCCTTGGCCGTATGGCGCACCTGTTGCAGCGTAAGAACGGCCTGCACCACCAGAGCCACGAAAGCCAGCGTCACCACTACCACGCAAACAGTGAGAAGTGTAGTATCCATAAAATTAACCTCCGCGCCCGAGTTTTTACCAGTATATAAAATTTTGAAAAGGAGGCAGCCTCCTTTTGGCCCTTTTAGGGGTGGAAAACATTAAAAAGGTGCCAGCCTCCTTTTTAAGACTCGGTATCGTGGGGGGAGTGGGCGGCACGGAACGCCCGGTCACCCAGGACGGCATTGCGGTTCTTGTCGAAGGGGCGCCAGAACTTCCCCGGGACCGGTTCGGCCATATATTCCAGATATTTAGCTACTGAAACCGACGGGTTGTCAGCCAGAGGCTCCAGCACCACATGCTTATCAGCGAAACCTTCATCCTTCCCAATATACTGGGAAGCGCTTGACCAGGGGTAATCCTCAGGTTTTGCCGCTAGGCCGGCCTTAACCGGATTAAGGTGTATATACCGGGCCAGCGCCAGGGAATATTTGTCGTCCTGGATCAGTTTGTATTTGTACCGCCCCTCAAAAAGGTGCCCGGTCCTGCCATACTTCTTATTGAAACCGTGTGAATATTCATTATTCAGCGCGAACATAGCCTCGGCCAGGTTCGCCTTGGGCGTCACCAGGTAAAGGTGTATATGGTTGGTCATCATGACGAAAGCCGGGAGAAGGAGGCTGAAATCCCGCTTGGTCTTCTCCAGCAGCGATAAGTACTGGAATCTGTCCTCCATATCCGTGAAGATGGGGCACTTATCATTTCCCCTGTCGGTTATATGATAATGCGCGTTCTCAAAAAAAATTCTGTGTCCTCTCGGCATCCCAAGATTGTACCACAAAAAAGGAGGCTGGCACCTTTTTGATGTCTGGAGGCCTAAAAAAGGGCAAAAGGAGGCTGCCTCCTTTTTGTATAATTATGATGTATTTATAAAGGACTTTGAAAATGACCATTCAAAAAACGGATTACTCGAAGACGGTTTTTCTGCCCACAACCTCCTTTACCATGAGGGGGGACCTTACCCAGAAAGAGCCCGGTATTCTTGAGGCCTGGGAGAAAATGGACCTCTACGGCAAGATGCTTGAAAAGCGCCGCGGCGCCAAGCCCTATGTCCTGCACGACGGCCCGCCTTACGCCAACGGCCATATCCACATCGGCCACGCTTTCAACAAGATCCTCAAGGACATCATCGTCAAGTCCCGCGCCATGCTGGGCTTCCACGCGCCTTACGTCCCCGGCTGGGACTGCCACGGCCTTCCCATCGAGCAGGCCCTGCTGAAAGAGATGAAGATGGGCAAGCGCCACATCGAGGACATCCCCGCTTTCCGCAAGAGCGCCCGCGAATTCGCCGGCCGCTTCCTGGACCTGCAGCGCACGGAGTTCAAGCGCCTGGGCGTGCTGGGCGCGTGGGACAAGCCTTATATCACCATGACCAACGAGTACGAGGCCACGGTGATAAAGGCCTTCCGCGAACTGCTGGAGAAAGGCCACATCCACCGCGACAAGAAGACCATCTACTGGTGCGTCTCGTGCGAAACCGCCCTGGCCGACGCGGAAGTGGAGTACAAGGACAAGACCTCTCCGTCCATCTACGTGCGCTTCCCGCTGGAGACCCTGCCCGACGGCCTGGCCGCCGTGGCGAAGAACCGCGCCTCCATCGTAATCTGGACCACCACGCCCTGGACGCTGCCCTCCAACATGGCCGCCGCCGTGGCGAAGAAAGAGGACTACCGCGTGCTCGAGACCGGCGGGCAGTACCTCATCGTAGCCGACAAGCTGGCCGACGCTTTCCTGGCCGCCACCGGCCTCGAGGCCGTTAAGGGCGAACTTATCCCCGGCGAAAAGCTGGTGGGCCTGAAGTACCACCACTGCCTTGCGCCGCACCTCCCGGAAGCCCGCCGCTTCACCCGCCCGCTTATCTCCACCGATTTCGTGGATATGTCCACCGGCACCGGCATCGTGCACATCGCGCCCGGCCACGGCGAGGAAGACTTCCACGCCGGCAAGAAATGGGGCCTGGACATCTTCTGCCCCGTCAAAGAGGACGGGAAATTCAACGCCGACGCCGGCATCTTCGAAGGCATGAAAGTTTTCGAATCCAACGATAAGGTCGTAGAGACCCTCAAGGCCGATGGCCTCCTCCTGGCCATGAAGAAGATCGAGCACAGCTACCCGCACTGCTGGCGCTGCAAGCAGCCTGTCATCTTCCGCGCCACCGAGCAGTGGTTCCTGACCATCGACCGCGACGGCCTGCGCGAAAAGCTTATGAAAGAGGCCGACGGCGTTAACTGGATCCCCGCGGCCAGCCACGGCCGCATGACGGGCATGCTCAAGACCCGCCCCGACTGGTGCCTGTCGCGCCAGCGCTACTGGGGCACGCCCATTCTGGCCGTCTACTGCAAAAAATGCGGCAAGGTGCAGGCGGATTACGCCTTCCTCAAGCGGATGGAAGACCGCGTCCGCGCCGAAGGCAGCGATTTCTGGTTCTCCGAGCCCGTCGAGAAACTGATGGAGCCGGGGCAGAAATGCTCCTGCGGCGGGGAGAAATTCTCGAAAGAAAAAGACATCATGGACGTCTGGCTGGACTCCGGCGTCTCCTGGTACGCCGTCCTGAAGGGCGGCATGCTGGGCGCCGGAGAGTTCTTCCCGGCCGACCTCTACCTGGAAGGCTCCGACCAGCACCGCGGCTGGTTCCAGACCTCGCTCATCCCCTCGGTAGCGCTGAACGGCCACCCGCCCTACAAGGCCGTGCTCACCCACGGCATGGTCCTGGACGAGCAGGGCCGCGCGATGCATAAATCCACGGGCAATGTCCTCGCCCCGCAGGAAGTCATCCAAAAATACGGCGCCGAGATCCTGCGCCTCTGGACCGCCCTGTGCGACTACGGCGACGATATCCGCATCTCGGAGAAGATCCTCTCCGGGACCATCGACACCTACCGCAAGATCCGCAATACGGTGCGCTATTTGCTGGGCAATCTCAGCGACTTCAACCCGGCCGAACACCGGGTCCCCGACGATAAACTGGTGGAGACCGACCGCTATATCCGCGCCCGCCTGGCGATCACCGCGGCCGCGGTGCAGCAGCATTACGAGAACTACCAGTTCCGCCCGGCCATCAGGGCCGTGGCCGACTTCTGCATCCTGGACCTCTCCGCCTTCTACCTGGACTCGCTCAAGGACCGGCTCTACACCTACAGCCCCGACGCGCCCGAGCGCCGCTCGGCGCAGACCGTGCTGCACGACATCCTCACCACGTTGCTCAAAATGAGCGCCCCCGTGCTGTCTTTCACCGCCGAGGAAGCGTGGAAGACCGCCAGGACCGAGATCGACCCGTCGCTGGAAGAGAGCGTCTTCCTGGCCGACTATCCCAGGCTCCCCGCTACCTGGGCCGACCAGGCCCTTCTCGAGCGCTGGGCGAAGATCATGGCCGTGCGCGAGACCGTTACCAAGGCTATCGAGGAAGTCCGGAAGACAGGCGCCGTGGGCTCGTCGCTCGAGGCCCGCATCGTCCTCCGCACGTCCAAGCCTGAAATGAAGACTTTGCTCGAATCCGTGCTCCCGCTCTGGCCCCAGGTGGCCATCGTCTCCGAGGCCGCCGTGGAATTAGACGCCGCCGCTCCCGAGCTGGAAGTGAAGGTCAGCAAGGCCGAGGGGACCAAGTGCCCCCGCTGCTGGCAGTGGCGCCGCGACATAGGCTCAAATACGGCCCACGCCGGTGTCTGCGGCCGCTGCGCCAAAGCCATGGAGGACGCGCCCAAAGGATGAGGAAACTAGCTGTTCCGGCCGTCATACTCGCCGTGTTCCTGCTCGACCGGGCCTCCAAGGCCTGGGTGCTGAAGACGGTCTTTTACCGGTCCGTCGAAGTCCTGCCTTTCTTCCACCTGACCTACGCCCAGAATACCGGCGTGGCTTTTGGGATGTTCAGCGACAGCAACCTGTTCTTCCTGGTCTTCAGCGCGGGGCTGGTGGCCGTGCTTCTGTACCTGCGGCGGCGCATCGAGGCCAACGGCCGGGCGGCCACACTCGGGCTGGCGCTGGTCCTGGGCGGCGCGCTGGGGAATATCTACGACCGCATCGCCTACGGCTTCGTCGTGGATTACTTCGACTTCTCTTTTTTTCCGGCCGTGTTCAACGTGGCGGACAGCGCCATTACGGTCGGGGCGGTGCTGATGGCGCTCGGGCTGAAAGACGAAAAGGCCAAGACTGCCGGAGCGGGGAAAATATGAATAAAATACTTTTAATTACGCTGCTGGCCGCCGGGCTGGCGGGGTGCAACAGGTCGCCGGAGTTCTACTTCGAGCGGGGAAATCACTTTTACGCCGCCGGGAAGGACAATGAAGCCCTGGAGAACTACAACAGGGCGCTCCTGATCAAAAGAAATTATCCCGAGGCCCTCACCTCGCGCGGCCTGGTCTTCGAGCGCCAGGGCGACAGGCAGAAGGCCGGCCTGGATTACCGCAAGGCCATAGAGATGAACGCTTCTTTCCTGCCCGCCTACAATAACCTCGGCGCGCTCCTGATGGACGGGGGTAACTACCGCGAGGCCGTGACCCTTTTCACCGGGGCGCTGGGCGTGAAGCCGGATTATTCCTTCGCCCTGCTCAACCGCGGCCTCTCGGCCTACAAGCTGGGGGACTGCGAGGGCGCCACCGCCGACCTTACCCGCGCGCTTGAGCTCAACGATAAATTCCAGATGGCCTATTACCACCGCGCCCTCTGCGCGCGCAAAGCCCTCAATTTTCCCGCCGTGCTCGCGGACCTCGACGCGCTCCTGGCCCTCAACCCGGCCGCGGCCCTGGCTATTTCCGAACGCGGCAAAGCTCTGTATTATATGGCCGATTATGCCGGCGCCGTGCAGGAATTCTCCAGGGCCGCCGGGCTCAAGCCCGAAGACCCCGTTTACGTCTACTGGCTGGCCTTCTCGCTTTATAAAGCCGGGGACCTGGAAGGCGCGCTCGAGGCCTCGTCCAGGGCCGCGGCCCTCAAGCCGGACTCTTACCAGCTCCGCGGGCTGATGGGCGATATTTACGCCGCGATGAAAGATAAAGAGAACGCGGTGGCGCAGTACAGGCTGGCCGCAGAGCTTTCGCCTAAATCCGCTTCGGTCTACCGGGCCAGGCTGGACGCGCTCGAAAAGCCCGCCGCGCCCGCGAGGAAGAAACGGAAATAACGGAACCACGATAAATGTCAGAAGATACCGATAACCTCTCCCCCTGGCGAAAAAAATTCCTGGCTACCAGGATGACCTTCGAAAGCCTCCTTTTCGAGAAGGAACTGGTGCGGCCCGGGCGGGAGAAACTTTCCACGGGGCTGCTCGTCCTGGGCGCTATCTGGCTTTTCCACGCTGTGCTCCTGGCCCAGTGGGCCTTCAGGCGCGGCTATTTCTTCAACCAGGCCGACGCTGAAAGCTTCGGCGGCGTGCTGCGCTACGCGGCCTACCTGAAAAGCCAGGGCTTCTGGGCCCTCCTCAAGCCCGAGTTCTCGGACCTCACGCTCAACCCGCCGCTTTACTACCTGTCCTATGTGCCGGTGCTGAACTACCTTACCAGCGACCTCAACCTCGCGCTCATCGTCGTGAATTCTTTTTATATGCTGGTGCTCGCGCTGGCGATCTTCCTGGCCGTTCGCAGGAGCCGCCCGAATATGGCCGGCTGGTTCGGCGCCGCTTTCGCCCTCGCTTTTCCTTTCGTGCTGGAGACGGCGCGCCGCCCCGCCCCGGAGATGGCGCTGATGGCCCTCGCGGCCGCGACGTACGCCTGCTATATCCGCTCCGACGAGTTCGAGCACCCGGCCTGGTCTTTCGCTTTCGCCGTCTGCCTCGGCCTGGGCTTTTTCTCGCACCGGTTCTTCTGGCTCTACGCCCTGCCGCTCACGCCTTTCATCATAGAGGGCTTCGCCAACCCGTCGAGCCGCGACGAGCTGTTCAAAGGCATGCTGCCGGGCTTGGCCCTGAACCTGCCCTGGTATCTGTTCGCCCTGGCCGCCGTGGCCGCCGGCCTGGTCCCGCTTTGGGGGGACTATAACGGCTTCTGGCATTATTTCAAACTGGGGCTGTCCGCCGCAGGGCTCCCGCTTTTCCTCCTCGGCGCGGCCGGGCTGACCTGGATGTATTATTCGGTCTTCATGCCCTATGAAAAAAAGAAAGTGGTGGCCGCCTGGTTCTGGGCCCCGTACCTCCTCCTGACCTGGGTGGTGCGCGGCAGCCACCCGCAACTGCTCTACCCGGCGCTCCTGCCGCTGGCCATAGCCGTGCCTGTGATGACGCCGCACCAGGCCCGCAAGTACTTCCTTATTTTCGTCCTGGCCCTGGGCGCGCTTAACCAGTCCGGGCTGGTGCGCCCTTTCGGAGGCAAATACCCGCTCGCCGGCCTGCCGCCGCCGCCCGCCGGCGATTTCCGCTCCGCCGAACTCCTCGCCCTGCTTGAGAACAACGCCCCACTCAAAGGCGGCCTGGTAGGCATCTACGGCGACGAAAGCCTCAACTCCGGCGCCCTGCGCTTCGCCGCCACCAAGTCGCCTTTGCAGGTTAAATTCGCCGACAGCCCGGCCTGCCCCGCCTGCGCTTTCGTCCTTATCCATAAAACCCCGCGCTTCGGCGAGAAGCCTTCCGCGGTTGAAACTTCCTTCTCCGCCCTGAAGAACAAGGCCTGGTTCCCCGCCGTCTTCGATAAAAAAGCCGACCTAGAACTCAACGACACTTCCAGGGCCGAAGTCTACGTAAAGAGCCCCTCCGCCGGGATGTTCCTGGAGAACGGGACGCACGAGGTAAGGAATCTCACCCTGGGCCCGCTCGGCATCGAGGACGCCACCCTGAAGCTTTCCGGCTTCGACCAGGCCTCCGGCGTTTACGCCTCGGCGAACCTTTTCGCCCCGGCGGCCCTGCTCCTGGGCGGGGACATCTACGGCCTGACGCTGGACATAAGCGGCCTCTCCGCCGCGAGCGCTTCGCTGAACCCTTTTGTGCCCGCCGGAGTTGAGGGCGTAAAAGTGACCTCGGCGAAGATCACCGAATACGCGGTGGAGCGCTACCTCGCGGAGCGCTACCCCTTCCTGACCGACCTGAAGATAACTCTCGACGACAATCTGGACGTTTCCGCCCTGGCCCGCGGGCGCCGGCTGCACGCCGATTTTGAACTGTCCATCAAGGACGGCGCGGTGCTTGAAGCCAGGCCGCTTTTCTTCGTCCTCGGCCCCGTCACTTTGTCTCCCTACCTGCTTCAGCTCTTCACTTTCAAACTTGATTTCTCCGACAACCCTTACGGCATCAGAGTTTCCGGCCTGCGCATAACGAAGAAAATGATAGAACTGTACTAGGAAAGCGCGCTTATACAATGAAAACACTTCTCGCTTTACTCCTCCTTTCCTGCTGCGCCTGCGTCGATATCCCCACGGAGGGTTCGCCGGCCGCCGCTCTCGCCCAGCCGGTGGAGTCGCCTTACCAGGGCCTGGACCCCGGCTATAAGACCGAGGAGACCGCTCATTTCGCCGTGAAGGCCTACTCTTCCTCCTCGGCCCTGCTCAACGCCGGGCTCCTCGAGGAGAACTATACCCGCATCATGCAGGACCTCGGCCTTTATTCTTTCGTGCCGGCCCGGCCCTACAATGTGGTGATCTACCGCGACGCCGACGAATACCATACCAAGACCGGCCAGCCCGGCTGGTCGGGCGGAGCCGCTTACGGCAATGCCCTCCTCCTGTTCGAGGGGGAAGGCCTGAAGGCCACTATCGGCCACGAGATGACGCACCTTATTTTCAATGAATTCATGGGCCTCTCCCAGTCCGGCGCGCTGCGCTGGCTGAACGAAGGCGTGGCGGTCTACGAAGAAAGCCGCTCCAACCAGGCCTCGGCGGTCTTTTACGAGGACCGAGTGCGCTCCGGCGTTGCGCCCTATCCCATCCCTTTCTCGCAGATGATAAACCTGGTCCCGCAGAGCGAAAGTCAGCGCAATGTGGACCGCTGGTACGCGCAGGCCGGCTCGGTGGCGGGCTTCCTCATAAAGCAGGGCGGCTCTTTCAGCTTCTCCATTTTCATCGGGAAGCTGCGCGACGGCGCCACGGTGGACAGGGCGCTTGAAGACACTTATTCAGGCCTGTGGAAAAATCTGCCCGAACTTGAAAAAGCCTGGAAGCTCGAAGTGCAGCGTTAGTCGATCCCTATGAAAAAATCATTACCGACGAAAAAATTAAAAAGAGCCGTGATCCCCCTCGAGGGCGTGCATTGCGCTTCCTGCGTGGCCCGGCTGGAGAACGGCCTTAATTCCCTGCCCGGCGTAGCCGGCGTGTCCGTTAACCTTCCTTCCAGGACCGCTTTCCTTTCCTATGACCCGGCCCTCGCCGACGCAAAGCTCATCTCCGGCAGGATAGAGGAGCTCGGCTACAAAGCCCTGGCTTTCTCCGAATCGGCCGGCGCCGCCGAGAACACCGCCCTGAAAGAACTCGAGCGGGAAAAGAACGTTTTTCTGAAGCGCTTCCTGCTCGGCCTGCTTCTCACCAGCTTCCTCCTGCTCGACCTGGTCTCGCCGATCAACCCTTACGCGATGATGACCGTCGCCGGGCTCGCCTGGTGGTTCGCCGGCAAGCATTTCCACCAGGGCTTCCTGCGCGCCCTGAAAGCCCATACCGCGGATATGAACTCGCTGGTCTCGCTCAGCACCAGCGTCACCTATTTCTACGGCGTCTTCGTCACTATCTTCCCCGGCAGCGGGATGCACTATCACGCCCAGTGGCATGAAGTGGGCATGCTCGTCACCTTTATAAACCTCGGCCGCTGGCTCGAGGCGCGCTCAAAGAACAAAGCAGGCGAGGCCGTGGCCAAGCTTTTCAAGATAGCGCCAAAGTTCGCCCGCCGCCTCAGGGACGGCAAAGAGCAGACCGTGCCCGTGGCCGAGATAGTCCCGGGCGATCTGGTGCTGCTGCGCCCCGGCGAGCAGGTCCCCGTGGACGGCAGGGTCACCGGCGGGGCCTCGGCCATGGACGAGAGCCTCCTTACCGGCGAAGTGGTCCCCGTAGAGAAAGAAGCCGGGGCGCGCGTCTACGCCGGGACCATAAACAAGACCGGCGCGCTCGAATTCACCGCCGAGGGCGTGGGCGAAGACACAGTCCTGATGAAGATCATAACCGCCGTCGAGGAAAGCCAGGCCGAGAAGAGCGCCGTGCAGCACATGGTGGACAGGATCTCCGCCTGGTTCGTGCCCGGGGTGTTCCTGATAGCCGCAACGGCCGCGGGTTTCTGGTTCCATTATTACGACCTGGCCCGCGCGGCCGGGATCTTCGCCGCGGTGCTCGCCGTGGCCTGCCCCTGCGCGATGGGCCTGGCCGTGCCCATGGCCGTCGCCGTCGGTTTCGGCCGGGCGGCTTCAGCGGGGATACTCATCCGAAACGCCGACGTGCTCGAGCGCGCCTCGGGCGTGGACGTGGTCATCTTCGACAAGACCGGGACCGTGACCGAGGGCCGGATGCGCCTGGAAAGCCTGCACCCTTTCGAGACCACCGAGAAGAAACTGCTGCAGCTTCTTTCTTCCGCCGAAGAAAAATCCGAGCATCCTTTCGCCGAGGCCGTGCGCCGCCAGGCCAAAGAAGCCAAGGTAAAGCCGCTCGCACTGACCGCTTTCGAAGCCGTGCCGGGCAAAGGCGTGCGCGCCCGTGCCGCCGGGGGGGAGATGGTGGTGGGCAGCCTTAAATGGTTCGACGAACTGCCCCTGCCGGTCCCGCCCGCCGTCCGCGCCGAGATAGAGGCTTCGTCCGATTCAATGCTCCTCGCCGCGCTGGACGGGAAGTTCATGGGCTACGGCCGCCTGGCCGACGCCCTGCGCCCGGAGGCCGCCGAGATCATCAAAGAGCTGGAAGCGATGGGCATCGAGCCCGTGATGGCCTCCGGCGACCGGCAGGCCGTGGTGGCCCACGCGGCCGCCGCTATCGGGATAAAGACTTTCCACGCCGAGATCTTCCCCGAGGAGAAGCGCCGGCTGGTGATGCGCTACAAGGCTCTCGGCAAGCGCACCGCTATGGTCGGCGACGGCTTCAACGACGCGCCCGCCCTTTCCGAGGCCGACCTCGGCATGGCGATGCGCTCCGGCACCGACGTGGCCGTGCACTCGAGCGATATCACGCTGATGAACAATGACCTCCGCTCCGTGATCACAGCTGTTAAAATTTCGAAAGCTATCAAGCGGACCATCAACCAGAACCTGGCCTGGGCCTTCGCCTATAATATCGTGCTTATCCCCATGGCCGCCGGGGTCTTCTACCCGAAGTGGGGCGTGGTCATCCCGCCCTCGGCCGCCGGCGCCGCGATGGCGCTCAGCTCGGTTTCGGTGGTAATGAATTCGCTGCGGCTGAAGCGCGCGAAAATTTAAGGAGCTAATATGAAAAACACCTCGACGAAGTTCGGTTATACCCAGGGCCAGGCGCAGAGCGTAAAAAGCATAAAACTGCCCGATATCGAAGCCTGGGAGAACCAGTACCAGCGCGACTACACCATCATCATCGAGCACCCGGAGTTCACCTCCGTCTGCCCCAAGACCGGCCTGCCCGATTTCGGGACCATCACCATCGAATACGTCCCCGGCAAGCTCTGCCTCGAGCTGAAATCGCTCAAATACTATTTCCTCCAGTACCGCAACTGCGGCGTCTTCATGGAGAACATCGCCAACCGCATCCTCGACGACGTGATAAAAGCGGTAAAGCCCCGCTCCTGCACCGTCACCGCCGACTTCACCCCCCGCGGCGGCCTGAGCTCGGTAATAATAGCCGAATATAAGGCCAAAAAATAAAGTGTTGGGTACTTTTTGATATAATATCCCAAGCAGTAAGCCCAGTTGGCGCAGCGGTAGCGCGTTCCCTTGACATGGGAAAGGTCACAGGTTCGATCCCTGTACTGGGCACCAGATTTAAAGTATCAGAGAGCCCGTTAGAACCCGCTCGGGTACTGGCGGGCTTTACAATTAAGGAAACTATGTCCGAAGAAAACAAAGAAGAATCACTCGTCCACAAGATGCGCCACTCGCTGGCCCATGTAATGGCCCAGGCCGTCGGCCAGCTCTTTCCCGGCGTGAAATACGGCATCGGCCCCGCCATCGAGAACGGCTTCTACTACGATTTCGACCTCGAACACCACTTTACCCCCGAGGACCTCCCGCTCATCGAGAAAAAGATGAAGCATATCCTCGGCCAGGCCCAGAAATTCGAGCGCACCGAACTCCCGCGCGCCGAAGCTCTCAAGCATTTCGCGGAGAAGGGGGAGAAATACAAGGTAGAGCTCATCAATGACCTGCCCGAAGGCAGCGTCATCAGTATTTACAAGAACGGCCCTTTCGAGGACCTCTGCAAAGGCCCCCACGTCGAGCATACCGGTAAGCT
>JAVHPG010000009.1:0-4342 GCA_036170455.1 Elusimicrobiales bacterium
TGCCGTGGTCGACGTGGCCGATGGTGCCGACGTTTACGTGGGGCTTGCTTCTGTCAAACTTTGCTTTTGCCATAGTTTTAGTCTCCTAAATAACGGTCTCTAAACAAAAAATTAAGCTGGGGATGGGAGTTGAACCCACGACCTTCTGCTTACCATGCAGATGCTCTACCGACTGAGC
The DNA here is from genome assembly GCA_036170455.1 of Elusimicrobiales bacterium. Taxonomy (GTDB): domain Bacteria; phylum Elusimicrobiota; class Elusimicrobia; order Elusimicrobiales; family UBA9959; genus UBA9959. The sequence goes on from JAVHPG010000009.1 coordinate 179, forward strand.
TACCCCAGCACAAAAACTAAATCTGCTCTGTCCGGGAGAGGCACAAATTTCCCCTACTTAAGGAAACTCCCGGTCTTCTCTTTGCTTCTGGCGGGCGACATGCGAGCGTCAGCGAGCTTCTTCTATAAGGAAGATTCCCATCGCCAAAACATCCCAAGTCTGCGCAAATTCCAAAGCGGGCGATGGGAATCGAACCCACATAACAAGCTTGGAAGGCTAGTGTTCTACCATTGAACTACGCCCGCAGAATATAAATTATAGTCATTTATCCCTTTCCAGTCAAGAAAATGCGGCAAAATTCCGTTTGTTTCCTTTAAATTTATATAATTACCCGATACAGCAAGGGGGCAGAATGTACCAGAAAGATTCGGGCGATAAAAAATATTTCAGGGTCCTTAATATCCTTAACAGGCTGAACGAGGGCCCGGTGCGCGTAGCGGACCTCTCCGCCGAATTCGGCGTCTCCGAGCGCTCCATCCAGCGCGATATAGAGAGGATAAACCTCACCGGGTTCCACCTTGATACCACGCAGAAGGGCCTTTACGCCTTCTCGAGCGGGGTGTCCCTCAAGAACTTCAACCTTACCAGCGAGCAGCTTTCCGTGCTGGTCCTGATGAGCGAAATGGCCGGCGGCCTGGGAGGCGCCATCAAGGACGCCTTCGACAAGGTTTTCGCCCGCGCCACGGCCTCGGGCGCCGGCGACTCCCATTTTTATACCGTGGGCGCCCGGGTCCTTAACCCGCTCACCCGCAAATTCTACGAGGATATCGTTTTCGCCATAGAGAACGCTAAAAAGCTGAAAGTGCGGTACGCGGCGGCGAGCGGCGTACGGGAAAAAACGCTTTGCCCCGTAAAAATACTCGCGAGCGAAAATTTCTTTTATATGCTGGCCGCCGGGGACGCGGCGAAAGCGGACCAGTTCCGCAAATACCGGGTGGACAGGATAAAACACCTGGAGATACTGCCCGACGAATTCACCCCCCCTTCCCGGGAACTGATCAAAAAGATCCTCGGCGCGGCCACCACCATCTGGGGCGTCGGCGACGGGAAGAAAAGAAAAGTAACGCTCAGGGCGGAGGGCCCGGCGGCGGATTTCCTGCAGAGCAAGGAGATACTGCCCGGCCAGAAAGTTTCTAAGCCGGCCGCGGACGGCAGCGTCACGGTAAAAGCGGTGATCCACCACGACATGGAAGTGGTCCCCCTGGTGCTGCACTGGATGCCGGAAATAACTATAATAGAACCCCTGGAGCTGCGCGCGGCAGTAAAAAAGAGCATAGACGCCTATCTGAAGAAATAAAAGAGCGGCGGACGACATCCACGATGCGGGGACCTGAAATAAAAAATCATCATTTAGCCGCCCTGGCGGCCTGTTTCGCCGCGGCTCTGCTTCTCGGCGCCGAATGGGAAAAGAAACTGGCCGTCTACCCGTCAGGTCCGGACCTGCTTCGCGCCCAGTCTTCCGAAGACGAAGAGGAAGGTGAAGAGGAGGAGGATCAGGAAGCCAAGAAGGCCGAGGTAAAAGAATATACCAGCCGCGAAAAGCGCACCGAAAAAGGAACTTCCCAGAAAATTACCACTGAAGGAACTTCCCTTAAAGCGCGGTACAATTTCATAAATTTCAATAAAGACAGGGTCAACGTCGCCTTCGCCATGACCGGCCGGGATTACATGAATTACCTGTCCGGCTACGGCTACGCCGACTCGGAAATGAACAAGCTCAGGGCCTGGCGGGAAACGGCGAGGCAGAGCGAATGGAAACAGGCTTATGCGAAAGGCGGCAAGCCTGCGGCTGAAAAGGCCATCGCCGACGTCGACATAGAATACGACACCCGCCTCCGCGGCCTGCTCCGCTCCCGGGGGCTCGCGATGCGCGCCGGCAATGTGGTGGAAGCCGATATGCCGGTAATAGTAAAACGGAACATAGCCCTGCTTAAACCGCTGGCTATAGCGCTCCAGAAAATAGCCACTGAACGGAAATACGCCGGGGAAGACCTTATTGGAGCCGCCCTGTCGCTGGTGCAGACGGCCCTGGTCTACAAGATACCCCCAATTATGGACCAGGGCCTGCACACCTGCGGCATCCTTCCGCCGGCCAGGGCCATGCTCTGCGGCTGGGGCGATTGCGACACTAAAACCGGCCTGCTGGCTTCCATACTCGGGAACTGGTCCGGGATGAGGATGGTCGGCATAGCGGTTCCGGGCCACTATCTTATGGCTATCAGGCGCCTGCCCGGCAAGGGCGATATGTTCGTCCGCTACGAGGGGCTGGAGTACGTGCTGCTTGAACCGGCCGGCCCGGCCTGGCTGGAACCGGGAACGGTAGGCACGCACACCGCCGCCCTGCTTTCCGGCTCGGAAGGCTACAAGATAGAGCCGTTCTTTTAAGAGGGCTTCACTGGATCTTCGGGATATTATTAGGAGGAACGATGTTCAACACTAGACTGATGGTTAGTTTTTTTGAGTTTTTTCTCGCGGTGGTCATGTCGGGGTTCATAATCTCCCTCACCTACAGGGTATTTATAAAAGCTAACCCGGACTTCGACATGGAAGAAGAGATCAAGAAAGGGAATGTCGCGGTGGGCACGCTGGTGGGCGCAATACTTTTCGCCGCCTCGATGATACTGCAGAATGGCCTGGGCTCGGTGGTAAGCATGTTCCGCATGCACATCTCGGCGCCAGGCGAAAGCACCATGGGCCTCGGCAAGCTGGCCCTCCTGTGCACGGCGCATCTGGGGCTTTCAATGCTGCTTGCGGTCATGACCATCTCTGTCACGCTGCGGCTGTTCGGCAAGCTGGTCCGCAGCCTGCACGCCGGGACCGAGCTGCGGAAAGGCAATCTGGCCGTGGGCATAGTCCTCTCCAGCGTGGTGCTGGTGGCCGCCCTCTACGTCGGAGAAGGCGTCAGCGCTATCTCCAAAGCGCTGGTCCCCCAGCCTTCGATAGGGCAGATCGAGATAATGAAATAGCCGCCCTAAAACCCCGAAAGCAGAGAAAACGAACCCGACACGCCCTTGTCGGGTTCGCCTGCTATGCTATGGGCATGACCAATAAAAACAGGAGTTCGATAATCAGCGCGCGCGCCGGCTTCATGGGCGGCAGGTTCAAGGCCCGGCTGCGCGTTTACACCCTGGGGACGGGAGAAGACTCTTCTTTGTACTTCTCGCTGCGCCTCTGGCAGGCGGCCACGGAAAGGCAGGCGCAGCTGTCGCGCCTGGCCAACTGCGGCCTGTGACTTAATATGGGGGACTTATGAGCTGGCAATTAAAAGGCTGGATGAGCGGCGGCTACTGCGCCACCCGCGAAGACGGCGAAATAGTGTTCGTTTACAAGCGGCCGGACTGGGGCACCGGGATGAGCGGCCTGCGCCGCTTTTACGAGTTGCGCAGCCACGGGGCGCTTGTCGCCAGGATAACTTCGGAAAACTCCTGGCGGCCCCGGATAAAGGCCGAATGGCTGGCTGAGCCGGACCGCAGGATCAACGAAACCGACCTGGTGGAAATAACCGAAGCGCTTAAATTATAGCGGGCCGCCTGCTATAATTATCATTGATGAAAAAAGCTTTCAGGCGCGCTTTTATAGAGATTACCAACAGCTGCAATCTGGCCTGCGGCTTCTGCGCTTCATCCTCGCGCCCGGGCTCTTTTATGCCGCTCGAGACCTTCGAGTCCGCGGCCGCGCAGGCCGGGGAGCTGGCTTCGGTCATCTTCCTGCACCTGCTTGGCGAGCCGCTGATGCACCCGCGCTTCCCCGAGATACTCGGCGCCTGCTCGCGCCTGGGCCTTAAAGTCAACCTAGTTACCAACGGGGTACTGCTGGACAAATTCGGGGACGGGATCTTTAATGAAAAAGCGCTGGGGCAGGTCTCGGTATCGCTTCACGCTTTAGCCGGCCTTCCCCCCCCGCTCCGGGCCCAAACCCTGCTCCGGCTTACCGCTTTCGCCCTGCGGAAACCGCACGGGCTTATAGTCAGCTTCCGCCTGCGCGGAAACCCCGAAGACCCTTTTACCAAGGAAACGAAAGCCGCCATCCTGGAGAGCCTTGCCCGGAATGGAACTTACGAGCGGGTCAGGGACGGGCTTAAACTGCGGGAGGGAGTCTATCTGAATTTCGGCGGTATTTTTGAATGGCCCGGAGGCGCCGGGGGTAAAGAAAAAAAGAGCTGCC
>JAVHPG010000010.1:0-20310 GCA_036170455.1 Elusimicrobiales bacterium
GTTGGGGATCCATTCGCCGGCCTTGCGCGAGTAATCCAGGTAAAGCATCGAGGCCACCGCGTCCACGCGCAGGCCGTCGGCGTGGTATTTGTCCATCCAGAACTGCGCGCTGGAGAGCAGGAAACTTTTTACCTCGTTGCGGCCGAAATTGAAGATGGAGCTCTTCCAGTCCGGGTGAAAGCCCTGCCTGGGATCGGCGTGCTCGTAGAGGTGCGTGCCGTCGAAATAAGCCAGGCCGTGGGCGTCCGCCGGAAAATGGGCCGGGACCCAGTCCAGGATCACGCCTATCCCTTCCTGGTGCAGGCGGTCCACCAAAAACATGAAGTCCTGCGGGCCGCCGTAGCGGCTGGTGGGCGAGAAATAACCGGTGGTCTGGTAGCCCCAGGAGCCGTAAAAAGGATGCTCGGTCACCGGCATCAGCTCTACATGGGAAAAGCCCAGTTCTTTGACGTACTTCGGCAGCTGCTCGGCCATTTCCCGGTAGGTCAGCGAGCGGTTGCCGTCTTCCGGGACGCGCCGCCACGACCCGAGATGCACTTCGTAAATTGAAACCGGACTTTTAAGGCCGGTGCGGGAGCCGCGGAACTTCATCCAATCGCTATCGTTCCAGTTATAGGCCAATGAGCCGACAACGGAAGCGGTTTTGGGCGGGACCTCCGCCGCAAAAGCCATCGGGTCCGCTTTTTCGGCGCTGAAATTCTTATAGCGGGAAAGTATAAAATACTTGTAATTCTGACCCTGCCTGACCCCGGGAATGAAACCTTCCCAGATGCCGGTCTGCCCGCGCTGTTTCAAAGCGTCATGGCTCTTGTCCCAGCCGTTGAAATCGCCTATGACATGGACCTCTTTGGCGTTTGGGGCCCACACGGCGAAAAGCGTTCCTTTAATCCCGCCTATCTCGGCCGGATGCGCGCCGAACTTTTCGTAAAGCTTGAAATGGTTCCCCTCGTTAAAGAGGTAAAGGTCCTGGTCGGTCAAAAGGCGGGCTTCGTTTTCCATGATGTTTTCCTTTACCCAATAATACAATACTTGCGCATATACCGCGGCAGTAATGTCGCCCGGACCCGCCGCCAAAGAGGTAAAATCAGTTTATGAGCGAAGAAGCCCCCGGGCCGCATAAACGCCGCGTCCGCTACAGCGGGAGGAACCCGCGCAAGTTCTCGGAAAAATACAAGGAACTCGACCCTTCCAAATACGCCGGCGACATAGAGCATATAATCGCCAAAGGCCAGACCCCGGCCGGGATGCACAGGCCTATCTGCGTAGGGGAAATACTTTCGATACTGGACCCTAAACCCGGCGAGGTCTGCCTGGACGCCACCCTGGGCTACGGCGGGCACTCGGAGAAGCTTCTGCCGAAGCTGCTGCCGGGAGGAAAACTTTTCGCGGTGGACGTGGACCCGCTGGAGCTGCCGCGCGCCGAGGCCAGGCTCCGCGCCCTGGGCTTCGGGCCGGATGTTTTCATAGCGCGCAAGATGAATTTTGCCGGCGTCATCGGCCTGCTGCCCGAGGCCGGCGGCGGCTTCGACTGCGTTCTCGCCGACCTCGGCGTCTCTTCCATGCAGCTGGATAACCCGGCGCGCGGCTTCACCTATAAAGCCGACGGCCCGCTGGACCTGCGCCTGAACCCGGAGCGCGGCAAGCCCGCCTCGGAAATGCTGAACACTATTTCCGCCGAGGCGCTTGAGAAGATACTTTTTAATTATGCCGACGAGCCGCAGGCGAAGGAAATAGCGCGGGCAATAAAGGCCGCCCTGCTGCCGGTGACGACCACGGCGCGCCTGGCCTCGGCCGTAAGCGACGGGCTCAAAAAACTGGACCCCAAAACAGAGGACAGCCGGATAAAGAAAGCGCTGCAGCGCACTTTCATGGCGCTGCGCATAGCCGTTAACGAAGAATTGAGCGTGCTGGACCGCTTCCTGGACATTTTGCCCTGGTGCCTGAAGCCGGGCGGCCGGGTCGCGATCCTGTCTTTCCACTCGGGCGAGGACCGCCGCGTTAAAAAAGCGTTCTTGCAGGGAGAGGACGCCGGTATCTATTCAAAAATAGCGCCCTCCCCCATGCGCCCCTCTCCCGAAGAGCGCCGCGGCAATCCCCGATCGGCCTGCGCGAAACTCCGCTGGGCCGTCCGCTCGGACAGACCGGCGCAATAGCCTTTCAAAAAAAGAACCGCCGCCTCAAGAAGAGGGTTCAATTTTTCCTCTTTGACCTTTATTTTATGAACCCGGACATTTTGGTTATGGAACCGCTGGAATTGGCGTAGCTGCCTTTATAATAGTGGCCCCATTCCAGGCAGACGAGATTGTTCATCTCGGAAGCGGCTATCTCGTGGAAGAGCATGAAGCTGGAAAAGGCGAAGAGGGGGAGGCCGACCGAGCCAACTACGGCGCCTGCGGTATGCATAGCCAGGCGCTCGAAAGCGAATTCCAGGACTTTTTCCGTGCCGATAATTCCGGCTTCTTTCCCGGCATGCCAGGCCAGGTGGTGGCCCACGGTCTGCGACTCCTCGACCGGCCCGACATAGACGCCTTTCACGTTCTGTTTTACCGCGGCGGCGAAGCGGTCTATCAGCTTGTCGGCTTCGGCCTGCTTCGGTTTATTGTTCTCGAAACTTTTATGGCAGCCGGCCGCCGCGCGCAGCGAAAAGTAGACGGAGCCCTGCAGGTAGCCGGCGCAGGAGGCCCGGCCCTCGGCGCAGTCGCGCTCGCCCAGCTTCCCCAGCATTGAGCCGCAGGCCATGAAGTACATCGGGGTGATCTCCCCCTCCTCGGCCTGCTGCCTGCACATCTCCAGAACCTCGTTGACGCAGTTGAAGCCCCTGTTATTGCAGCGCCCGCCGCCGATGCCCTTGGCGAAATCCCGGATGGAATTGTTCGCACCGTTGCAGTCGTCCATGTGCTTGTCGCAGTAAGCGATGGATCTGCCGAGGTGGCGCAGCACGGCTTCCTTCAGATCGTCCTTTACCGCCGCTGCCGCCCCCTTCTGGTTTCCGGGCATAGCCTCATAGGACGGAACTATCCCCGAGTCGCCGCCTTTCCGGCTTTCCGCGAGCGCCTCGCGCGCCGCCCCCCCGACATCCCCGAAATCGCCGGCCGCCGCCGCGCCGCCAGGCGTGCAGGCAAGAATAGATCCGAAAATAAGGTTTTTGAGAAGCATAGCGGTAACCGGGCTGCTCCTATAGTATAGCGGGCCGGCCTTGACATGTCAAGACCGGCCCAAACTGTCCTATTAAACAAGCCCCGCGCGCCGTCCGCTTATTATATTCGGCCACTTTATTCTATCAGGCGCTTTACCGCTACCGAAGCGCAGGCCATGCCGAAGGCGCCGGTGACGAAACCGGCCGTGCCGAGGACTACGCTTTTCTTGGTGCAGCTCTGGAACTCGTTCTCGCCCTGGGGGCAGAGGCAGCCGGCTTTGCAGTCCGTGGATTCCATGGAATCATGCGGTTTCTTATGCTGTTCAAGAGTACAGACGCAGGTCACGCCGAATTTACCTTTCCTCGGAAAAGCATATTTTTCGCGCAGGATATTCCGCACGGCCCGGGCAAGCGGGTCCATCTCGGTCAGGCCCAGGTCCATCACCCGCACCTGGGTGGGGTCCATCCGCCCGCCGGAACCGGTGGAAACTACCAGCGGGATCTTTTTTTTGTGGCAGTAATCTATAAGGAAACACTTGGAGGTAATATGGTCTATGGCGTCTATCACGAAATCCGGGCGCTCGGCCATCATGGTTTCGGAGGTGGTGTCGTTGAAATAGTTGGCTATCCCGTCCACGCGCGCCTCAGGGTTCACCAGGCGCAGGCGCTCGGCCAGGAGCAGGGCCTTATGCTTGCCGATAGTCCCGCTCAGGGCCTGTAGCTGGCGGTTGAAATTGCGGATGCAGACAGTGTCGAAGTCGACCACGGTGATGCGCCCGACGGCCGCCCGCGCCACGGTCTCGGCCGCCCAGGACCCTACGCCGCCGCAGCCTATCACCATGACATGGGACTTCTTCAGCTTCTCCATCGCCTCGGGGCCCACCAGCCGCGCCATGCGGTCGAAGCGCCGCTCCGGGTCTTCCATCTGCGAGAAATTTACAGGTTCGTTCATAGTCGCCTGTATCTATTTTATATTTTTTAGCTGCTCCGCCGGTCGACAATCCTCAATAAGCCGCCCCGCTGTGTTTCAACTCAGCTTCCCCGGTCATAGGGACGAAGATCACGGGGATTAGAGATTCTTTTTTAAAACCGGTCGCCGTCCTGCGCATCAGGATCAGCTCCTGCGAGAGGTGCGTCCCTACCGGCATGACCAGCCTGCCGCCGGGCTTAAGCTGGTCAAGCAGCGGCTGCGGGACGTGCCCGGGCGCCGCGGTGACCATTATCGCGTCAAAAGGCGCCTCCTCCGGCCAGCCTTTATAACCGTCGGCGCAAACCGTGCGCACGGAGGAATAGCCGAGGCGGAGCAGGGTCTCTTTCGCCGACCTCTCCAGCTCGCAGACTATTTCGATAGAAAACACCTTGTCCGCAATACCGGCCAGCACCGCCGCCTGGTAGCCCGACCCGGTCCCTATTTCAAGGACTTTGTCTCCGGGCTTCAGCTGCAGCGCCTCCGTCATATAGGCCACTATATAAGGCTGGCTTATGGTCTGCCCGAGGCCGATGGACAGCGGCCTGTCGTCATAGGCCGCGTTTTTCAGCTCCACGGGCACGAATTCATGGCGGGGGACCTCCCTCATCGCCCTGAGCACGCCGGGATCCCTAACGCCCCTGGCTTCTATCTGGCCGACCACCATCGCCTCCCGCCTGGCCCGGAAACCGTCGCTGATCGCGATGCCGCCGGCCCGCTCTTTAAGTTTAGGCCGCAGCAAGACGGCCACGGCAATGACCAGCGCCGCGGCAATTAAAGCCGTAAGATAATTTACCATGAGCCCCCCCCCAACCCCGATTATAACAATTAGGAGGAAGAAATCAAGCCCCATGGTGGAAGAAAGTCAGGAGAAATGGGAATCCGCCAATTGCCGGCGGAGTTCCCCGGCTGTATACTTAATTTGGGGAGGGGTTATGAAAAGCGCGGCCATAACGGCGTTCTTCCTGCTCGTTTTTTACGGAACGGTCTTCCACGCGGCCGAAGCCGGAGAGGTCGGCCTGGAATGCGAAGGTTTCGCGGCCGGGGTCGTAGCTTTCTCGGAGGCCAACGATATAAACAGGATTTCCGTGCTGTGCTTCTCCGGCAAGGACGGAGTACAAAAGAGCGAGACCGATTACATCTCTGAAAGGACAGCGGCCTGCCTGGCAGGCCATAAAAGCCGGCACTGATCGACCGGGCCCTGCTGGCAAAAGCCCTGAAAGGCGCGCGGCTTTCCGCTTCGACCGGCGAGGAGGGCGAGAAGGCGAAAATGATAAAGGAGATGTTTTCCATAGACGCCGTGGTTACAGGCACGGTATTCGCAGCCGGGCATAAACTAAGGGTCCTGGCAAAGCTGATAGATATAAATAGCGGCAGGGTGCTGCTGGCGGACCAGTCAGAATCTGAGCGGGAGTGGGCGCTATTCCCTGAGGTCCCTGATATAGAACTGGACTGGGACAGCCAGGAATGGCCCCTCCCGCCTTCGGATTTTAGGGACGCCGTTTCAGATCCCGGTCAGGGCTCATGCGCCGACCGCAAAATGCGGCTGTCCGGGCTGAATTCGGAACTGGTGGACATTAAGGCCAGGTACTGGGCGGCTAAGATGAAGGAGCCCGGGTTCACAATACGCGGCCTGAGCAGGAACCCCGGCACCGAAATAACGGACCCCGAAGTAAAGGCCAGGTTCTATAAGCTGCTGGGCTCTTACTTCAGGTCCGACTACGAGGAGCCGCCGGACCCGGCCAGGCTGACGGCGGTCCTGGACCTGATAGCGGAAGAAGCGAAGGTATACAGCGAATGCGGCTCGCGCTAAAACCGCGCTATTTGTTTCAGTCCGGGAAAACTATATCCCCCGCGTCGCGGGCCGGGTTTTCGAAATAGGCTTCGTAATCCAGCGCGGCGGCCCCGCCGTTATCCTTGCCGTCCGGGCCGAAACTGTAAAGCCGGAACTTCTTTCCGGCTTTACTATAAGCCAGCGGCGCGAATTTATTAAAGGGATCCTGCGGCACAGCGGCCAGGAAGCCGGGGACGAGCTGGTCGAGACTGTCCGGCAGCCGCTTCTTCGCGCGCTGGTAGGATTTCACGGCCAGGGCCGTACGAAGGATATTCAGCCTGGTCAAAAAGAGATGATAGCGCGGGATGATCTTTTCGTAGGCCGGCGTGCCGATGATGAGCATATTGTCCACTATGATCCGGGCCATTCCCTTTTTTGCCTCCGGCCCGCCCTTCAGCCCGTCCATGATCCCGGAAAAAGTTCCGATCTTCTCACGGGCCTCTTTGCGGGCCTTGATCTCCTGCATCCGCTTCTCCAGATACGCCGCGACGGGGGCGGGATCGTTGGCGAGGAAAGCCCCGACCAGGACGGCGGCGTGCGCGTCGACGGCGGCATTATAGTCCCGGTAAACCCAGGAGAAGAATTCCTGGTCCTGCAGTTTCTTCGCGCCCAGCCGCTGCAGAAAGCCGAGCTTCGCGCGCTCCCCTACCATCGTCTCCGGGTTTACCGCTTCCAGTATTGAGCCTTTAGACATCTCGGCCTCTTGGAGCATGGCCGCCCGCATAAAATCCTGATTCTTATAAACCTCGTCCAGCCGCGCCGCAAGCTCTTTCAGGTAAGGTGACTTGGAAGAAGCCGCGCCCAGGCTTTCGGCGAACGCCGGGGCGGCTTTCAAGATCACCAGCTGCTCTACCATGGAGCTGAGGATAAGCGCCGATTTTTGCGCCGACAGCTGCGCAAGGAACCCGGCCACCGCGAGAAGGTCTTTTTCCACCAGGGCGTCCTGCTTCCGCGCCGCTCTTATCTTCGCTTCTATAAGAAGCAGCCTGGCCAGCCTGGTGTGCGCGGCGAACTTTGGCTGCGGGGTTTTGACGCTCAGCTTCTCCGGCTTAGGGGCCAACAGATAGCCGTCATTACGCTCTTCGGCCGCCTGCCTGAACAGCTCCATCGCGGCCTGGTTTTCAGCGAGAAAAGCCGCAGCGCGCGCGTCTTTGGCCAAAGCATCTGCCGGCAGAAGCAGAAGCGCGTCCAGCTCTTTGCTTATCTGGCCCACTTGCGGACCCTCCATATTCTTAAGAGCCCCCTCGACCTCTTTGTACCCGGCCGCCGCCGCTCCGCCAAGACCGAGGATCAGGACCAGCGCCATTGTTTTCATTTTTAAGTCCTCTTGACCGGCATTTCCGCGGCCCGCCGCTGTTTACGGCGGGAAGTTCCCGTTAATCCGCTTTGCTGATCATATCCGTATAAAACTTTTCCAGCGTCAGGGTTTCAGCCTCGGGCAGCTTCCTTGTGTAGGAAAGCTCGTAGCCCCGCACGAATTTTTTCGAGGAGATGAATTTATAGTTTATGCTCCGGCTGTGCAGGACGGCGGCCAGTTTGCCGCGGTGGAAGATCAGAAGCACCCTGAACCCGGGCGACGGGTCCTCTATCCAGTTCTCGTAAACGCCAAAGGACTCGACGCCTTCATAGCCGTACCATTTCTGGTAATCGAACTTTTTCAGGTGCGCGGCCAGCCCGCCGGGGGCCAGCATGCCCATCGCGTCCTTCAGTTCGCGCGCCAGCGAATTCTCGATTATCGAATCCTGCTTTATGTCCTGGTAATAGGCCAGCAGGACTATCTCGACCAGGGCCCGGCCGGTCTTGGCGTCGGGCTTTCCCGGGGAAAATTCCAGGGGGAAAGGTTCGGTAACCCTGCCGAAAACTTTGCCGGCCTTATCGTAAAAGACGGCGCCCTTTTTGATCTTAAGCTCCGTCCGCTCCAGGTACGCGGCCTCCACGTAAGCGGTGAAGCCGGCCTGCTTCCAGGGTTCGGTGGATTCTACGCATTCGACCTGGACGCCGTCGTTAAGGGAAACGACGGCCTTGCTTTTGCCCTCGAACCTGAGCCCGGCGGGCCCTTTCAGGACTTCCGCCCGCAGCGTTCCGCAAAGGGCTAAAAACAAAATAGCAAGCGCCGCGCTGTTTTTCATTCCGCTGTCCTTCTTGACCGCGAACGATCAGTTCTCTTTGAAATAGGAAACGCAGGGAGAGAGCGAAGGGGAAAGGTAATACTCCCCCGTTTTAGGCCTGACGGCGTCCAGCTTCGAGGCCCCGCGGTTTATAAGCCAGCCGTGCAGGCACCAGGGCCCGGCGCAGCCTGCGTCCCCTGCCTCAAGGCCGATATAATATTTGCCGCAGCCCTTCATCGAACCGATATTGGGCGCCGCCGGCCCGCCCGGCTGCGAGGCGGAAACGCAGCTGAAGCTGAAACCGGAATTAGCCGGGTCGTCGGCGTATTTCCGGCAGGGGCCGCAGGGGCCGCCGTCCAGGTCGTAATAGGAAATTTTATGGAGCAGGTCTTTCCTGCCGAGCTTTTCCAGCAGCGCCATGAATTCTTTGGCCACGAAACTGCCCGAGGAGTGCGCCGCTATGATTATGCGTCCCGGGGCCAGCCGCGGGATAAGCCCGGTGAGGATGCGTTTATTTGCTTCCAGCTTTTCATTGTCCTCGTAGTAGACCTTGTCCGGGCCCGCCACGGCGACCGCCATCCCCCAGCCCTTGGCCGCTGCTACGGCTGAAACCCAGTTGCGGGCGCCGGCCCCGTCCGCCCCGTAGCCGGCATAGCCGATAAAAAGCGTGCCGCCGGGCGCGGGCGCCCCGTAGAACCAGGCGCCGCCGCCTAGCTCCTCCCAGCCGGATGAAGCCTCGGGAGCCGGGGGCGCTTCGGGAACTTTCACGCCCGCTTTCTCCAGAAGGCTGATGCTCCCGGCAAGTTTAGCGGCGCATGAGCCGCAAGGCTTCCCCTCCGCCTTCTCAACCGGGAAAGCGGCCCGGGGCAGGGCAAAGAGGAATAAAGCGATTATAACCGTCTTGATTTTCATACCACCTAAACAGTCTACCACCCGCCGCCCCGATACGCAAGCCCGTTTTCCGCTGGGGATAAGGACTATGACAGATCTTTTACGCCGCGGAATTTTCCGGAGGGGACATTGGGGGACGCCATCATCAGGTACTGCTCGCGCGTCATCGGCGGTTCCGGGAACAGGCCGAACAAGGGAAGAAGCGGGAAAAATAATTTACGGGGCAGGCCTATTACCAGCCTCTTAAAGCCGGAGGCCTTGAGCGATCCCGACACCAGCTCCCTGAAGCTGACCACCCTGTCCCCCGCCAGTTCGAAAATCTCGTCTTTTACCGCCGCGTCCTCCGCGGCCCGCCCGAAGCAGGCCGCCACGGCCGCCGCCTCCACCGGCGCGACGAGAGCGTCGGAGGGAACCGCGAAGACCGGGAGAAAGCGCGCCAGCTTCCCGAGGTCCCTGCTGAATTTCTGGCCCGGGCCGGTTATGAAGGAAGGCCTGAAGATAATATAGGGCAGGCCCGATCCTCTTACCGCGGTTTCTCCGGCGAACTTGCTGCGGTGATATTCCGACGGAGCGTCCGGAGCGGCGCCCAGGGCGGACATCTGTATGAACTTTTTAACGCCCGCCGCGCGCGCCCCGGCCAGCAGGCGCGCTGTGTACTCCCTGTGCACCAGGTCGAAAGAGGCCCCGGGCGTTTCGCGTATTATCCCGAGCAGGTTAATAACTACTTCCGGGGCGAAGCCGGCGACCAGCTTTTCCAGGTCTTCAGTGAAAACAGGGAAGGTTCCTTTCACCCCCGCCTGCCTGAACTTTTCCGGCTCCCGGGAAGGAAGGATTAGCTCATGCCCGGCCAGTCTTCCGGCCACGGCCCCGCCGACAAAGCCCCCGCCCCCGGCGATCAATATTTTCATTACCTGGTTATCTCCACCGTGCTGCCGGCGGTGCGGCCGAAGACTTCGGGCTCGTACATGCCCTCCACCAGGCCCGACGGGGCGTAATACACTCCGGGGCTGGTAGCCTGGACCACGTAGGAATATTTGTGCGTGCCCGCGGTCAGGTAGTCGGCGAAGATAAGCAGGCGGTCGTCGTAGCGCTCGGCCCGCTCGAACTCGCCCCAGCCGCCGTCACGCCCGCCCTTGCTCGCCAGCGCGCGCGCGTCCTCCTCGCCTTCCACGGCGAACTCCGTGTTCACTATCTCGAAACCGGCGGGAACCGGGTCGTTCACCGCCACGAAAGTCCGGTCCTGCGGCGTCTTCACGGTGATGGTCACCACGGCGCGCGCGCCAGCCTTGAAGACCTTGCCGCCGTCCATCGGTTTTATTTCCCGGCTCATTTCAAAACCCTCGGAGGCGGGTTTGTCGCGTTTCTCCGGAACAAAGCCCATGCGCAGGGAATAATACAAGCGCCCGGCTCCCGCCTTCGAGAACAGCAGCTTGGCCGTATCCCCTCCCGCGAAGAGCGGGTCGAAACCGAAGCTCCCGTTCGAGGAGGCCAGCTGCCTGCCCTTGAACTGCTTTTCCATCAGCGGCTTGGGCAGGCCGCCCATCAGCAGCACCGACCCTTTGAAGTCCGGCTCCTCCTTCTCGTAGCGGCGGTAGAAAGTCTCGAAAGCCCGCAGCGCCCAGGAATTTTCCTGCGTGGTCCGCCAGCGGCCTTTGTTCTTCTTCTCGGTAGTCAGCCACTTCACGGCCTTCTCGTCGCCGGTGAAGCCGCCCTCCGCCTCCAGCATCGCTTCCAGCATGACAGCGGTAGTCTTAACAGCCGAATTATGGATCCACGGCATGGGCTCGGCGTCCTCGAAATGCAGCTGCGTCGGGGAATACCGGGCTTGGTTCATGATCTCGGCGGACAGCTTTTTGGCCGCAAGAACGTCGAAGCCCAGCAGTTTGGCCGCTTTCACCATATAGCCCTTCGCTAGATAGGGCACCTGCGCCCGCTTGAGGTAGAGCTGGTTGAAGTAGGCGCCGGGATTCCTCCCGTTCAGGGCCAGCGCGTAAACCGCGTAGGCGCGCGCCGCATAATCCTCGCTGATACTGTAAGGATAGGCCCAGTCGGTCTTCTCCGCGGCCAGGTATTTTTCCAGCCAGTCGGCGTCCCGCTTCAGCGCGGCGGCGTCCACCCGGTATTTTTCCTTCAGGCCCAGCGCGGCCGCTTCCAGCACATAGGCGCTCAGATAAGGGTCCGGCTTCCAACAGCCGCCGGTCCAGTAGCAGAAGCCGCCGGACGGGTGCTGATAATCCTGCAGCTTGTCGAAAACTTTCTGCACTTCGGCTTTAAGCGTGCCCAGACCGCCCAGCCCGAAGCTCTCTATCAGCTCCGCCCCGGTGATTACGGGCATGGAGCGCGAAAGCTTCTGCTCGAGGCAGCCGTAAGGATACTCGAGCAGGTAGCGCGCCCCCTCGTTAAGCCCTACCAGCGCCGTCGGCGAAAGCTCTATAGCCAGGTCCCCGGCTGCGCCCGGGTAAGGCCGCTGCAGCGCCTCTTCCGCCGTACCTGCCGAAACCCCGCTCGTGGCCGCGAATTCGCGCGGTTCCCAGGTCCTGACCGGCAGCTTCCACTCCAGGCCGTCTGTTTCCCTGCCGGCGGAGGCGCGGAACCTGAACACCGTCCCGCCCGGCTTTTCCGCCGAGCAGTTCCAGGTTATTTCGGCGGCCTTGCCGCTTTCAACGGAAACCTCGCGGTTCGCCTCGCCCTTGACGCTGACCGAGCCGCCGGAGGTCTCTATAGAAACCTTTACGGTCGCGGCTTCCGGAGCGTAATTATGCGCCACCACGCCGCATTCGAAAGTATCCCCGGCGCGCGCCAGGCGCGGCATCGAGGGCCGGAGCATAAGCGGCTTTGAAATGGTCACGGAGGATTCCCCGGAGCCGAACCTTTTCCCGGAGTTAGCCACCGCCATCAGCCTGAACCGTGTGAGGTTGTCCGGCAGTTTGAAGGAAAGGCTCGCCTTGCCATCCGGGCCGGTCTTTACCGACGGGTTCCAGTAAGCCGTCGGCACGAAGTTGGAGCGCAGGTCTATGCCAGCGAGTGACGCCCCGCCGCCGCCGCCGCGCGCCTCTCCTTTTTCGCCGTAGTTGCGCTGGCCGATAACATGCAGGCGCGAGTCCGCTGTGAGCATATTAAGCGGGCGCGGCCCGTAGAAGCCGGAGAAAACGTCGGGGGTGGCGTAGCCGGTGAGGCTGAGCACGCCCTCGTTCACGGCGAACACGGTCAGTTCGCCGGCCGCGGGTTTTCCCGCTTCGTCCAGCGTACTTATGCCGAGCTTTATTTCCTGGCCCGGGCGGTAATCCGCTTTATCGCTCTTCAGCTCAAGCGCCAGCCGCCGCCCGGCCGGGCTGACATTAAATGAGAGATAGCCGAACTTGGCCTGCGGCTTTGAAAGGTCCGTCTCGCCGTCTTCTGAGAATTTCTGGTCGCCGGCCCGGCCTTTTATCAGTATCACGCTTACATAAGCGTTCGGCAGGTATTTTTCCTTTATCGGCACGTTTATGAAGTCCGCGCCGCCCTTGGTGGTGGTCAGCCAACGGTCCAGTACGCCTTCGCGTTCGACCGTAACGAGGGCCTGGGCCTCGTCGTAGGGCGACTTCACCATTATCCTGGCGGTATCGCCGGGCTTATAGTCGTATTTCTCGGAGACCAGCTCTATGATGTCGGAATCCTCGCGCGCCCACCAGGCGTCGCCCTTCCCGAAGACATAGAAGCTGAAAGCGGTTTCCGTGTCCCGGCCCTCCTCGTCCTTCCCGGCCACGGTGAAAATATAATAACCGCCCTCCTCGGGGGTGAAGCTCCAGGTTTCGGTCGAAGCCGAGCCCGTGAAAGTGAAGCTCGAGACCTCGGTGTCTTTAGTCTCGGTCACCCATTCCAGGCGCCCGCCCAGGCCCGCGCGGCGGGAGCTCAGCCACTGCCGCTTTATCATCTTTCCGTCGCCCGTAAGCCCGGCTGCCGGAGTCCCGTCGGGCCGCACGGCTATCAGCTCGGCGGTCCACGGTTTCCCGGCTTCCACAAAGCCGCCGGAAGCCTTTATGCCGAAATAGAGGTTGGCTTTATGAACGAAAGCCGAGGCCCGCCCGAACAAGCGCTGCCGCTCCGGGTCGCTGATCCCCGCCTCGAAAGAGGCGCTCAGGGAGTTTCCGCCGCCGCCATAGGTTCTTTCCAGCTGAACTTCTATGGAGGCCTTCCCCTTGGTATCCAGCTGTATGCCGCCGGAGCCGGCCAGTTTATCGGTGGCGCCGCCGCGGAATTCCCGCCCGAAGCTGAAGCCCTCTTTGCCCGGCGGCTCGTAATGCGAGCTTTGCAGGCGCAGGGTCCAGTCGGCTTTGCTTTCGCTCATCGGCGCGCCGAAAAGATACCAGCCCTCCACCGAAGCGCGGAACTTGCCGCCCGCCAGGTAAGAAGCGTCGAGCGACCGCGCTTTCACTTCGAAAACGGCCGGCTTGAATTCTTCGACGCGGAAAGTCTCGGTGAAAAGGAAAGGCCGCTCTTTTCCGTAGTAACTACGGTATTCGTCCTCTTCATCTCCCTCGACTGCGCGGGCGGTCGAAGGATCGTCCTCATAGGGCTCGGAAGCTTCCACCGTCCACACCCCGGTGGGCGCGGCCTCGGAAAGTATGTAGGCGTAGTCGAAAGACGAAAAAGCCGCGCTTACTGGCACGGTAGTCTTGAAAACCCTGTTGCCGCGCGAGTCTTTGACGGAAAGCTGCACCACTGGCAGGTCCAGCGCGGCCCAGTCCCCGTCGGCGAGCTTGCGGCCGAAGCCTTTCATATCCACGGTCTCCCCGGGGCGGTAGACGCCGCGCTCGGTGAACAGCGCCGCGGAATAATTCCTGGGCCGCGGCGAGCTGTTGTAATTCACCGAGAACCGCCAGGGCTCGACGCCCCCGGTCCAGGCGCTGTTCATCACAGCGGTCCCGTTCTTGTGCTTGGCGAAGACCCAGAGAGCGGGCCGCTGCCAGCGCGGCCAGTCGGTGATACCGAGCTTGAGCCAGCCGGGCGCGTCGGCGAACCCCTGCTTGTCGGTAACCCCGGTCCACAGAACCTTGTTCCCGTCGCTCCTGATCTCCACCGGAACCGCCACAGCCGGTTTGCCTGTTTTAAGGAAGCTGGTCCAGATAAGCGTTGAATCCTGGGAGGTTTTCAGCGTGATGGCGATCCGGGTGATATTATCCAGGGCGCGGAATGGTCTCCCGTTCTTTGCCGGTACGGATAAAAAACCGAAGCCGCCCTCCTCCGGCCCGAAGATGCCGGCATAGTCCAGGTAGGTCAGCAGTTTGAAATTATGCTGGCCTTTGGAAGGGTCCCAGCCCTTTTGAACGGGGAGGCTAATCAGGCTATTGTCCTCCATCCTGCCGCGGAAAAAAGGGATGAAGTTGTCCTGGCTGACGGCGCTTTTAAGGATATTCAGTTCGGCGGCGTTCACCGAGGTAAAAGGATGGCGGGCAGGCAGGTAGCCTTCGAGTATGCCGAAGCCGGTGGGCATATCCCAGTACGGACAATAATCCATCGGGCCCAGTTTAAATTCCACGCTTTCGCCCAATTTATTCCCGAAGGTATCTGAAAAATCCGGGGAGAGCTTGAAGGAGTAGACCTTCTCCGGGCCTAACATCCCGTACGGCAGCGCGAGTTGGGCCGCGCGCTCGCGCGGGTTGCCGTAGCTTTCGTAATCCTCTCTTTCTTTGTCCGGCGGCGGCATGGCAGAAGGAGGCTCTACCGACATATGCTTGTAAAGCTCGGTATATTTGACCGGGTTGGTGAAGACCAGGCTGAAATAATCCGGCAGGCAGGCGTTCCCGGGCAGCTTTTTCAGGCGGAAAGTATAATATGGCTCGAAGTTTATGGCCCGCTCTTCGCTGAGTCCCAGATTCCCCTCGGCCGCCGTCAGTCCGGCGCCGAATTTAAGCCTGTAGGAGTAGTCCGGCTTAAGCTTTGCGGCCGGGCGCACGGCTATGACCGTGCCGGTGGAAATATCCTGCCATGGATTCGGCCAGAGTTTTTTTACCTCTTCGTCCTTGGCCAGGCGCACGCCTATAAGGACTTCCCTGACGCTGCCGTCCGGGGCCCTCTCCTCGAGCTTTACAGAATCCCGGGCCCGTGCCGAGGCCATGGGCATATTGAAAGCCGCGAAGAGCACGGTATCCAGCGGCAGCCAATGTTCATCGTTATCGGGCTCGCTTTCCTTTATAGAGGGGCGCACGGTCTCGAAGAACCAGACGGCGTCCTCGTCCAGCGCCTGCCCGCCGTAGGAGAAGCTTTTTTTAACGCGGGCGGCGTAAAGGGAGGCTTTTTTCAGCGCCGCGGCCGGCTCGAAGGAAACGGTCTGCGTGCCCTGCCAGCGGCAGCGGCCCTCAAGAGGCTTTATCGCCTTAAAGTCCCCAAGCTCGGCGGAGGAAAAATTCTTATAGTTCTCCGCAGTAAGGGCGTCCTTTATTTCAAGCACTTCAAGCGGGCAGGCTTCGCCCGTTTTTTCCGCCGAGCTCAGGGCGGCCATCGGGCGGTCGAAGGTGGCGGTTATCGCCTGCGCGGCGTTCATGTCCGCTATCGGGCCGTAGGGCGCTTTGGACACCACCTGCACCTGGGCTGAAGCGCCCCGGGAGAAAGCGGGCAAAGCAAGGAAAAGGAAAACGACGGTTTTTTTCATATTACCCCTATTATAAAATCCACCACAATTATGCTTGTTTTGCGGAGCTACTGGCAAGGCAAAAAATGTTTTGACATTTATAAAAAATTTTGTATTCTGACCTTGGGTAGGGGACAGCAAGCACCACAGCAAAGCTTCCTTTGTAATCCCATGCCCTGAAAAATCAGCCGGGGGGGGTGCGTTATGCATTTAATGACAAGGGATAACCTGGAGGAACTGCTGAGGGACGGCGGCGAGATCTGCGTTTCGATCTTCATGCCCGCGGTAAGGGGCAGAGAAGGGATAGAGACGAAGCAGAACCCGATAAGGTTCAAAAAACTGCTGGGAGAGGCCGCGAAGAAACTCGAGGCGGCGGGACATAAGGCGGCCGCGGTAAAAAAAATGCTGGAACCGGCCCAGCCGCTGCTGGAGGACCATAAGTTCTGGCAGTACCAGAGCGGGGGGCTGGCCCTGTTCCTCTCCCCGAAACTGAAGCGTATCTATAACCTCCCGCAGAACTTCCGGGAACTGACGGTAGTCTCCGACCATTTCTGCGTCACGCCGCTGCTGCAGCTCTTCGCCGAAGACGGCCGGTTCTACGTCCTGGCCCTGAGCCAGCATTCCATCGAATTGTACCAGTGCAGCAGGTACAGCGTTACCAATGTGGACCTGAGGCAGGTTCCGAAGAGCATATCGGAACTGCTGGAACTTAACCCGAAAGAAAAACAGCTGCAGTACCATTCCAATACGGCGGGGCGCGGCGGCGCGCCGGGCATGTTCCATGGCCGCGCCGAGGACACAAACGAGGCTAAGTCCAACATCCTCGTTTATTTCCAGAGCGTTAACAAAGGCATTACAGCCATGCTGAAGGACGAGAGCGCTCCTTTGGTTACCGCCGGTGTGGATTACCTGAACCACATCTACGCCGACGCCAACACCTACAGTAACCTGTACGTGCGAAGCATTCCCGGCAGCACCACGGGGCTGAGGCCGGAGGCGCTGAGAGACAAGGCATGGGAGCTTCTGCAGCCCCTCTTTGAGGCCGAGGCCAAGTCCGCGGTGCACAGATATGACCAGGTCCGAGGCACACCCGCGGCCGCCTGCCACATCAAGCCTATACTGCTTGCCGCGGAGCAAGGCAATATCTCCACGCTGCTGGTAGCGGCCAACGCCCAGAAATGGGGCATGTACGATCCCTCTACCGGCGAGCTGGACCTGCACAAGAGCCCGGAGCCGGCGGACACCGAACTGGTGGACCTCTGCGTCACCCGCACCCTGCGCCACGGCGGCAAAGTATACGTTATGGAAGAGTCGAAAATGCCAGGCATCACCCCGATAGCCGCCATCTTCCGGCACTGACGGAAAAAGGGGACAGGCTACTTTTCTTACGGGCAGCCCCGCCGCCTGTTAAAGTAGCCTGTCCCCTTTTTACTATAATTGTTGGATGAAGCTCTTCACTTTTTTCCTTTTTTTTCTGTTCCCTTTAACCGCTTACGCCAAGCATGTAAAAAAACCGGAAGCGAATATTGAAAAGCGCGCCCCCATCGTCAATTCCGCCGCGCCGGTAATCCTGAAGCAGGACAAGCCGAATTTCTGCATAGTCGGCGGCCGGTCAGGCAAAGACTTCAGCGGCGAGGCGGCCTTCAAGTCTATCATCTGGAAAAGCGACGTGGTTTACGTCGGCGAGACCCACGACGAGCCGCTGGACCATATGGCACAGCTGGAGGCCCTGAAAGCGATGCGGATAGCCCGCGGCGGCAAGATAGCCGTCGGCTTCGAGATGGTGGTCTCCACTTTGCAGCCGGTCCTGGACGATTATGCAGCCGGCAAACTGACCGAAGACGGATTCCGGGAAAAAGCCGACTGGAAAACCGGGAAAGGCTTCGACTTCGCGCTCTATAAACCCCTTTTCGACTTCGTCATCCAGAACAAGCTCCGCGCCCTGGCCCTGAACGTGCCGAGAGCCGTAATAAAAAAGATCGCCCGCACCGGCCTCGACAGCCTGACGCCCGAGGAAAAACAATACCTGCCCGAAAAGCTTGAAGTCACGAAACACAAAAAATATAACGAGTACCTCAAAGAATCCTTCGGCGGCCACGGAAGCACCTCCACCGTCACCACCTTCGCTTTCGACAATTACCTCGCCTCCATGGCCGCCTGGAACGAAGGCATGGGCAGCCGCATAGTCGCCTTCCTGGAAGCTAACCCCGACTACGCCGTCCTCGTAATAGCCGGAAACGGCCACCTTATGTACAATGCCGCCATCCCCGCCTCAGTAAAAGCCCGCCTCAGCGGCGTCCGCCAGGCCTCCTTCCTCACCGAGAACGCGCTCAAATGCCCCGAGACCATGCCAAAAGAGAATAAAGACATGGCCAACTATGTCTGGTACATCAACCACGCCCCCAAACCCGAACCCGCTATAACCATTTCCACGGCAACCGCCGCCGCCCCCGCCATCAGCACGGCTATCCTCCCCTCCCCCGCCGCGCCACCCGGCAGGTAGGGAAAAGAAATCTCTACTCTGCCGGAGGGGAGACCGCAGCGGCCAGGTTAGCAAAAGCCCCTCGGAGCGCGAGGCTTGCGTAAGCGCCGAGCGCGAGAGCGGCAGCGGCGAGCACGGTGTGCGAGACCGCGGTTTTGCGTTCTGGCCACTGCGGTAGGCCCCGACTGTGCATCTCGCGGTTCTTATTCTTCTGCACCATGAGAAATTTCATCAACAACTACATCGCCGGGTATAAGGCCTTCTCCGCTAATGCCCGCAACTTCCTCCTCCTGACCTTCCTCATGTCCTTCGCCCAGAGCGTCTTCGGCCTGGTCTTCAACCTCTACATCCTGAAACTCGGCTACACCCGCGACTTCCTCGGCACCCTCGGCGCCATCCCCGGCCTCTCCATAGCCGCCCTCGCCATCCCCCTCGCCGTCTTCTGCGGCTCCCTCCCCGCCCGCAAAAGCCTGCTCGCCTCGCTAGCCCTTAGCTTCGCCTCCATGGCCGGGATGGCCGTTTTTCCCGGCCGCGCCCCCCTCATGTTCTTTTCGCTGGTCTCCGGCACCGCCGGCGCCCTGTTCGCCATAACCTCCATGCCCCTCATGGCCCGCAGCACCGCCGAAAAAGAAAGACAGCAGCTCTTCAGTTTCCAGTTCGCCGTCTCAATGACGGCCGCTTTCGCCGGTAACCTCGCCTCCGGCTGGCTCACCGGTTTCTGGGTGACCGCCTTTTCCTGCGGAGACGAAACCGCCGCCGCCTACCGCGCCACCATGCTCGCCGCCTGCGCTTTGCTCCTGGCCGCCGGCCTCCCCGCTTTGAAGATAAACGAAGCGCCCGCCCCCAAAGACAAGTCCGGCGCGGCGGCCT
This sequence comes from Elusimicrobiales bacterium, assembly GCA_036170455.1. GTDB lineage: Bacteria > Elusimicrobiota > Elusimicrobia > Elusimicrobiales > UBA9959 > UBA9959. The sequence goes on from JAVHPG010000010.1 coordinate 18,899, forward strand.
TCTCCGCCATAGCCCTCGGCCCCGCGCTCCTCGTCCTGGCGCCGCAGCTTATCATCTCTTTCGGCGCAGGCATGATAATGCCTTTCCTGAATATTTTCTTCAAAGCAAGCTTCGACCTTCATATCTCGAAGCTCGGCTTCTTCATGGCCCTGATGCCGCTGGCCATGGCCGCCGGCGGCCTGATAGGCCCCTGGCTGGTCACCCGCATCGGCCGCGTCCGCGCAATGATAACCTTCCAGTCCCTCTCCATCCCCTTCCTGGCCACCATGGGTTTCTCCGGGCTTGTACTCCCCACCGTAGCCGCCGCTTTCATCCGCACAATGCTGATGAACGCAAGCTGGCCGGTCTACAGCGTCTTCCTCCTAAGCCATTTCCCCGCCCCCCAGCACCAGGCCGCCAGCGCTCTCTTCACCGCCGGCTGGAACCTCTCCTCAGCTCTCTCCGCCCGCCTGAGCGGCCGCCTCCAGATGGACTTCGGCTTCACCCTCCCCTTCCTCATCACCATCACCTGCTACTCCGCAGCCACGCTCCTGCTATCGCGCCGCTTCCTGAAAGAAGACAATAAAAAAGCCGTCACCCAGACGGCCATTAAAGAAGAAATAGAATAAACCTCAGTACTGGAAATACATGGCCTCGATGAGCGACCGCTTCAGTTGTTCCAGGGGGATCGAGGCGTAATCCGCGGCCGCTGAATCCCTGTATTCGATAGTGAACTGATCGTCGTAGCCGATCACCTTGCGGTAGCCGGTTATAAGCACGGCGTGAGACGTGGTTTCGGTGCGCCAGCTCTTCCCGTCCCCGCCGCCCCAGGCGCCCAGGTGCGCCACTACCGGGTGGTTACGCCGCAGGGCTTTGAGTGCGTCGGCCAGTTCCGCGGCGGAAATCCCGCGCTTGCTGCGCTGCCGCTTTATCCAGTATTCGCTGAAACCGGCACGCTGCCTGGCCTCCCAGCCGGCCTTGCCCGGAGGTTCGGCGGGCGCGCCGCCGTCCGGGTCGTACGGGAAAAGCTCCTCGCGGCACATGCCGTAGAACTTCGCCGCGTGTATCACGTCTTCCAGCACGGAAGCGTCCCGCTTCCTGACCTCTTTTTTCTGAGTACCCCAAAGGAGGTAGTTTTCGGAGAGCCGCGTGCCGTGTTTTTTGAAATCGCGCTTGGCCCACTCGTATTCCAGCGCCCCGGTGACCGCGAAGATGCCGCAGGTGCCCCTGCCGCCCTGGGCTTTGGTGGCGAGACCGGCTTTTTCGAATTCTCCGCGCAGCGAGAAAACCTCGGTAGTCCGGCCGCCTTCCTTTATGATCTTCGGAACCGGCAGGGCCGCTGCGGAGGAAACGAGAAGGAGCAGGAGGGTGCAGGGTAGCTTAGTAGTAAACATAAGGCCGATTATCGTTAGTTTTCCCCCTGCCGCTGTCTT
>JAVHPG010000011.1:0-4259 GCA_036170455.1 Elusimicrobiales bacterium
TGCGTGGCCACGCCTGCGACGACATCTCGCGGATAAGCTCGGGACTCCTTCGCTAGATGGTTTCCTCTGGATGTTGAGCGAAGTAGGTTCGCAATTCGGCCTGGAAGGCACCCCAAATTTGAGTTTTCCCGTTTTTCCCCGAGGCGGCCGCCGCCGCAGAATTAAATTTCCGCAAGACCTATTAGCGGCCCGATGAAGAAGGCTTCTTCGAAACCAGCAAAACCGCGTCATCAGAGGCGCGGTTTTTAATTTCTCGGCAATTGGGGATGTCCTTGATCAATTTAGATAGCTGGGTGCCGTCAGTGGCTCCATTTCTTCACAGGTTGCGCTGCGGACAGTTCGATAGAAATAGTTTTTCCATTCAGGTGTACATGTCCCTTAATGTTGAGATCCAGTGCAAGACCCTCCGTTTTCAGCCGCAGTTTATTGAAAGTTGCGGCAGCGGGAACACCGGGAAGCATAACATCGTTAATGCTGAGCTCAAAGCTCGGCGTTGCTCCAAGCAATACAGTTATCTCCCTGGCTGCTTCTATTACGGGTTTATCTATCAACAGATCGAGCCCCCTGCCTTGCAGCACCGTGTGGCAGGCCTCCTGATAAGAGTTCCCGTCACCAAGATCTACCGACTCATCGTAGCAGGTGGCGGAAGAATCGCAGTCCATATCTTTATGAAATACAAGCTTCCACCCGGAGTACTTTTTAACCCGGGCTATAGCGCCCTCTCTTTTCAAGCTAAGTTCTCTGGCTTGGGCAGTAAGGGCTCTTTTCACCCAATCAGAGTAAAGATCGCGCATTAATGTACCGACATCTCTGGTGTTTTTGTCTGGAGGGAAGGACTCTCTCATCACGGTGAATATATCCTCTCCGTTCTGTACACGTTGCTTCCACTGCACTCCCAGCCTGTCAAGCAAAAAACCCTGGGCCGCGCCAGGGGAATAAAACCTGCGAACGCTGTTAGCGAGAGGCTGCGGAGAAAGCAACATACCGGCCTGATAGTTTTCCGCAAGCTGGGGTGAAAAATGCAGCGCAATACTTTTCCAACCGGCATACTCCGCTGTGCCTTCAACCTTTTCCTGCTTCAATTCATGCTCCAACAGCCGGGAGGACAATTTACTCCGCCTGTAATCGCGCATACGCACGAATTCCGCGGCCGGCATCCTGTAATTTCGTCTATCCAATAACGCCTGCGCCAGCAGCTTGTCTTCCACGTAAGCCAGTGCTATATCATTTATATCCGGTTTGAACTGCTCGCTGGTCCTTTCCGGAAGCCGCCGATGCTTCAGCCAATCCCAGACCGATCGCAAGCTGGCTCCGTATTCGGCGGCAAAACCGTTTTTGACCGGCGCCGGAATGGGCTCCGAAGAGGCGTCTTTGAAAGCCGAATGCTGGAAAAGATGAAAGGTCTCATGGACGATGGTTAGTTCGGCGGGCAGCAGGTCTCCCTTGTCATATTGATACAAGAACACGTTCCCCGCTTCCCGGGTGTGATAAACCGCGGAAAAATGCGAAAGAACTCCGTCCGCCGCTTCGTTGCGAAAAAAACATACTGGCCGCGAAAAACCTTTAAACGGCGCGCAGCCTTCCGGAGCAGCCGCGGCCCCTATAAGATATGAGCCCCGGCCTTTAAAATGAACCGCTACCGGCCCGGATAACGGATTGTAATCCGGCCAGATCGCGCTCTTCTCCGCCTCACGCAGCAGATTCTCGATCAGCACTTTTACTTTAGGCGGCATTTCCTGCGCAGCGGACACAGCGGTAAACCAAAAGCAGAGGAGCGCGAGGAACGGTACGGTCATACGCGTTATTGTCGTCATGGCTCCACTTCCAGAGTAAGCGTTTTTCCTCGCTCGGTCAGTTTCACGGGAGTATCAAAATGCGCTTCGCTCGTCCCAGTATAAAACGTAAGGCGTTTGCAGCTCAATCCTTGCGGAACCGGAGCGCAAGCTGTTTTGTCAATTGAAAGTCGCGACAATGGAAACAGAAGGGATATCTCCAGACGGCGGCATTCCTTTCCAAAGGAGGTCTCCCGTAAATCCGCTAAAGCCCCGAAACCATCCGCCTCAAAGGTGAACGAATTCTTCTGCTTGATCTTAAGATTTTCATAGGGTTTGGCGGTGCTGCCGTCCTTGAAGCGGAAACTCTCTGTAACCGACGGAGGTTTCGCGTCAATTGTGGGGTTGCCGCAGGTCCGGATCGTGATCCTGCCGGGATAATCATTTCCGACAAAAGGCATTTCTCGCGGGAACGTAGTCCTGGAAGCTACCGCTACAAGACCGGAATAGTCGTATTCGGACTTTGCGGTATTCACAAGTGCGGTCTGCTCCGCTTCAGGCACGTCGAAAACAGCCGAAAAAATGGAAAATAACGAATTACCATTCTGTACTCCGGCTTTCCAATCAGCCCCGGCCCTGTCCAGTAACATCCCCTGCGCCGCTCCCGTGTTGTATTGCCTCCAATACAGCATCATATCCGGAGTAAATTCCGTCATCAACAATTCACCCGCTATGTGCAGATCGGCCTGCGAAGGGAAAGCCCCGCTGCGGCCCGGCCTCCCCACATCGAAATCCCTGGTGCGCGATTCAAAATATACGGCTGTGCCCTCAAGGGCCTCCAGCGCATCTTCCCTGGGGTTTAGCGAGTACGGGTCACGCAGGCGTTTTTTATAAAGACGCAGCGCGGTGAAGGTGCGCGCGTAATGCTTCCAGGCCGGACCGGAGGTGCGCAGGGCTTCGGCAAGCAAAAGCTGCTCTATATACGCCGCTGCGGCCTGCTCGGGAGACAGCCCTGGCGAAAAGAACTGCCGGGTATAGGGCTGCTTAAAATAGCGCTTCTGATAAGAATGAAAATACTCGTGAAACAGAACATCCCTGCAGAGTATGCCCTGCATCAGGTTGTAATTGCTGAAATAGACGTCTCCTGCGTTTGATCTAAAACTCTCCAGATTGGAAACTTGCAGCCAGGGCTCGAAGTAGCCCGGCCTGAAAAAACTGTTTTCAGGGATATTATAACCGCCTGGAAAAGATTTCTTTACCGGAAAGAATCCGCTCTCAGCTTTGGGGGGGAGCCCGATAAGAAGCGCGCCTTCCTCGCCGAATCGGATGAGCAGCGGAGCTTTCGCGGAATTAAGGCCCGGCCAGACAGGCGAAACAGCCGTCTCAATGGCACGTAGTTTCTTAAGAAAGAGTATCTCCGGAGCGGCGCGGTCCCGCAGCCGGCAGGCATAGAATATGCCGACCGGCAGCAGGACGATGCAGAACAACAAAACTATTTTACGCATTCTTATCTTCTTCCAGAATTACGGCATTGTGCATGCTTTAGAAGTTTCACTGCAGGAAACATCGCACTTCTCTACCGTGACTGTTACCCAGATCATTCCGTCCGAATCGCACTTCTCAGCATTAATATCCTCCGCTGTACACGGCCTGGAGACTCTTTCCGTGCTGGTGGTCTTTGTATGCTTGCAGTCATACACCACGCCCCCGGTGCAAACGTGCTGTATCGCACTGGGGCAAGCCTCCCTTATATCATACGATTGTTCCCAGACGCTTACCATACGGTCCAGGTAGATTTTCCTGGCGAGCAGGAGTCCGTTTGTTTCGGACTGGTCATTATTCCTATTATCCGAAAGAGCGCATGACAGCTTTTTATCTGATATTCTGCATGTCTGTCTATAGCCGCCGATTGTACCGCTGATTATCAGGTCCGGTGAGGAAACTCCAACGCGCACGGGCATACTTGCTTCCACGGGAGTAATCTCCTGAAAGTCTACTATCCGAAGTTTTGAAAAGTTTATCTCAGGCAGAATAAAATCCCCGGATTCGGCGCGACAGATGCTTACTCCGGCCGCCCCCATAACTATAGCCGCCGCAAGTACGATGAATGATTTCTTCATTTTATTTTCCTCTTAGTAACGCCTTCCCAAACAAAAAAGGGAAAGCGATCATTAAATTCGCTTTCCCTGGATACAACCGATTAAGGTCGGTTCGTGGATACTCCGGGGCCAATCCCCCGAATTACAAGGCTGCTTCTCCTGCAAGTATAGGATAAGCGAAAAGGGTTGACGGGACAAGGGCGTTTCAGGGAACCAGCAAATGGGGCGAAAGACCTATTTAAGCACCGCTACCGCCCTGGCCTTTCCATATTTTCCTCGCTGTTTCCGCCTCTCCCGGTGGCTACAAATTAATAACAGAAAAGACCGCGGCGCCGGCCGCAGCAGCGGACGCCGGGGCGGTGTTTTATAATTACGGTGCCACCGGGGT
>JAVHPG010000012.1:0-4248 GCA_036170455.1 Elusimicrobiales bacterium
TCCTCTTCCAGGGTTCGCGGGGCAACCCCCGGCCGGACCACTTACATTTTAAAGATATATCCTAAGCCGAAGACCGTCCTGATCTTCGAGCCGAACTTGCCCAGGCGGGAGCGCAGGGCCTCTATCCGCTTGTCCACGGCGCGCGGGCCGGCCTCAAGGCCCTGCTTCCAGACCTGCTCGAGCAGGACGGTGCGGGCCACCACCCTGCCCTGGTTCTTGAGAAAATAGAGCAGCAGGTCGAACTCCAGCGCGGTAAGCTTTATCCGGGCCGCGCCGACCGACGCCGTCCTGGCTTCGGGAGAGATAATAAGCGCGCCAAAACGATACTCCGCCGGTTTCCCAGGGAGGTCCGCGGCGCGCCCCGTACGCGCGAGCAGGTTCAGCAGGCGGGCGCGGAAAAGGCGCGCGTCGGGAGGAAAAGAGAAATATTCGTCGGCCCCGTTCTCGAGCAACAGCGCCGCGGCGGCGGGGGAATAAGGGCCGCCGCCGGCAAGAACCAGCAGCAGGCCGGAAGTTTTTTTATCCCCGCGCAATACCGAAACCAGGTCCCGCCCGCTCATATCGGGGAGAGAGGAGTCTATAACGGCCAGACCTTTCAGGGGGGGCGATTTAAGGAGCGCCGCGGCAGAGGCATAGAACTTAAGGATAAAGCCGGGCAGCGCGGACTTGAAAAAGTCCCGCATGAGCGGGTTCGAAGTTACGCAGCTGGCGCCGGGTTTCATGAGGGAAAAACAGCCGCCTTTATGCGGGCCAGCAACTCGTCGGGATCAAAAGGCTTTATGACATAGCCCGCCGCCCCGAGCTTCAAGCCCTCGGAAACCATATCCAGTTCGGAGCGGACTGTAAAGAATATTATAGGCGTGCGGGCGAGAGCGGGCACTTTGCGGATGCGGCGCGCGGCTTCGAACCCGCTTATGTCCGGCAGCCCTACGTCGAGGAGTATCATCGAGGGCTTTTCTTTTTCCGCAAGCTCTACGCCCTTGAGGGCCAGGGGCGCCGTAATAACCGAGCACCCTGCCTTAGCCGCGATGCGGGCGGCGATGGCCAGGTAATCGGGTTCGTCGTCGACGATAAGCACTTTAGGCCTGGCGGTCATGGTTTTTTAATGAGCAGGGACTCGACCTTCTTCTGCAGGTAGGAGAGCTCCACCGTCTTGCTCATGAATTCGCGGCAGTTGGATTCCTGCCTGAAAAGCTCGCTCATGTTCTTGTCGAAAAAACTGCCCGTTATGACCAGGACGGGGATGCCGCGGGTATCGTCGTCCGTCTGCAAATTGCGCAGAACCTCTATCCCGCCGATGTCCGGCATCATCACGTCGCACAGTATGATATCGGGATGGATGGTCCTGGCTTTCAGGATCCCCTCGCGGCCGTCTCCGGCTATTTCCACGGTAAAGCCGAGGTCCGTAAAGTAATCGGAAACCATGGTGCGGAACTCCACATTATCGTCGACGATCAGCATCAGGTTAGTTTTAGGTCCCATAGGTTTATCTCCGGATCTGCGCCGGGTCAGGCCGCGGGGAGAGGAGGGGGAGCCGGCGGCGCGGCCGGCGCCGGAGCGGCCATGGACTTGGAGACGGTAAAGATGAATTTGCTCCCTTTGCCCACCTCGGACTCCACCCAGATGTTCCCTTTATGCAGCTCCACCGTCATCTTGCACATGGCGAGCCCCAGGCCGAAGCCCATGCTCTTGTGCTCTTCCATCTGCGCGTATTTCTCGAAGATCTCTTTGCGCTTGTTCTCCGGGATGCCGGGACCGGTGTCCTGCACCGCGAAGTACACGTCGTCCTTGGTCTCCCAGCAGGAAAGGGCGATGCTGCCGCCGCCGGGGGTAAACTTAAGCGAGTTCCCCATCAGGTTGGTGATGACGCGCTCCAGCAGGCCCGGGTCGGCCGTGACCATGATCTTCGACGGGGGGGGCACGACCGAAAGCTTTATATTCTTGGGGCCGGCCACCGGCTCGTGGTTCTCGCGGATGCGGTTAATTATCGATTCGGCGTCTACCATATCCAGCGAAAGCGTCATATTGCCGCGCTCGAGCTTGGTGGTGTTCAGGATGTCGTCGATCATGCCGCGCAGGCGCCGGGAGGAGTAAAGCATGCTGGTCAGGTACTTGTCCGTGGCGGGCGAAGAGGGGATCTTCTTCATCAGCAGCTCGGTGTAGCCCTGCAGGGTGGAAAGCGGGGCGCGCATGTCGTGCGTTATCATATGGAAGAAATCTTCCTTGGCCTTCTCGATCTCCTTCTCGCCGGTGATATCACGGATAATGAGAACGCGGCCGGGGCGCTTGAGCGTGGCGAGCAGGAACTGGCTGGAAATTACCCGGAAGCTCTTCATCAGCGTGGAAGTCTCGGTCTCTACCGGCGCGTCTATTTCTATGCGCAGGTATTTCTCCTTCAGCGCCATCATATCGGTCAGCCCTTTGAAGAAAGCCTCGTTCTTGACGGAGCGCGGGATAGCGACCTCGGGGGAGATCTTCGGAATACCGAGCAGCTTCAGGGCCGTATTGTTGGAATAGATCAGCGAGCCGCGGTCGTCCACCAGGATAACGCCGTCGGAAATAGTGTCTATAAGAGCCTGGGCCTTGCCCTTTTCTTCCACGATCTGGTTCAGCTGGAAGGCGCGGTAGGCCTGCAGCTCGAGCATCAGGCGGTTCAGCACGCCCACCAGCACCCTGATCTCGGGCCAGCCCTGCTGGGCGATAACCTGGTCCAGGTGCTGCGTGCGCAGGAAGCCTTTCACGCTGTTGACCATATTGTTGATCGGGACGATGATACGGTTGGAGATCAGGAAAACCACCACCATAGTTATGCCGAAGATGGCCACCGCCAGCAGCGAGAACACCAGGATGGATTTGCGCTGCTTGCCGTAGAGCTCGTCCTCCGACTGGATCGAGACCGCCGCCCAGTCAAGCTTGTCGATGGCTGCATAGGCGCCGGCGTATTCCTCTCCGGAAAATTTAAATTTGGCCAGGGTGCCGGTGCGGCCGCCGGCATGGAAGGCTTTTTTCATCTCCGCCGGCTTGTAGTCCAGACCCTTCATGTCCTGGCAGGGGAGGGGGCGGCCCTGCCCGTCGGAAATGAATACCCGGCCGGTGCGCCCGGCATGCTGGGAATTTATCTTGCCCAGCAGCTTGTCCATAGCGAAATGGAAGAGCACCACGCGGCCGTCCACCAGCGGGTAGGCAAGCGGGAAAAAGACCTGGCCTTTCACGCAGACCGGGTCCCCGGCGGTAACTATGCCGGAATCATGCGCCCGGCTGGAGAGCTCTACGGCGAAGGAAGCCAGGGACTTCTTTTCCCTGACCTTGTCGCTCTGGATGAAAAAAACTTCCTTCCCGTCCTGTGAAAGCAGGCTCAGCGACATGATATCTGAATTTATGCGGGCGGCCTGCTGGATCACCTTGGCTTCATCCAGCTTTTTGGCCTGCAGCGGGTTCTCTATCTCGTAAAGGAAAGCCAGGCTGCGGTTGGTGGTCAGGAACCACTCGTCCACATTTACCGCCGAAAGCCCGGAGAGGCCTTTATGCAGCTCGAAGTAGCTGGCCACGGAGGAATTATACTGGTAGACGTTCCAGCCCACCGAAAGCAGCAGCGGGAGCACCGCTATGCCCAGCAGGATAAGTAGGAACCGTGTAGTCAGCTTCATGGTATTTGGTCAGGACTTAAATTTCATGCCTGATTATGTTGATCTCTATGCGCCTGTTGCCGGAGCGGCCCTCGGGGGTATCGTTGGACCTTACGGGCTTGAACTCGCCGTAGCCGACGGCGGAAAGCTTCTCAGGGGCGACGCCTTCCCTAACGAAGAACTGCAGCACCGAGAAAGCGCGGGCAGAGGAAAGCTCCCAGTTGGATTTGAAGCGGATAGAGCGGCCCAGGGGGCGGTTGTCGGTGTGCCCCTCTATCTGTATGGGGTTGGGCAGGTCCTTAAAGACGGCGGTAAGGCGGTGGAGGTGGGGGAAAGAAGAGGGCTTAAGGACGTCGCTGCCCGGCTCAAAAAGTATGGGGTCGGAAAAGTTTATGCTTATCTTGTTGGCCGAGATCTCGACCTGGGCTATCTGCTGGATGCCGTTCTTCGAAAAGAGGGTGCTTACTACGGACTGGTCCTTGCCGAAGGTTTCTTCGATGGCTTTCTGGCTGAACTGGGTATCTATTTTTTTGGAGCTGTAGAAAGCGAACAGGATCATGAAGAAGATCATGAGGTAGCTCATCATGTCGCCGTAGGTGATGGCCCACAGCGCGCCGCGGTT
>JAVHPG010000013.1:0-4210 GCA_036170455.1 Elusimicrobiales bacterium
GTCTCGGCCTCCGCGCTTACGCAAGCGTCGGCCTCCGACGGGCTTTTGCTAACCCGGTCCCCGTGCCGCCTGGGAGACCTTACTACTTTGCTGCTTCGCTATCCGCAGGGCGCAGCAGCGGGAAAAGGATGACTTCGCGGATGGAGGGCTTGCCGGACATCAGCATGGCCAGGCGGTCTATGCCGATGCCGATGCCGCCCATCGGGGGCATTCCGTATTCCATCGCTTCGATAAAATCCTTGTCCAGGATGTCCGCCTCGCCGTTGTTCTCTTCTTCTTTCTGGCGCAGCTGTTCCTGCAGGCGGCTCTTCTGGTCTTCCGGGTCGTTCAATTCGGAGTAGGCGTTGGCGATCTCCTCTTTGCCGGCGAAGAATTCGAAGCGCTCCACCAGGGACTCGTCCCCGGCCTTGCACTTGGCCAGCGGCGTGACGGCGGTGGGATAGTCCATCACGAAGGTGGGCTGCTCCAGCTCCGAAATGATCTTCTCGTCCATGATATTGTCGAAGAGCTTGGCCGGGGTAGTGTCGGCGCCGAAGCCGATACCCAGCTTCGTCGCCAGTTTTTTCAGGTTTTCCTTGTTGAAGGCTTTGCCCTTAAGCACCTCGTGGATATCCTCGCCGGTCTTCTCTTTCCAGGCGTCGGGCAGCGACAGCCGCTTGAACGGCGGCTTCAGGTTCACTTTCATCCCGTTATAATCTATGGTCTCGGCGCCCAGGATGCCGATGCATTTCTCGAAAACGCTTTCCACCAGCTCCGCCATGCCGTTATAGTCCGAATAGGCCTTGTAAGCCTCAAGCGTGGTGAATTCCGGGTTGTGGCGGGTGTCCACGCCCTCGTTGCGGAAGACGCGGCCTATCTCGTAAGCCCCGTCGAAGCCGCCGATGATGAGCTTCTTGAGCGGCAGCTCGGTGGCGATGCGCATGTACAGTTCGTACTTGTAGGCGTTATGGAAGGTAATGAAAGGGCGGGCCGAGGCGCCGCCGGCCTGCGAGCAGAGCACCGGGGTCTCCACTTCCAGGTAGCCGTCGGAGTTGAGCACGTCGCGGATGGCGGACACTATCCGGGTGCGGCGGATAAAAATATTGCGGGACTCCTCGTTGGAGAGCAGGTCCAGGTAGCGCTCGCGATAGCGGGCCTCGGCGTCGGTAAGGCCGTGGAATTTTTCCGGCAGCGGGCGCACGGATTTGGACAGGACGGTGAGCTTCTCGGCGTTGACGGTCAGCTCGCCGGTGTGCGTCACGAACAGCTTCCCTTCCACGCCCAGGAAGTCTCCCACGTGCATCTGCTTCCGGAACAAATCGTAGGCTTCCTCGCCCACGGCGTCCTTCTTGACGTAGATCTGCAGCTTGCCGGTGCCGTCCTTCAGGTGCGCGAAGGTGGCCTTGCCCATGACGCGCATGAGCACCATGCGGCCGGCTATGATCACCGGTGTCCCGGCGGGGCACTTCGCGGCCGCCGCTATTTTATGGGTCAGTTTGAAACGGTGCGGGAAGGGGTCTATCCCCTTCTCCCTTATCGCTTTTATTTTCGCGTAGTTGCTGGCGACTATCTCATTGATGCCGGAATTAGGGGTTGTAGTCATTTTTTTGAAGCTATCGCGTCCTTTACTATTTTTACCAGGTTCTTGGGCTCGAAGGGTTTCTCTACAAAGGCGAAGATATTGGAAGCCAGCTCGAACAGGTCCTTCATCTGCCCTTTGGCGGTAAGTATCACTATGGGGATATGGCTGAGCTCATCTATCTCCTGCAGCTTCGACTGCAGCGTATAGCCGTCCATCTCCGGCATCATTATATCCAGGATTATCACGTCGGGAATTATTTTATTGGGATCCCTGGCGGTGAGTTTATTGTAAGCCTCAAGGCCGTTATAGGCCTCCAGTACCTCCAGCTTTTCGCGCTCCATAAGTACTTTTATCAGGTACACTACGTCTTTCTCGTCATCGACAACCAGTACTTTGGACATAAATCTCCTGTAGGCTCCGACACAGATTCCGGACCGCCGGCGGCCCATTAATATAATCACTTATTTTACAAGAAATGGCGCAAAGAGGACAAGCACCTTGAAAATCGCGGAAGACCGGACCTCTGGCCAGCGTGCGGCCAAACAATGTAGAATAATTCTTCAGTTTATCCAAAGGAGCATGCTTCGCCAATGAGGTATACCCCGGCTTTTGCCGTAGTTTTAGCTCTCTGCTCCGCGCTCTTCCCGCTTAGCGCCGCCGCTCAGGCGGAGCGCGGGGAGGAGCGCGTCACGCTTACCACCGAGGACGGCTGGAACCTCGGCGCTCGCTACCTGAAAGCCGCCGCCGGCGCCCCCACGGTGGTGCTCATCCACACCCAGAAAAGCGACCTGAGCGAATGGGACGCCTGGTTCAAGCCCCTGAAGCGCTACGGTTTCGGCTACCTGGCCATGGACCTGCGCGGACACGGCAACAGCTTCGTGAGGCCGGACGGCTCCACCACCACCTGGCGGGCTTTCGCCGTGGACGGGCAGGACAATGAGTACAACAAGATGCTGCGCGATGTGGAAGCTGCCCTGGTCTACCTCTCCACGCATTCGGTAGCCCCCGAAACCACGGTGCTGGCCGGCTCCGTGCTCGGCGCCAACCTGGCGATCAAGGCCGCGGCCATACACCCGGAGGTAGGGATGGTCGTAGCCATCTCGCCGGTCCTTAACGTGAACGCGGTACTGTCGGTGAACCCCCTTCGCGCCTATGGCAGGAGACCGCTGCTTCTGATAGCGGGGGCCGACCGGGCCCGCCAGTACACCGAATTCCAGATCCTGAACAGCACCGCGAAAATAGCCTGCGGCAAAGAGAACACGTCGGTGATCGTAGAGGCCAAAGGCTTCGGCCCGGGGCTGGTGAACAAGTACAATGTGCGCCGGGTCCTGGACTGGATACTTAACCCGCGCCTCCCCGAGATCGTGGACTTCTCCACCGCCGCGGCCTCCGGGCTTGCCCCGGGAGCCACTGAGCAGGCCGAAGCCGCCCCGGAGGAGCCGGGAACAATGCCGGACTACACAAATGAATAAAAGAAAGAACAGCGCCGCTTTCACAAAGTATTCGAAGCTCCCCACCGAGCAGAGCAACCCGCGCACGCGCGACCTGGACCGGGTGCCGCTGCGGCGCGTGCTTGAAAAGCTGAATTACGAGGACAGCCTGGTCCACCGCGCCGTGGCCGCGGCGATACCGCAGATAGAAAAAGCCGCGAGGGCTGTCTCCCGAAGCTACCTTGCGGGCCGCAGGATCTATTTCATAGGCGCCGGGACCAGCGGCAGGCTGGGCGTGCTGGAAGCCGCGGAGATCCCCCCCACCTACGGGGTAGCGCCTGAGATCTTCACGGCCCTGATGGCCGGCGGCCAGATGGCCGTGTTCCATTCCAAGGAAGGCGCGGAGGACGTTTTCGAGAACGGGAAAAAAGAGATTTCGCGTCTTGCCCGCCGGGGAGACACCGTAATAGGCATAGCCGCCAGCGGGATAACGCCGTACGTCCAGGGCGGCCTGGCCGCCGGGAAAAAGGCGGGGGCCGTGACGGTGCTGGTCACCTGCAACCCGCGCGAGAAAGCCAAAGAGGCCGCCATCCGCGTGGCGCTCGACGTGGGTCCCGAGCCGGTCTCCGGCTCCACCCGCATGAAATCCGGCACGGCTACCAAGCTGGCCCTGAACATGCTCTCCACCTCCTCGATGATAATCTCCGGCAAGGTTTACCGCAACTGGATGGTGGACGTCAAGACCACCTCTAAAAAACTCGTGCTGCGCGCCGAGAGGATCACCGCTACCGTGGGCGGCGTGGACCAGGGAGAAGCGCGCCGGCTGCTCGACCTGACGGGCAACGACGTGAAGACGGCCATAGTCATGGCCCGCCTCGGCGTCTCAAGGGCGGAGGCGGCAGTACGCATAAAGAAGGCCCGGGGGTTCCTGAAGAATATCCTCGGCTGAAAAGGCCGCCGCCCGCTTCAGCGGCGCCCTTTGCTGCGCAGCCGGAGGCTTGGCCGTCTGAGGCGCATAGCGCTTGTTACGGCACAGCCAGAGGCTTGACAAAATGCGGCTCTGTGCTAAACTCTCTTTGATATCGAAGCGCCGAACCTCGGGTTATATGGAGAACGCTTTATGAAAGTGCTTATAGTGGACGACAACGATATGATGCGGGAAGTCATAAAGACTTTCCTTGAACAATTAAAGCATGAGATATTGGGCGAAGCGGAGAAC
>JAVHPG010000014.1:0-19549 GCA_036170455.1 Elusimicrobiales bacterium
TTTATAGATAAAAACAGTTTTGGCTCCCAGGGCGTCGGTGATTATGGTTCTGGAAGAGCGGTCGTTATAGTAGTGTTCAAGCCGGTTCACGCCGCCTTCGGACTCGGACGCAAGTAAGCGGCCTGTCTTGTCGTAGGTGTAGCGCTCTTCGGCAAGAGAGCCGTTCTTCAGCGAGGTCAGCATGCCGTTTGAATAACCGAAGCGTTTTTTAAAGCCGTCCGGGTTTGTTATTTCCGTGGCATGTCCCTGCGCGTCATAAACGAAAGCGGTTTTTTTGCCGTTTTGATCGGTTATTGTTACAGGCAGGCCTTTGGCGTCGCGCTCAAAGGCGAAGTAACGGCCGTGCATATCGGTTATGCGGGCAAGGCCGCTGGCATTATAGTCGTAAGTAAGCCAGGAACCGTCGGCCGCGTTATAGCGCCTGGGCCGCCACTGATCTTCGACCGGGGCCGGGGAGAACTCGATTACGCCGCCGTCGGCGTTTTCCACCCGGTAGCCGCGCGCCTTGCCCGAAATATTTCCATAAACCAGGCGATAGCCTGACCCCGGCTGCGGACGGTAGTAATGGTCGCCCTTGCCGCTCACGGGGCCATAAGGCCGAAAGGTCCAGTGGGTATTGGAGCTGTCGGTAAACACAGCGCGCCCGTCGGGGAAGCGCTCTATCTTCAGCCCAGTGCTTTCCGCCTGGCCGCCATAAAGCGAATTATAAGAGATGCCGAAACTGGGAGCAATGGAACCCGCACTGGCCTCTTTGCAATATGCCTGAACGAAGTTATTTCCTGTTGCAACGTCGTCGCTGCCGTCCGCCGGGCCGGCTGCCTCGGGCCCGCGCAAGAAAGGTATGATCTTGCCGGCGAAATCGTCCTGATATTGCGCCGAACCCACGGTTTCGGGAGAGGAATCCAGGTTCTTGAACGGGCCGGTCACTTGTGTCACAGCAGGCTTCTTGGCGCCGGCCAGAGCATTATACAGCCACTCCAGCGACCGCGCGAAAGGATTACGCGGCCATACCGCTATGCCGGTCTCCTTGGCGATAGCGTTGCGCGCAAGGTAGGAACGCCAGCGTTCCAGGGAGTCGTCAGACCAGTCCGCGAAACTCTGGCTATAATGATTTGAAGTGAACGCTTCGCCTTCCTCCGCGCCGAAGGCGTTCAGTGAGGAGAACCCGTTCCGGACAAAGCCGCCGCCTGAAAGCCCGGCGCGCAGCATTACCCCCGCCGCGGCGCATTCCGGCTCTTCCGTCCCTTCACAGGTGGCCCCGTTCAGCGTGTAACTTGTTACCCCGTCGGAGCCGCACATGCCGGCCGCCTGGGAGTACGCATAAGACGGCCCCGCGCTGACGAAAGCGTCGCACTGCGGCCGGCAGTAAGCGAAACCCACCAGCATTTTCTCGGGAGGGACTGAACATGCGCTGATGGTTCCCCCGCAGCACACATGCACGTCCAGGTAAAGGCTGTAGGAGGCCCGCGCAGGACCGGTCAGCAGGATAAGCGCGGCCGCGGCCGCGAAGCGTTTCAAAGTGTTCACTTGCCGCCGCCCAGGTACACGGTGTAGCCCAGCAGCAGGCCGCGGTTGCCGCGCTCGCCGTGCGTAAATGTTACATCGAAACTGCCGCCTGGCAGGTAGATATTGATGCCGGCCAGCGCCGACAGGGAGAGGTGGTTGTAGCCTGTGGCGCTGACGTAATCCAATTGCGCACCTAAATTGAACCCGGCGTGGGCGGTATACGGATACAAAGCGCGGAAGGTCAGGCCTATCCTGGTTACCGCGGAGTCGTCCACGTCGGGGAAGTTATTCCTGGTCAGGCTTACGGCTACATCGTAGCGGTTCTTGAAAAGAGTCGTGCCGAGACGCGCAAGCAATGCGCTGGACGGCAGGTCGCCGCCGCGGGTCAACTGGCCCCCCAGGTGGCCGAACCAGCGACCCGCCCTCCGGGAGCGCGGCGCGAAACGCATGCCGCGCGCCGACCAGGAATCCACCTCTTCGGCGCGCCCGCCGGTCACGGTCCACAGTTCGCCCTCACCTGCCAGTTCCACGGCGGCGGCGAAAGCGGACGAAAAAACAGCGGCCGCGCGTTCTACTGCGGCCTTTCGCTCTCCGGCTTTCAAGTCGAAATAGGCGGGCGCGGCAGTTAAGAACAGGACCCCCGAGGGAAGCAGACTGGAATTTGCAAAAGGTTCCGCTGGCCCGGCGGCGCGGACAGCGGCGCCGGAGAGCAAGATACCGCCGGCGAGAAGCGTTTTCAGGAGTGTTTTCACTTTCTGCCCCCGAAATAGACAGTGTAGCCTACGGAAAGAGTGCTGCTGCCTTTAAAAGCACCGCTTACCGCGTGGTCCAGGAAAAGGTCGATGGAACCGACCGGGGTAAAATAGCTGACCCCGGGCGAGACCAGCACCGCAAGCTCGCTTTCAGGGGCGGGGACCCGTTCCAATTTGGCGGCCAGCGTGCCGTTAAGCGGGGCGAACGGCAGGGGCCTGTTATAGCGCGCCCCGGCGCCCAGCGCCAGCCCGTTATAGTCGCTTACCGGGTTGCCGCCGCTGACGGACGCGTTGGCGGAGATATCCAGCCGGTCGCTTATGAATTTCCCGACCCGGGTGCTGAAAGCGTAAGTCGTCTCGCCTTCGGTCCTAGTCGTATTGCCGCCCAGGAAAGCCAGGTAGCGGCCTTTAAGCGGCTTCGCGGCGGCCTCGGAGTACTTCAACGCCGGGCGTTTCTCCAGTTCGGTGAGAAAAGCCGAGGCTGTCGCCTTGTGCTCAGGCGCTTCGGCGAGCTCCAGGTCCTTCTTTACCTGCGCCGCGGCGGCCTTGTAGCAGCCCAGTTTTTCCAGCGCTATGGCGTAACCCGCCCGGCACCGGGCATTAACCGGCAGCGCTTTGCAGAGCCGGTCGAACAGGACGGCGCTTTGGGCATAGCGCTTCTGCGCCATCAGCAGGTTTATAGAAGCGGAGGCGGCATCGAAGTCCCCATCGGGAGCAGTCACTTCGAGCGCGGGCAACTTTAGAAGAGTTTTCAGCCAGGCCGGGATCGGCGCGGCAATTTCGGCGGAGGCGTCTTCAAGGCCGAAAGCGTTGAAGATCTCGGAGAGGTAAAAGCGAACCTCGGCGTTAGGGGGCTCCGTGATAAGGGCGCGGTCGATGTTATAAAGCGCGGCGCCGGACAGGCCGGCATAAGCCAGCGCGTAGGCATATTCGGCGGTTATGGGCGCGGAAATGGTCTTTTTCGAGGCGGCGGCGTATTTAACCAAGGCAGCTTGGGGTGTTATGGAAGAAGAAAGCAGCGCTTCCCTGGCGGAAAAAAGGGTTTTATCGGGACCAGCGCTACACTCAGGCGAGATAAAGGCAAGCGAAGCAAGAAGCAAAGCCAAAGGACTTTTCATTATCCCCTAGATAGAGCTAACCCGGCAAGATATTCGACAACAATATGCTATGAAATGTCGCCGGGGGGGTCAAGGAGTGAACGGGAAAGATCTCTGACTAAACTCTATTTCTTCCCTATTTTCGCCAGCGGGTTCACGGACTTCCCGGAAGGCGTGATGATCTCGAAATGAAGGTGCGGCCCCGTGGACATGCCGGTCGAGCCTACCTGGCCCAGCAGCGTCCTGGACTTCTGCACGACCTCACCGGGAGTGACGTTCAGGCGGGAAAGATGGCCGTAGCGGCACATCGAGCCGTCCTTGTGCCTGACTTCCACCGTGTTCCCGTACCCGCCCTTCCAGCCGGCATAGGTAACCTTGCCGGAGCGCGACGGATAGACCGGGGTGCCCAGCGGCATCGGGATGTCGCAGCCATTATGGAAGATCTTCCTTTTAAGGATGGGGTGGTAGCGGTTGCCGAAGCTGGAGCTGATGCGCCCGAAGCTGCGCAGCGGCATCCTGTAAGTATCCAGGTCGATATAAACAGCGGGCAGGTAGACCCTGTCACCTTTGGAGAATTTGTAGTTAACGAGCAGCGAGGAGGGTGGAAGATTGTTGTCCGCCACGATCTCGGACTTAAAAAGCTTCAGGTCCCGGCCCTTCCCCACATAGCGGCTTGCTATGCCGTTCAGCGTCTCACCTGCCGAGGTCACTTCGTAAAGCAGGCCTTTCCCGTTGTACACCCGGATATAGCCGCCGCGCGACATAAAGATAAATTCATTGGAATTGGTGCTCTGGAGAGAGCGCACGTCGGTACCGTAATCGGTAGCCAGGGAACGGACGTTCTCGCCCTTGGCCACCTTATGGCGCGCGTGTATCAGCCTTGGGATGAGCCGGAAAGCCTCGGACGGCGGTTCGGACGGGCCGGGAGGCGTCAGCACGGAGAAGCGGGCGTAATAGAACGGGGAGATGGGCGGCAGCACAGCGGAGGAGAGCGCCGCCGTTCCCAGCAGCA
The DNA here is from genome assembly GCA_036170455.1 of Elusimicrobiales bacterium. Taxonomy (GTDB): domain Bacteria; phylum Elusimicrobiota; class Elusimicrobia; order Elusimicrobiales; family UBA9959; genus UBA9959. The sequence goes on from JAVHPG010000014.1 coordinate 4,368, forward strand.
CCCCCAGCCCCGCGGCGATCTTCCAGCGCCCTCTAGTCATATTACTTCCCTACCGGTCGTGACCCATCTCCATGGACTTCAGGAAATCCTTGTTGGACTTGGTGGCGCCCAGCTTGGACATCAGCAGCTCCATCGAGTCGATGGGAGACAGCGGGGCCAGGACCTTGCGCAGGATCCAGACCTTGTTGAGCTCGTCCTCGGTCATCAGCAGCTCTTCCTTGCGGGTAGAGGTGCGATTGATGTCGATGGCCGGGAACACGCGGCGGTCGGCCAGTTTGCGCTCCAGGTAGATCTCGGAATTGCCGGTGCCTTTGAACTCTTCGAAGATGACGTCGTCCATGCGGCTGCCGGTCTCGACCAGCGCGGTCGCGATGATCGTCAGGGAGCCGCCTTCCTCTATATTGCGGGCGGCGCCGAAGAAGCGCTTGGGGCGCTGCAGCGAAGTGGATTCAAGACCGCCGGAAAGGACGCGGCCGGAAGAGGGCGCCACGGTATTGTAAGCGCGGGCCAGGCGGGTGATCGAGTCGAGCAGGATCACCACGTCCTTGCCGTGCTCGGTCAGGCGCTTGGCCTTTTCGAGGACGATCTCGGAGACCTGCACGTGGCGGTCGGCCGGCTCGTCGAAAGTGGAGGCGATGACTTCGCCGCGCACGGAGCGCTTCATGTCGGTGACTTCCTCGGGGCGCTCGTCGATGAGCAGCACCAGCAGCTCGATCTCGGGATGGTTGGTGGCGAGCGAATTTGCGATGCGCTGCAGGATCATGGTCTTGCCGGTCTTGGGCGCGGCCACGATGAGCTGGCGCTGGCCTTTGCCGACGGGGACGATAAGGTCGATCACGCGGCCGGTCATCTCGTTCTTGGCGGTCTCGAGCAGGAAGCGCTTGTTGGGGTGCAGCGGGGTGAGGTTGTCGAAGAGCGGCCGGTGGCCGATCTTCTCTATCTCGAAGCCGTTGACGGTCTTCACCTGGAGCAGCGCGAAGAACCTTTCGCCGTCCTTGGGCGGGCGGATAAAGCCGTTCACCGAATCGCCTTTGCGCAGGCCCAGCTTCTTTATCTGGGAAGGGGAAACATAGATATCTTCGTGGCTGGAAAGGTAGTTATATTCCTGGGAGCGGAGGAAGCCGAAGCCGTCCGGGAGTATTTCGAGCACGCCTTCGCCCTGGACTATGCCGTTCTGCTTGGCCTGGGCCTCCATCAGCTTGCCGATCAGCTCCTGCTTGCGCAGGCCGGAGACGCCCTCCAGCTTATGCTCCTCGGCTATTTTCACGAGGTCGGCCACGGTCATTTTGGTGAGCACCGTAACATCCATCTTCGGCAAATTCGTATTCTGCCCCTGGGCCTGGTTCTGATTCTGGCCCTGGCTCTGGCCATTGTTCTGGTTCTGGCCCTGATTGGGCGTCCTGTTATTTTCCATTTTCTGATTTCCCCTTATATCCTGGTACTGGCTGTTATTATATCGCTGCCCGTTCCTCGGCCCGCCGTTATGCGGCCTGTAGTTATCCCCGTTCCCGCGCCTGCCGTTCTCCGGTTCCTGCGCGGCTACCCTTGAATTTTTTTCTTCCGGCTGTTGTTCTTCGTTCATTTTTCCTCTTTACCTTTGTGTTCTTGCCGTCCCCTCAAGGAAGCGGCATAAAAATTTTATCTTCCCGGCCAGCTCGCCGGGTTTGCCGGAGTTTTCCAGCACCACGCCGGCCCTGGCATATTTTTCCGCGGCGCTCAGCTGGGCCTTCACCCTGCCCCGGTACTGCGCCCGGCTCCAGCCCCGCTTCAGGGCCCTGGCTTCCAGCGTCTTCTCCGGCGCCGCCAGGCAGACCGTAATAGTGAAACACTCCGCGAGTCCCGCCTCGAACAGGAGGGGCGCCTCGACAACCGATATTTTTTTATTGGATCTGGTTATTAGAGAGTGGATTCTTTTAAGGATTTGCGGGTGCAGCAGGCTTTCAAGCCATTCCCGCTTTGCAGGCGAGCTAAAGACCTCGGCGGCAAGCTTCTTTTTGTCCAGTAAACCGTTTGTAAGGATTTTATCGGAACCAAACTTCCTAACTATTGTATGGTAAATACCCGGAGTTGTCAATAGTTCTCCGGATACAGAGTCGGCCGAGACCGTAAAGGCGCCCTCTTCCTGAAAACACTTCAGCGCCAGGCTCTTGCCCGAGGCTATGGGCCCGGTCAGGCCGATAACGGTCCTGCCGCCCGCGGTAAAATAACCTTTCCTGGATTTCACGCCCTCCCCCCTTTCCTCTTAGCGTATTCGTCAAGCCTGGCGAGTTCGGAACGGCTCAGCGAGGCCTGGCCTTTCACGGAGATCTTCTCCAGCAGCCGGTCCACCTCCGCCTTTTCCACCGCTTCCGGGTCCGGCTCTTCCACGACAGGCCTTTCCCTCCAGCGGCGCTCCGCCCAAAGCCACAGCAGGCCGGCGGCCAGCCCGCCCAGGTGGGTGACACTTGAAATTTTGGAGCTTGTCCTGGATACCGTCATTACCAGTTCCAGGGCGCCCAGCAGGAAAGCCATCATGCGGGCGCTCATGGGGAAAACGAAGTAAACGTATACGGTGGTATCCGGGTGCAGGAAGGCGAAAGCGCCGAGCAGTCCGAACACGGCCCCTGAGGCGCCTATCACAGGGATCAGGGACTCCGGTGTCCAGGCAGCTGTAAAAAGACCCGCCGCGGCCCCGCAGACCAGGAAATAAAGCAGGAATTTCCTCGACCCCATCTCCGGCTCCACAATGCGGCCCAGCATCCACAGCATAAGGGCGTTAAAGAAGAAATGCCAGAAACCGGCGTGAATGAAAATATAGGTTACGGTCTGCCAGAGCCAGAACTGCCTGGTCAGGAGATAGGGCACCAGCCCGAGGCTTACGTTCAGCCTGGAGCCGAAGAGCAGCTCGGCCAGCCAGCCGGCGAAGATCAGCGCCACCAGCGTCTTCGTGACCGGCGGCAGTTCGTTCAGGGGCGAGGCGCTAAGGCGCATACTTTTCCATGTCGCGCCAGTTGGCCCCGGTTTTCAGGTCGGCCTTTAAAGGAACTTCCAGCTTGTAGGCCGTCTCCATCTCTTTCCTTATAAGGGCGGCGGCCTCCGGCAGTTTCCCGTTCCGCACTTCAAAAACAAGTTCGTCATGCACCTGCAGCAGCATTAAAATATCTTTGGAATGTTTAAGCGCGGCGAAAATATTCACCATCGCTTTTTTAATGATATCGGCGGAGCCGCCCTGCACAGGCGTATTCACCGCGGCGCGCTCGGCGAAGCTGCGCAGGTGCGGGTTCGAAGCCGTGAGCTCGGGAAGCAGGCGCCTGCGGCCGGCGAAAGTGGTCACGAACCCGGTCTTTTTAGCCTCGGCCATGGTCCTGTCGCTCCAGGTCTTGACCCCCGGGCAGGCTTCGAAATAATGCTTTATATAATTAGCCGCCTCGCCGCGGCTGATGCCCAGCTCGCGCGACAGTCCCGTAGGCGTCTGGCCGTAGACTATGCCGAAATTGATGGCCTTGGCCGCGCGGCGCATTTCCGGGGTTACAAACTCCGGGACGCAATGGAAGACCTCCGAAGCGGTGCGTAAGTGGATATCCTCGCCGTGCCTGAAAGCTTCCGTCAGGTTCCTGTCGCCGGAAAGATGGGCGAGCACGCGCAGGTCTATCTGCGAATAGTCGGCGGAGAGCAGAGTGAAGCCCTCCCTGGCGGTGAAGCATTTCCTGACCAGCAGGCCGGACTCGGAGCGCACCGGGATATTCTGCAGGTTCGGGTTCCTGCTCGAGAAACGGCCGGTGGCCGCGCCCAGCTGGTCGAAAGTGGTGTGCAGGCGCCCGTCGGCTCCGGCGGCGGCCAGGAGGTTGTCCACGAAAGAGGACTTCAGCTTCGAGATCTCCCTGAACTCCATGATCAGCGGGACGACCGGGTGGGAGGCTTTCAGATACTGCAGCGCTTCTTCGCCCGTGGAGTAGCCGTCTTTGTTCTTGAACTGTTTTTTCTGGGCCTCTTCAAGGCCTAAATTAAGCTTTTCATAGAGCAGGAAACCCACCTGCTTGGGAGAGTGGAGATTGATAGGCGCGCCGGTAAGCCGCTCGCACTCGGCCTGCAGTTCGGCCAGTTTTTTCTCGAACCGGGAAGACAGTTCACCCAGCAGGGCGGTGTCCACGGCGCTGCCATGCTGTTCCATGGAATAAACCGCCGGCAGCAGCGGCAGTTCCAGTTCAGCGTAAACTTCGCTCATGCCTGTCTTTTTCAACTCCCCCTCTAACTGTTCGCTGAGCCCCTGCAGGGCGGCGCAGGACTGCGCTTTTTCCCCGTCCGAGCCGGGCAGCTGCATAGGCAGGCTCAGGCGCTCAAAAGCCATCTGCGGCAGTTCCGTTTTCCTCGCCCCCGCCGAGATAAGGGCGGCGGCGGCCTCCGCGTCAAAAAAATTCAGCGGCTCGAAACCGGCCGGCAGGCCGAGCAGGCGCAGTACGGATTTTATCCCGAAAGTCAGTTTACGTACCTTGGGGTCGGTAAGTACAGCCGTCAAAGCCTTGGAAATTTCAGGGGTGAATGAGCCGGCCTTCAGCAGGCAGACTCCGGCCTTGGAACCTATAGCCAGGCAGTCTTCAAAAGCGGCGAAGCAGGCGGTGCCGGACAGGCCGGAAAGTATTTCCTCCGGGGTCTTCAGGGGCGGCAGTTCGACGGGTTTAAGGTCGGCAGGCGCCGACCCGGCCAGGGCCAGAAGTTCTTTGAACTCCAGCCGGCGGGCCATTTCCTCAAGGCCCGGGCCGCCCAGTTCGCCCGGCTTGAATATCTCCAGCCCTTCCTCGACCGGCGCGTCACCCTCCAGCGTCACCAGCCGGCGGGAAAGGCGCGCGTTCTCCATGTCTTTGGCCACCTTGGCCAGGGCCTTGTCGGCTGCGACAAGGGCGGGGTCCATAGCGGCGGCGAGGATCTTTTCCAGCGCCCCGTAAGTCTGCACCAGCTTGGCCGCGCTCTTCGGTCCTACGCCGGCCACGCCCGGCACATTATCGGAGGAATCCCCGGTAAGCGCGAAATAATCGGGAAGCAGCCCGGGAGGAACGCCGTATTTTTTAGTCACGGCCTCCGGGCCCGAGAAATCGGGCGAGGAACCGTCCCAGAGGCTGACCTTTTCATTGGTCAGCTGGGCGGCGTCCTTGTCCCCGGAAACTATCACGGCTTCCAGCCCCGCTTTTTCGGCGCGGCGGGCGAGCGTAGCTATGATATCGTCGGCCTCAAAACCTTTAAGATAAACGCCTTTCAGCCCCAAAGCTTTCACCAGTTCGCGCGCGGTATTAAGTTGGCCGATAAGGCCGGGATCTATCTCCGAGCGGTTGGCCTTATACTCAGGATACATATCGTCACGGAAAGTCCCGCCTTTCGAATCGAAACAGACGGCCACATAGTCCGGCCGCCGCTCGCGCAAAAGCTTGAGCAGGATGCGCATGAAACCGTAAAGCGCCCCCACCTCCTCCCCTTTCGAGGTTGAGAACTTGGGCAGGGCGTGATAGCTCCTGTGAAGAAAAGCGTGCGCGTCTATGATAAAAACGCGTTTAGTTGACATTAGGGATGGATTGGGCTGCCCAAGTGTAGGTGAGACTAACCATGTTGTAAACAATGGGCGGGAGCAATTCAGAAGCCGACATCAAAGCACCCTGGGTGTACTCGGAGGTTTTCCTAAGTTGGCGGTTCAAAATCGCGGGTGCAGGTTCAACATCGAAATCGTAGATATCTTTTGTTGGGCCGCCTCCATAAGTGCCAAAATCACCGAACGTGGCATCTGGATTAAAACTTGTCGTACCGGCGGGATTCCAATATTGTTTGCCGGTTTTAGGATCTATCCAATATTGCAATTGCCAACGAGTATCATCCTGCAATAACTTATAAAAATCATCAGGGTCTGAATTGCCAGGGGAGACCGCAACCTGGCTGTAGGAATAATGCAGCCCAGCCGCCAATTCCAGATTATCCCAGACAAAGCCATGGGAACTCCAATACCCGTGTCTTATGTTGGCGGCATGGGCTGGGACCCCCTGGTCCTGGATTAAATGAATCATCTGGCCAATGTATTTGTATGCCTTAAGCTGGTTAAGCGATTTATAATAAAAAACGGCATTGTCTGGATTATTGGTGAGTGGTCCATCCTGTCCTTCATCCCACCATGTTTTAGGTTTTCCGCCATTTCGGGAGTTATCAAGTTTCGAAGTGTATATCCCGGTAGTATGACTTTCAGTGTGGGCCCCAGTACTGATTTGAGTCACAAATTTTACCAGATCTGGATAAGCATTCTGATGATCTACAGCTAGATTCTCGATACTGGCGGCACTGACATAAAAATGTGTAGGTTGCAGTGTAACAGAATGCCATGCAGCTGCATCTTTTTGGGACAAAAGAACGGATGCTACAAAGAGGGATATTAAAATATTCCTCATTTTTATGGCCTTGCTCATTTATATTCTTTACCAGTCATTTGATAAAGTGCTTTTGCCGCCCTACGGCGGATTTCTTTGTCTGAATTCTTCAACGCATCCTCAAGCGCAGGAATTGCCGCAGAATCCCCAATTTCACCAAGAGCAATAATCGCACCAGTTCGATAAGCATGTCCTACGGCAACATCATTAAAGACTTTAATCAAGTAACCCACGTCTTTGTTTTTTTGAGCTACCGCGATAGTATCGGCTATAAACCTTTTATCCTTTTTTGCTAGGGCAAAAAGATAATCCTCAGCTTCTTTACGCGAAGGAATAGTGCTTTCGTCTGTGATTTTCAATAGTGGACCAAGCGCAATAAACCGTGCCGTGTCTTTTTCATTGTTTAGTATCGTCCAAAGCTCAGCAATAACCTCGCGGTCTTCCATAAACTCTACGGCGTTACAGGCGCCACCGACTGCCACCTTGTCTTTTGAGTTTCTGGCGACTTCTAATAGCTGGGGCAGGGCTTTTTTTCCGAATTGTCCCAAAGCTTTAGCTTCATAACTATCCATTTTACCCAACTTTTTAATAAGCGCCGGAATAGCGCGCTCGTCTCCAATTTCCCCTAAAGCCAAGGCCGCGCTGATCCGCACCGTATCTTCATAATCATCCTGCAGCAAACTTCTTTTCCCGTAGTCTTCAACCATATCTATCAACTTAGGGACAGCCGGCTTGTATTTAAACTTGGCAACCATTCCGATAGCCGTGGTCCTGGTGTAAAGCGAGCCCTTCTTTACGCGCTTGGAGAACTCGGGCGCGAGGCTCGGATCAACGGTATTAGCAAGCGCCATTTGTGCAGACCGGCTCAGGGGATCGGAATTATTATCCTTACCCGCCTCCACGGCGTTAAAAAGATCATCTACATCCTGTTTATTTGCTGGAACTCTTTTTGCTATTCCAGCAGCCATCTCGGCTTTGGTCTTATTATCTTTCTCACTTTTTATATTGGCAACCAATTCCCTGAGTGGCATCTGCTGGTACCGGGGATTTGCTGGTAGGGAAGCACTCTGTAATTCCGCAGGTTTTGTTTCCTGGCCGGCTGCCGGGCTTTGAGCCATCGCCGTCTTAAAATCAAAACAAAGAGTAATCAAAACAATAATTATTATTTTCATAAAGTTCGTTAAGGATAGGCGAGAATACGTCCACAGTAGCATCTATCCATCAATAATGCAAAATTAGTATTTAAATTCCCCTAATCACATTTTAGCAGATTGTCCTGTCACCAGGAGCGCGTGGTAGCTCCTGTGCAGGAAAGCGTGGGCGTCTATGATAAAAACGCGCTTGGTTGACATTATTTTGGATGGACCGCGGAGGGCAGGATTTATGCGGTCAGGCTGCCGGTTTTTCCGCCGGCCTGACCGCCTTATGGCCTAAAACTAAGCTATCAGTTCGTCCAGTTGTTTTTTAAGCTCTTCCTTGGGCTGCAGGCCTACCAGCTGCTGGGCCAGTTTGCCGCCCTTGAACAGGAGGATGGTGGGGATGGCGGAGATCTGGTATTTGCCGGCGATATCCTGCGCCTCGTCGGTATTAAGCTTGCAGACCTTCACCTTGCCGGCGTATTCCTTGGCCAGCTCGTCGATGACGGGGCCAAGCATCCGGCAGGGGCCGCACCAGGGGGCCCAGAAATCCACGAGCACGGGAAGGTCGCTCTTGATGACTTCCTGGTCGAAAGTCGCGTCGGTAAGCTGTATCTCGGTTGACATATTAATATCCTTATCTGGGCCGCTTAACTTTATACTATAAGACTTACTTTTTCTTGTCAAGAAGGTAAATAAGTTCCTTCCAGAGCTCTTCCACCTGCACCGGCTTGGAGAAGAAAGCCGCCGCCCCGGCCAGCATGGCCTCCGAGCGGTCGGCCGGCTCGGTATACCTGGCGGAGATGAAAATAACCGGAACTTTTTTAAGCCTTTCGGATTCGCGGATGACGCGCAGGAACTCAACGCCGTGCATGTCGGGCAGCTGGATGTCGAGGATGATGGCGGAGGGCACCGCCGCGGTAAGCGCGTCCAGCGCCCCGCGGGCGGTCTCGGACACATTGATCTCGGCGTCCGCGTTCTTCAGCTTAAGGCCGTCCCTGAGCGTATCTATGAAATTTTTATCGTCGTCGACTATCAGGATGTTCATTGGCATAAGTTTAAAATCCGAAGCTGAGGCGCTCCGCCAGGATGGCGGGCATCTTGAGGGCGGCCATCATTTTCTGCACGGCCTCGACATCATAAAAAACCCGGTAAAGCTCGAAATATTTCTTGTCGGAATCGTAAATGCCGCAGGAGGCCCTGGTATCGCCGTCGCGCGGCTGCCCCACCGAGCCGGGGTTGAACATATTCTTCCCGTTGACGAAGACTTTGACCGCGGGCTTGAGAAAATCTGTTTCCGGCACGCCGGCCTCGCCCTCCCTGAAGTAAAGCGGCATATGGCTGTGGCCGATAAAGCAGGGAGAGACGGACCAGTTCTTGGTATTGTCCAGGAACTGTCCCTCGCTCAGCAGGTATTCCGTAAGCGGCTTGCGCGGGGAGCCGTGCACCGCGGTAAAATGCTCCGTCTCCGCCCTTTCTGGCAGGCGGGCTATGAAATCCATGGCCTGGCCGGTAAGCTGGGTGCGGGCGAAATTTATGGCCCAGGCCGCGTTGGCGTTGAACCACTTGAGCTCCATCTTGCCCACCATAGCGGCGTCATGGTTACCCATCACCGTCACCAGATTCTTAAGGCCGAGCAGCGTCTCGGCGCATTCCAGCGGCTGCGGCCCGTAGCCCACGATATCGCCGCAGCAGACGAAATTTTCCACGCCGTTCCTCCGGTAAAAATCAAGCACGGCCTTAAGGGCCACGTGGTTGCCATGCACGTCTGAGAAAATGCCGTATCTCATTGTTATCTTTAAAGCTGCGCTCCCGCTTCTTTCTTCTCCACCATCCCGGTCGCGCGCTTCAGGTCCACCGAGATAAGCTTGCTCACCCCCAGTTCCTCCATGGTGACGCCGTAAAGCGTATCGGCGGCTTCCATGGTGCGCTTGTTATGGGTGATGACGATGAACTGCGTGGTGGAAGAGAATTCTTTGATCAGGCGCACGAAGCGCTCCACGTTCGCCTCGTCCAGCGGGGCGTCGGCCTCGTCCATCACGCAGAAGGGTGAGGGGTTGACCCGGAAGAAGCTGAACAGGAGCGCGAGGGCCGTCAGGGCCTTTTCTCCGCCGGAGAGCTGGGTAATGCTGACCAGCTTCTTGCCGGGCGGGTGCGCGAGGATCTCCACGCCGGTCTCCAGCAGGTTGTCCGGCAGGGTCAGGATCAGGTCCGCCTCGCCGCCGTTGAACAGCATGGAGTAGATCTCCTTGAAGTAGGCATGCACCTTGTCGAAGGTGGCCTTGAAGTTCTCGCGGGTAGTGTCGTTGATCTTGTTGATCGCCGTGTGCAGGTCGGCCTTGGCGCGGTTGAGGTCCTCCACCTGCGAGTTCATGAAATTGAAGCGCTGGGTGAGGGCCGCGTATTCCTCGGGGGCGGTCATATTGACATTGCCCAGGTCCGCTATGCGGCGGCGCAGGAACTGCACGCGCTCGTGGTCGGACTCCACGCCGGCGTAACGCTCTTTCGCCTCGGCCGGGGTGATATTCCATTCGTCGGCCATGCGCTTGGCCGTCTCGTCGGCGCGGGCGGCTATCGTGGCCAGTTCGGTCTCTATCTGGTAGCGCATCCTGTCGTTTTCCAGGGAGACGTCGCGGCTGTCCTTCAGGTTGGCGTTGAGGCGGGACAGGCTGCCGCGCAGCTCGTTGAGCTCGTCCTCCATCGCCCTGTCCAGGATCTCTTTCTCGGCCAGGTCGTGCATCAGCTCCGCCAGGCGGGCCTTCGAAACCGCTATCTCGCCGCTGTACTTGACCTCGCGGGCCGACAGTTCCGCGCGGCGCTCCTCGAAATGGGATTTTTCGTCGGTCAGAGAGGAGAGGTCGATCTCGGCCCGGTTCAGCTCGCCCCTTGCTGCCTCGAGGTTCCGGCGGTAATTGTCCAGATTGGCCTTGCGGCCGCCCAGCTCTTCCTTCTGGCGGGCGAAATCGTCGTGCAGCGCGTTCTTCCTTTCGCCCAGCGCGGTCTGTTCGGCTTTCTTCGTTTCCGTGGCGGACCCGGCGGCGGCCTTGGCCTCTATCAGCCGGCTGAATTCTTCCTCGGCCTGCCTGATCCCGGCCCCGGCCTTTTCCATCTCGGACAGGGAGAAGGCGAGGTTCCCGCGCTTCAGGCCAAGCTCGCTCTCCGCTCCGGCGGCCTCAGTCCCGTTCTTGTGGAAATCTATGTTAAGCGCTACGGCCTTGTCTTCGGCGGCTTCCGCGGCGGCGCGGGAGCCCTCGAGCTGCGGCAGCAGCGAAGCCTTCTCTGTCTCCAGGGCGGCGGTTTCCTCGTCCAGCTTCCGTATCTGTTCCTTGAGGTCGCCCTCCTCTTCCCAGTAAGGCTCGTTGGAGACCACTTCGTCCACACCGCCGGTCACCCAAAAGGACCCGTACACGGAGCCGCCGGCGGCGTAAACGCCCGACAGCAGGCCGCTCACCAGCGGCAGGTACTGCGGCTCGCAGGAAAGCTTTTCAAGCACCCGCTGCGCGCCGGGGGCGGCCCAGCCTTCCTGCGCCGGAGCCGCGGGCGCGCGCTCCAGGATCAGGAAGCGGCAGCGGCCTTTCCCCACGTGTTTGAGATAATCTATTGCTTCCTGCGCGGCGGCGGCGGTTTCGCAGACCACTGAGTCCAGGAACCGGCCCAGGGCGTCGTCCACGGCCACGCGGTCCTCTTTGCGGATGGTAAGAAGATGCCTGAGCGTCCCTTTCACGCCGGCCACTCCGGAATTCAGGACGCCGTTGATGCCCACCCAGTACGTGTCATGCTCGCCCTGGGAGAGGATGGCCTGCAGCCGGGCCGCGTTCCAGGCTTTTTTCTCGCGTATCTCCGACTGGCGGGCGTCTATTTCCCCCAGCCTGGCGGCGAAAGCCCCGGACTGCGTTTCGGCGGCGGCGGCCTTCCCGTTCTCGGCGGCCAGCTCGGCGCCCAGCGCTTCGGAGCGCGCTTTAAGTTCGGCCATGCGGGCCTCCATGGCCGCCACGGCGGAGGTCATGTCGTTGATGTCTTTTTCAAGCCCGGCCTTAGCGTCGTTGAAATGGCCGATATTGGAGCTGGTCACGGCGATATCGTTGGAGATCTTCATCTCGCGGGAATAGGCCTCGTTCATTTCGCGGGCTATATTCTCGGCAGCCTCGTCGGCGGCGCGCATCTGGTCGGTCACGCCGGCGAGCGCGGCGGCCGCGGTCTCATACTCGGCCTGCAGGGCGGGCAGCCCGCCTTCGTCCGAGGAAAGCTTCAGGCGAAGCTCCTCGATCCGGGGGCCTGTGACGGCCAGTTTTTCAGCGTTGCGCCTTTCGGAGGCGGAAAGGACCTCGCGCTGGCTGGCTATCTCGCCCAGCATGGTTCCGCCGGCGACTATCCGGCCCTCGGCCTGGACCTTGTCGGTCTTAATATTGTTTACGGTCTCTTTCAGCACGCGCTGGTCTTCCGCCTTCTGGGTAAGGGTCAGATTGAGAGCGGCTATCTCGCCCTCCAGGCTGGTGATGGCCACGGCCGTTTCCTCCAGCTCTTTCTTTATCGGCTCCAGGCGGGCGGCGGCTTCGGCGCTGCGGGCGGAGAAAATTTCCCCGTCCTTCAGGAGCAGCGCTATCTCGGCGCCGGTCAGCTCCTCTTTATATTTCTGGCCCAGGCGGGCTTTGGCGGCTTCTTTATCGAGCTTCTTTATCTGCTCGTCCAGCAGCACCATCGAGTCCGCGAGGCGGTTCAGGTCTATCTCCACCTTCTCAAGCTTGCGGGTGGCCTCGTCGCGCTTGGCCTTGTACTTGGAGACGCCGGCGGCCTCCTCGAACAGCTCGCGCCGCTCCTCGGGGGTGGCGCTCAGCACGTGCTCCACCTCGCCCTGGTCGATGATGGCGTAGCCTTCCGTGCCGATGCCGGTGTCCAGGAACATCTCGCGGATGTCCTTCAGGCGGCACTGCACTTTATTGATGAAATATTCGCTTTCTTCGGAGCGGTAGATCTTGCGGGTGACGGTGACTTCGCTAAAGTCGAGCGGGAGCTTCCGGCTGGTATTATCGAAGGTCATGGCAACTTCGCCCATGTTCAGGGCCTGGCGCTTGGAGGTTCCGGCGAAGATCACGTCCATCATGGACGGCATGCGCAGGGATTTCCAGGACATTTCGCCGATGCACCATTTCAGGGAGTCCACCACGTTGGACTTGCCGCAGCCGTTGGGCCCCACTATGCAGGTGACGCCGGGTTTGAGCGGCAGCTTCACCTTGTTGGCGAAAGATTTAAAACCGTAGATCTCGAGCTCTTTAAGGTACATTAGATTCCCCTGGGATGATAAGTAAAATAGAAGCCGCCCGCGGCGCGGGTGAGGCGAACTATAATTATATGAATAAAAGGCCTTGCCAGTCTGCTGAAAAACCCGGCTCGGAGGTGTTTTGCGTGTATTTTGAGCAGGGCCGAAACGCCGCCGGCGCGATTAGGAACAGAAAAAAAAGGCCAGGGGAATCCGGGCCTCCGCTCTTTAATAGGACAGCTGGTAGGCCAGGCCGAAGCTTTTGCCGGTATAGCTGTAGGGCAGGTATTTCTCGAACTTATTGTTCGAGCTCGCCACCATGATGGAGGCGAACAGGCGCACCATGGCCACCTCGTTAATGCGCTTGCGGATGGAGCCGGTAAGCGTGGTCATCGTATTAACCTGCTTGGAGGAGGTAAAGTTGTTGTTGGCGTCGCGGGCCGTGCGCTTGTCGTAGGCGCGCCGCGTCATGTTCAGGGCGCCGCCCACGGCCCACTTGCTGGTAACGTTCAGGTCCAGCGGCACGCTGAGGGCAAGTTCCTTGAAGTCGTAATACTTCTCGCCGAACTGCGGGCTGGTATCGCCCAGGAACTTGTACAGCATGAAGTTCTGGTTCGAGGTATGCATGGTATAGGAAACCATCGGGGAGAGCTCGAAGATCCACAGCGTATGGTGGAACCCGAAGTCCAGCGCCGTGTCGCTGTCCTTCTGCTTGGAAGCGCCGTAGACGCCGGTATTGGCCACCACTTTCTGGTTCTTGTAATTCTGCGTGGTCAGGGTCAGCCCGGCGAAGAACTGGTTCCAGCTTGGGCGCACGCTGAACTGGCCCATGCTCTGGTCCTGCAGCCCGCCGGAGGTCTCGGCGGTGTTCCCGGCGTTCTGGAACTCGCTCAGCAGGTCGGTATAGTTGGGGAACTTGACGTTCCTGAACAAGTACTGCACCGTGACATAGCCGTTCTTCTCCTCGTTAAAGGTGTAGTCGGCCGCCAGCTGGGCGCCGGAGGAGTTCATATTGTAGAGGCCGTTCTTCCAGACCTCGTTGGCCCCCGTGCGGCGGTATTCCCGGGTAAGCGCCACGCCGGGGCGGACGCGGATGCGGTCGGTTATAGAGCGGCGATATTCGATGTTGAAGCCGTGCGACATTGACCGGTCGGTGAACTGCTTCGAGTCCTGCGGGGTGAAGCCCTGGCCGGTGTAGCTGAAGTTGTACAGGCCGAAGATATGGTCCTTCTGCGTGACCTTGGTCAGCAGGCCCACCTGCGTATTCATATTGCCGCCGCTGAAGATATTTCCTTCGGAGGGCAGGAAAGCCGCCTGTGAAAGCGTCATGTCGAAGAAAGGCGTGAAGATCTTCGAATCCTCCGCCACGGCCGCGCACAGCCTGCCGGCCATGCCCGCCGCTATAAAAGCGCCTAGAAGTATTTTTTTCATCGTTATTGTTCCTTAAAAATTCAGGTGGAAATTCCACACCGGGTGCACCACCAGCACGCCCTCGGGGTAAATATTCAGGCCCAGCTCGAAGTATTTCCCGTACCAGCTCACCTTGCTGGAAAAGGTCTGCGTCTTCAGGCCGTAATTAAGCTGGATGCTCCAAAGCTTACCGATGCTCCTGGGCGTCTCGATGCCGGCTATGAAGAAGTCGTCCTTGAAGCCGGTGTCGAAGCTGTTGACCGTGGTGCCCAGCAGCTCCGGCTGCTGGCCGGCCTGAAACTTCAGCTTGGCGTCAAGCTGGCTGTGCTTGTAGCCCCAGAAAGTGCGCACGCGCGGGCTGACCGAGGTGCTCATGATCGCGCCCATGTAATAGCCGCCGAACTTTGCGCTGTCTATGGTCTGCGAGTCCTTAGTGGCCATCTTTGCGGCCAGCATGTCCCAGTAGCCGCCTATCAGGTCCAGCTGCGGCACGCCGGGGGCTATGCGCCCCTCCGCGTGCAGACGGTATTTGCCGGAGATATTAGTATAGGTCACCGGGATGAGGGTCGGGAACAGGCCCATCTGGAAACCGAAGCTCTTGCCGGGAGGCAGCGGGGTGGTAGCTTCCAGGTCCTGCTGGAAGTCGTAGAAGAAACCGGCCGGGTTGGCGATAATTTCCCCGGCGATCTGCATCCCTTTTGATTCCCAGTCCACCGTCGCAAAAGCCTGGCTTTTTACAAGAAAAAGCGCTAAAAGAATGAATATCAGCCTTTTCATTTTTTGTCCCATATTAATTTTTAAGATTCGTGATCGCCGGCAGCATGCGCTGCACCGCGGCTATCATCAAGTCCGGGATAAACACCAGGTCCACGTTGGTGCCGTTCCCGGCGCCTCCCCCGTTATAAGCGAACTGGTCTGCGTCCAGGATATCCAGTTTCGCGAGCGCGCTGGTGGTGATGGAGCCCGGCGCGTTCCCGTTCGACTGTTTTATGTACATAA
>JAVHPG010000015.1:0-19527 GCA_036170455.1 Elusimicrobiales bacterium
CCCGTGCCCGGCGATGCCCATACCCTTGCCAGGCCCCCGACTGGACATCTCGCGGTTCTTAAAATTTAAAATGCGGACAACAATAAAAGTTCCTGCGACTATTGAAGGCATCGGCCTGCATAAGGGGAAGGCTTCGCGCGTCACTTTTTTGCCGGCGGAGGGGGCCACGGGGTACCGGTTTATCAGCCCCGCTTTCAGGGAGCCTCTTCCGGCCAGACTTGATAGGGTGGCCGGGACGGCGCGCGGGACTAATATCAGCGACGGGAAAACCACTATTTATACCGTAGAGCATTTGCTCTCGGCCGCGGCCGGGCTCGGGATAGACGACCTTGATATCGAGATAAGCGGCGAAGAGCCGCCCGCCGCCGACGGGTCTGCGCTGATATTCGCTGACGCTTTGGTTAATGCCGGACTTTTGGAGAAACCCGGACAGGAGCGCCGGAATCTCCGCCTGCGGGAGAAAATAGAACTGGCCAAAGGCGACATCCGCTATTCGGCCGCGCCCTCGCAGGGAGTTTCCTTTAAATTGATCTACGATTATCCGCACGCGCTGGTGGGCAGGCAGGAGGTGGAATTCACGCTGACCCCGGAAAACTACCTGTCGCTCGTCGCGCCCGCAAGGACCTTCGGTTTCACCCACGAGATCGAGGCCCTTAAAGCCGCCGGCCTCGCGCTGGGCGGCTCTCTCGAGAACGCCATCGTGATAGGCGAGAAAGAGATCCTGGCCAAGGACGGGCTCCGCTTCCCCGACGAATTCGCCCGACACAAACTGCTGGACCTCATAGGCGACCTCGCCCTGGCCGGCCTGCCCCTCAAAGATATCCATATAGAAGCCGAGCGGCCCGGGCACGCCGCCAATGTCAATTTTGCTAAACTATTATCAGAAAAGGCGCTTTAACCATGACCGAAACAAAACCCAGCCATTACAAGCCTGTCCGAGTCATCCCCTGCGAGGAAATACTCCGCATCATCCCCCACCGCTACCCTTTCATGATGGTCGACCGCGTCGAAGTGGTCGAAGAAGGCAAGTACTGCGTCGGCGTAAAATGCGTCAGCGCCAACGAGCTTTATTTCCACGGCCATTTTCCCGAAAAGCCCATAATGCCGGGCGTCCTTATCCTGGAAGGCATGGCCCAGACCGCGGCGGCCATGATGATGGACCTCCCGGAGACCAAGGGCCGCCTCGGCTTCTTCGCCGGGATCAGCAAGGCCAGGTTCCGCCGCCAGGTAGTGCCCGGCGACGTCCTCAAGATGCACGTAGAGATACTCCGCATAAAGAGCCATATCGGCAAGGTCAGGGCCGAAGCCTGGGTAGGCGACGAGTCCGCGGCCGAAGCCGACCTGACCTTTGCTATAGGCTGAATTTAAAATAACTTCCTGGAGGAAAGCATGCCCACCAAGATACACCCCACAGCGGTAATCCACCCCAAGGCCCGGATAGACTCCGACGTGGAGATAGGGCCCCTCACCGTGATAGGCGAGGACGTCCAGATAGGCGCCGGCACCAAGATCGGCCCCCATTGCATCTTCGAATTCTGCACCGTCGGCAAGAATAATTTATTCACCGGCGCCGCCTATGTCGGCATGCCGCCGCAGGACTGGTCCTACAAGGGCGAGCATACCCGCTTCACCATGGGAGACAGCAATGTCATCCGCGAAGGCGTCTCGCTCCACCGCGGCTCCCACGCCACCAGCCTCACCTCCATGGGCTCCAACTGCATGCTGATGGCCAATTCCCACCTCGGCCACGACTGCCGCGTAGGCGACAATGTCATCATGGTCAACTCCTCCGCCGCGGCGGGCCACGTCCATATCGGCGACCGCGCCACTATCTCGGGCCTCGTCGGCATCCACCAGTTCACCCGCATCGGCAAGTTCGCCATGATCTCCGGCGGCGGCATGGCCAACCAGGACATCATCCCCTACGTGATAGCCCAGGGCGACCGGGCCAAGCCCGTCGGTCTGAATTTGGTGGGTCTGAAGCGCAACGGCTTCTCCCGCGAGACCATAAAGATCATAAAGCATACCTTCAAGACCCTGTTCTTCCACGGCCTGCCGCTCAAGGGCGCGATAGAAAAACTCCGCGGCGAGAACCTGCCGCCGGAAGCCGCCCTGATCCTCGACTTCTGCGAAGGCACCAAGCGCGGCATAGCCCGCCCCCGCAGGAACGCCGTCGCGCTGGAGACGGCGGTGAACGACTGACTGGGGGTGGAGCGGAGCGACACAATTCAATGATCAACGAAAAGATCGGGCTTGTAGCCGGCGGCGGGAGTTTCCCGCTGCTATTCGCGGCCGAGGCTAAAAAAGCCGGCCGCGAAGTCTATATCGTCGGGCTTGAAGGCATTACCCCCCGTGAAATAGAAGCTTACGCCGTAGAGACGCAGTATTTTAAACTAGGCAATATCGGCGGCCCGCTGGCCTACCTGCGCGAGCGCGGCGTTAAAAAAGCGATGATGGTAGGGAATATCCCGCACGTGAATATTTTCGGCGGCATCATGCCAGACCTGCGGGCCGCGAAACTTCTTTTCAAGCTGCGTGATAAAAAAGCCAATTCTATCTTCAGCGCCGTCTCGGAAGAATTCGCAAAGGACGGCATCGAGATAGTCAGCTCCGCCACCCTCCTCGAGCATTTGCTTATCAAGCCGGGCCTCATAGCCGGGAAAAAGCCGGACACCGACACCATGAAAACCGCCGCCTTCGGCTGGCGGGCCGCCAAAGCGCTCTCCGCCTTCGACATAGGCCTCACGGTAGTGCTCCGCGACCAGACCGTACTGGCCGCCGAGGGCATGGAAGGTACCGACGAGTGCATCAAGCGCGCCGGCGCCATCCTGAAGAAACTCGGGAAGGGCCCGACGATGACGGTGGTGAAAGTGGCCCGCCCCGGCCAGGATATGCGCTTCGACCTGCCAGTAGCCGGCGCCAGCACCCTGCGCGTCATGGCGGAAGCCGGCGCCACCGCGCTGTTCATCGAGGCCGGAAAAACCCTCATCCTGGGCATGGAAGACTTCCTGGCCGCCGCCAAAGAGACCCGCGTCACCGTCTTCGGCGCCTCCGACGAGACGTCCTTCCAATAATGAACGAACTGCTTTATAAGAACTCCCTGCCCCACACGCTGCTTTCCGGAGTCGCCTCGCTCTACGTCCGCCTGCTGGCCCTGACCTCGAAGATCTCGGTAAAAGGCGACGGGACGCAGAAAGGCATCTATACTATCTGGCACCGGCAGGAAGTCATCATGATCTACGCCCAGCGGGGCCGCGGGCTGGTAGGCCTGGTCAGCAAGAGCAAGGACGGCGAATACATGGCCCGCATCCTCAAGCGCTTCGGCTTTAATTTCGTGCGCGGTTCCACCTCCTCAGGCGGTTTTCTCTCCCTGCGCTCGCTCATCAAGGCCGCGCGCGGCGGCTTTTCCCTGGCCATCACTCCCGACGGGCCGAAAGGCCCGGTCTTCAAGGTCCAGCCCGGCGCGATCTACCTGGCCCAGAAAGCCGGCATCCCCGTGATCCCCTGCGCCAGCGCCTATTCAAAAAAGAAAGTCCTGCGCAACTGGGACAAATACCAGTTCCCCCTCCCCTTC
Source organism: Elusimicrobiales bacterium (assembly GCA_036170455.1). Taxonomy (GTDB): domain Bacteria; phylum Elusimicrobiota; class Elusimicrobia; order Elusimicrobiales; family UBA9959; genus UBA9959. The sequence continues at coordinate 3,575 of JAVHPG010000015.1, forward strand.
AACCGCGTCCAGGTAGTTTACGGGGCGCCGTTCCCGGTTGCCGAGACCGACGATGTCGCCGTCAAAGCCGCGGAGCTTGAAAACGTACTGAACGCCCTTACCGCCGAAGCCGAGCGGCTAGTGGCCGGCGCCTGAGCCGCGGGAGCCCGGATGCCGCAACCTGTTTCAAAACCGCCCGCAGTTTTCTCCGGCCTCCTTTTAAGCTTCGCCGCTTTCCTCGGCTCTTTCCTTCTCTTCCAGCTGGAGCTCCTGGCCGGCCAGACCGTGCTGCCGCACTATGGCGGCAGCTATTATGTCTGGACCGTCTGCCTGCTCTTCTACCAGCTCGTCCTCGTGGCCGGCTATGCCTACGCGCTGCTCCTGTCGGAGCGCCTGCCGCCGAAGACGCTCCTCCTCGTCCACCTCGCCCTGCTGGCGGCCGCGCTGGCCCTCATGCCCGCTTCATTCCCCGCTCAAACTTTCGCCAGCCCGGTCCCGGACCTGCTCTGGCGGCTCCTCCGGTTCATAGCTTTTCCTTTCCTGCTTCTCTCGGCCTCCACTACTCTTTGCCACAAGCTTCTTTCCGACACCTCCGGCCGCAGCTCTTTCAGCGTCTTCGCCTGGTCAAATGCGGGCTCCCTGGCCGGGATGCTTTCCTACTCCCTGCTTATCGAGCCGGCCCTCCCGCTGACCTCGGCCGCCCTGCTCTGGCGCGGCCTTTTCATACTTTACGCTTTGCTTTTCGCGCTCTCCCTGCGCTTTAAGTTCGCCAGCGCGCGCGCTCCGGAGGAAGCCGGGCTGGCCGGCGAGAAGCCGCGGTATTTCCTCTGGTTCATCCTGCCCGCCGGGACCGCGGCGCTGCTTACGGCCGTGACCAGCTATCAAAGCTCCGCCACCGCCTCCATGCCGCTGACCTGGATGATACCGCTCTGCGTCTACCTTCTTTCCTACGCCGTGCTTTTTGCGGGCGGGGACATCAAGGTCAATACGCTGAGGGCCAGTCTTTTCTCCCTTCTGATAATCCTGGCCGGACTGCTGTGGCGCCTCCAGAGCCCGCTGACCACGGTGCTGCTTGCGCTTCTTAACTGGGCCTTGTTCTTCGCCTGTATCGTAGCCCACCGCGAGCTCTACCTGGCTCGGCCGCGCTCGGCGGCGCTGGCGCCGCGCTATTACCTGATGATGGGGCTGGGCGGCGTGGCCGGAACCGCCCTGGTCACGCCAGTAGGGGCGCTGCGCCTCTCCTTCGGCTTCGCCGACCTCTATATAGCCCTTATCGTTTTCGTCGGCGCCTTGGTCTACGCCATTAACCGCGAGCGGGGCCTGGGCCTGCGCGCGATGGGCCTGGCGACGGCCCTGCTCGGCGGCCTGATAATGCTCGGGATGAAGCTGTCAGGCGAGACTCAGGTTTACGGGCTGCGTAATTTTTACGGGATCTACCGGGTCGAGGACGACAAAGCTCAGGGCCTGCGCCGCTTTATCCACGGCTCGACCGTGCACGGGATCCAGCATCTGGCCGCGGGCGAGGAATTCAGGACCACGGTCTATTATTCCGCGGGCTCGCCCATAAGCGAGGTCCTGGCCTCCTTCCCCGCCGGGCACGTGGGGGCCGTGGGGCTCGGGATAGGGGTTTCCTGCGCGGACGCGCGCAAGGGGACGGAGTGGACTTTTTACGAGCTGGACCCGGACGTGGTGAGCATCGCGCGCAAATATTTCAGTTTTCTGGGGAAGTGCAAGGCGGAGGTGCGGGTAATTACGGGCGACGCGCGGATAAATTTGCGGAAGGAGCCGGCCGGGCGCTTCGACCTGCTTTACCTGGACGCTTTTACCGGGGGCTCGGTGCCTTTCCACCTTATTACGCGGGAGGCGCTGGAACTCTACCGCTCCCGGCTTAAGCCCGGGGGGCTGATGGTTTTCCATGTCTCGGCGAATTTCCTGGATGTCATTCCTGTCATCCGGCTCTCGGCTTCGGCCGCGGGGCTGCAGAGTCTTGAGAAATCTATTTCTTTCGATCCTGACGACCCGGCCCGGCTTAGCTCGGAGTGGCTGGCGGTGACGGATAATCCGGTCCATCTGCGCAAGCTGGCGAAGAGCGGCTGGACCGTTCCCGAAGCGCGAGCCGGCTGGCGCGTCTGGACCGACGATTACAGGAACGTCCTCAAAGCAATCAAGTGGTAAGCAAGCCATAAGCAACAACGTCTTGACGCAGGCGCCACGGGGACCGGAACGAAAAACACGTTCGGCCACACCGTGGCCTCACTCGGTATTCGCCTGCCGGGCTATGCAACCGGCAGGCTCAACGACGGTTTTTCTTATCCGGTCCCCGCGTCGCCCGCGGGGCCTTAAAGAATGTTTCTATTTTACGGCGGGGACCAGGATGGTCGAGACCAGGTCGGCTTTGGGGAAGGATGTTTTGAATTTTGAGACGGTGGTTTTTACCAGGCGGCCCTGGTCGTTCTCGATGGTGGGGCAATTGATGATGGTTACAGGGTGTTTGGCGGGGTAGTTTTCTTCGAGGCCTTTGAGGAAAGCGGCGCGGTATTTTTCATTGCCTTTGAGGTTAAGGTCGCCGACGACGAAGAAGAGGGTGTCCATGCCGGGGGTGAATTTCATTTGTTCCATGGCCGCGGCGGTATCCACCAGCCTGAGGCCGGCCAGGGAGAATTTGTTGAGGTCGAGCAGGTTGACGATTGAGTCGAAAGAGGAGACGGCGGGCAGGACGGTGACGGCGATGCCGGCGGCGGCCATTTCTTTGTTTATCAGGGCGGTGGTGGCGTTCAGGAAGAAAGGGTTGCCGTAGGTGATGAAGCCGACGGTATCGTAAGAGGAAAAGGCTTTTTTTACTTTGGCGGCGGTTTCGGCGAGGGAGAGGCCGCGGAGGGGTTCGAATCTGGCGCAGGAGCGCGCGAGAAGGTCTTTGCCGCCCCGGTCGAGGCAGTGTGAAAAGACTGTGCCGCATTTTTTCAGGACGGCCAGGGTCTCCAGGGTGACGTGCTTCGGCTGCAGCCCGTAGGAAGCTATGATAAGGATTTTTATTTTTTTCACTTTTACCCGGCCTTTCTCTGACCTGAAGCGCTAGTGTAATTATAATAAAATAAGCGCCCCGCACTCCGGTCCTTCCTTCCGGTCCTTCCGGATGGTGCGGGGTGGTCTCGCTTATTATGGCCGGTTTATTTAAAATAAATGCGCAGGCCCAAATTGGCGCGCAGTCCGGAGTAGTCGTATTTATACTTCAGGTCAGTGGCGCCGAGACTGCCCCTGAGATTCAGCTTCATCCCGTCGGTGGTATCCTGCATGACCATCCTCTTTTTCCCGAGCGAAACCCCGTCGCGCTTGAGGTCGCCGGTCATATTGTCTAGCACCGCGCCGAACATGACTTTGGCGCCCACATTGATCGAAAGCCATTTAGCCAGGAAAAATTCGAAACCAGCCCGGGCGTGGGGAACTATTTTATTCTGGGTAAGGGTGAACCTGTCCACCTGGGGCGTGTTGGTATTAATGACCTGGTAATTATTGCTTACCATGATGTAATCCGCCCCGCCGCCGCCGAAAAAGCTGAACCCTCCGCCCTTGGAAGTGAGCTTAAGGGACAGGTCCGCCGGAATACACATGGTTTTAGCCCGGACGCTCGTGTTCTTATAGGTGGCATTGGCGAACACCTGGTGAAGCCCGGCGTAAACTTCCGGCATAGCGCCGAAGCCTAAACCGAACCCAAGGCGGAACCTTGAGTTGCCTTCCACGAAGAAGCCGGCTGAACCGCCGACTTCGCGCCGCTCCACATCCCCTTCGAACCTGATATATATACCCCTGTTTTAACCGCCAAACCACCATATTTAGTAGAATAATAAGATTAGCGGCCCCCAAAGGCCCGTTTTTACCGCTTTTTCGTTTTAGAGGACTATATGCCTGAAAAAGAAAAAAAGCTGCGTTTCGGCGTGATAGGAGCCGGCAAGCTCGGCGGCTTCCACACCAACACTCTTTCCAAGATGCCGGAGGTGGAGCTGGTAGGCGTCTCCGACCCCGACCTGATGCGGGCCCAGGTACTGGCCTGGCGCCACAACTGCGTGGCCTACAAGACCGAGGAGGAGCTCCTGAGCCAGGTGGACGCCATCGTGGTGGCCGCCCCCACCGAATACCACGCTGAAATAGGCGTAAAGGCCCTGAAGGCCGGGGTGCACGTGCTGATGGAGAAGCCCATCGCCAGTTCCGAGGAGGGCGCCCGCAAGCTGCTCGAGCTTTCCGAAAAAAACAAAGTCGTCCTCCAGGTGGGGCATTCAGAGCGCTTCAACTCCGCGGTCGTGGAGACGATGAAGCACGTGAAGAACCCGCGCTATATCACCATAGAGCGGCTTGGCCCCTATGACCCGCGCGTGGCCGCCACCGGCGTCACGCTGGACCTGATGATCCACGACCTGGACATCCTCCTGACCATGATAGACTCCGAGATCGTGAGCTTCGAGGCGATCGGAGCCAGCCTCCTGTCCAACCACGAGGACCTCTGCAATGTGCGCATCAAGTTCAAGAACGGCTGCCTGGCCGACGTCACCGCCAGCCGCGCCACCATGGAGGCCTCCCGCCGCATGCGCATCTACCAGCAGGACTCCTACCTCTCGGTGGATTATGTGAGCGCCCGCCTGAAGATCTACACGAAGAAGAACCCGGTGGTCAAATCCCTGAAGGACATCGAGATCACCTACCCGAAACTGGAGCCTAAGCAGCCTATAAGGGAAGAGCTCTACCACTTCATAGACTGCATCAAGACCGCCAAAACGCCCACCCCAAGCGGCGAGAAAGGCCTGAAGGCCCTGCGCCTGGCCCTCGAGATCACCGAGCGGATGCGGCGCTTCGAGGTTTCCGGCTCCAAGGCGGAGGAAGCGCAGGAATCGCTGTCCCGCTCCCTGTCCGACATCGGCAAGGCGACCAAGATCCTCGTGGAAGAAGGGCTGAAGAACGCCGGGATAGACAAACATTAACTAAAATCGAGGATCGAGAATCGGGAATCTGGAGAAAAGAACCTAAATCCCCGCAGTGATTCTCGATCCGGGATTCTCGATTCCCGATTATTTTTATGGCTACAATCGCACCCACGAATAAAAATATCCTGATAGTGGCGGGCGACCCCTCGGGCGACCTGCACGCCGCCAATCTGATAAAAGCCCTGCGCGCCAAAGACCCGGACATTTCCATCACGGCCATGGGCGGGGTGCGCATGCAGGAAGTCTCCTCTCATTTCATCTATAATTTGGTCTCGGTGGGCGCGGTAGGTTTCGCCGAGCCCTTCAAGAATTTCTTCCTCTGGCTAAAGCTGATAAAGCTGGTGCGGCGCTACCTCGAGGACAAGCGCCCGGCCTGCGTGATAGCCGTAGATTTCTACGGCTTCAATAACCAGGTCCTCGGCCTGGCCGCGCACAGGAAGATCCCGGCTTTCTACTATATCAGCCCGCAGGTCTGGGCCTCCCGCCCCGGCCGCGCCGCGCGCATAGCCAGGCTCACCAAAGAGATCTTCGTGATCTTCCCCTTCGAAGAGGCGCTTTATAAGAAAGTCGGCGGCAACGCCACCTTCGTAGGGCACCCGCTGCTGGACCTGATGCCGGAACCTGTCGCCAAAGACTTCCCCCCCGCCAACGGCGAGTGGAAGATAGGCATCCTGCCCGGCTCCCGGAAAGCGGAGATCTCCCGCCACCTGCCGCTCTTCATAAAAGCTTTTTACCGCATAAAAGAGCAGCACCCCAAGGCCAAGGCCTATTTGTTCGCGGTGCCCGAATTCCCCGACGACCGCATAGTTCCGGCGCTGGAAGAAGTGGAGAAATACTGGTCCAAGGACATAGAGATCGTGAGGGAGAAGGACTACAAGGTCCGCGCCAAGCTGGATTTCGCCTTTACCTGCTCCGGAACCGCCACGCTCGAGAACGCCCTCCTGGGCGTCCCTATGGCCGTGGCCTACAAGATGGCCTGGTTCACCTACGAGGTGGCCAAGCGCGTGGCCAAAACGCCTTATATTTCCCTGGTCAATATCCTCCTGAAGAAGCCCGCCGTGAAAGAGCTGATACAGGAGAAGGCCACGGTGGACAATTTGGCGCAGGAAGCTTTCTCATTCATAAACAACCCGCCCAGGATGCAGGCCGCCCGCAAAGAGCTTATCGGCCTGCGCGACATGCTGGGCTCCCACGGGGCGGCCGAGCGCGCCGCCGAGAAGATCCGCCCCCACCTGAGCTGATATGACCGACCCCGCCGCGAGCGCAGTCTCCGACAAAGCCAGGTTCAGGCTCCTGGCCAGGGAGCTGCTGGCTTATCTGAAGCCGCACAAGGTCCGCCTGGGCCAGGCGGCCGTTTCGATGATCATCCTCGCCGCGATCAAGAACGCGGTGATCTATATCTCCGGCCCGGTCGTGAAGGGCGTGTTCATGGACAAGAACATGGAGATGCTGCAGTTGATCGTCATCGCCCTGCCTTTCCTGTTCGTCCTGCGCATGGCGGTGGAATATACCAACGGCTACCTGATGAGCTGGCTGGGCCAGCGCGTGGTGCAGAAGATCCGCGAGGACTTGTTCGAGCATATCCACCGGCTCTCGCTGGAATTCTACTGGCGCAAGCGCTCCTCGGACGTGATGAGCCGCGTTATCAACGACCTGAGCAATGTGCAGAACACGGTGCAGTTCATCCCCCTTTACGGGATCCGCGACGTAGTGACCGTGACGACCTGCGTCGGCCTGCTGTTCTACATCAACTGGCGCCTCGCGCTGATGGCCGTGGTGGTGCTGCCGCTGATAGCCGCGCTACTGGGCGTCCTGGGCAAGAAGATGCGCAAGGCCTCGGCGGAGAGCAATGTGATCGTGGGCGAGATCTCGCACAAGTTCCAGGAAAGCCTGCAGGGCATCACCGTGGTGAAAGCCTTTAACTACGAAGACCAGGCGATAGCCAACTTCAAGGTCTCCAACGACGCCTATTTCTCCAAGATGATGCGCTACCTGCGGGCCACCGCGATGAGCGGCCCGATCATGGAGTTCATCAGCGGCATGGTGATGGTGGCCATCATACAGATGAGCGGCCAGGCCATCTTCCACGGAACCATGACCGTGGAGCATTTCGTCTCTTTCGCCATAGCCTACGTGACCGCCTACGTCCCGCTCAAGAACATCGGCAATCTGAACTCCAAGCTCCAGCAAGGCATGGCGGCCTGGGAGCGCATTTACCAGATCCTCGAGGAGAAGCCCACCGTCATTATAAAGGCCAGCACCAAGAACATAGAAAAGCTGGACGGCAGCATAGAGTTCCAGGGCGTGAACTATAAGTATCCTTCTCGCGACACCCAGGTGCTCCAGAACCTCTCTTTCAAGATAAACCCCGGCGAGGTAGCCGCCTTCGTCGGCCCGTCCGGCTCCGGCAAGACCACTATCATCCACCTCCTGCTCCGCTTCTTCGACCCCGTCTCCGGCCGCGTCGAAGTGGACGGCCACGATATGCTGGACCTGGACACCACCGACCTGCGGGCCCACATGGGCCTGGTGACGCAGGACACCATACTTTTCGACGATACGGTCTATAAGAACATCACCATCGGCATGCCGGGCGCCACCATGGACGAGGTCGTAGACGCCGCCAAGGCCGCCGACGCACATGCCTTCATCGCCGCCATGCCCCAGGGCTACGGCACGGTGCTGGGCGAGCGCGGCGTAAAACTTTCGGGCGGCCAGCGCCAGCGCCTGGCGATAGCCCGGGCGATAATCAAGAAGCCGAAGATCCTGCTCCTGGACGAAGCGACTTCCAATCTGGACACCGCCAGCGAGCAGGCGGTGCAGGCCGCCATCGAGCGCATCCTCGGCGGCAGGACCGTCATCATGGTGGCGCACAGGCTTTCGACGGTACGCAACGCGGATAAAATTTTCGTGCTCAAGAAAGGCGAGCTGGCGGAAACCGGCACCCACGAAGAACTGCTGGCCCGCGGCGGCATCTACAAGGGCCTGTACGAGGCGCAGTCTTAGCGGCTGGCTGGCCGCAGGGTGACCGGAACGCAAAAACGTTGTCTCGCACACCGTGCTCGCAACTCCCGCTCGGGGAAAGTGGCCGGGGCGGCCACCCGCCCTTTTCCGCGCTTACGCAAGCGTCGGGCTCCGAGAGGGTTTTGCTAACCCGGTCACCCTGTGTCCAGCCAGAGACAAACTATTTTTTATGGTAATACTTTTCAGCATTCTCGCGGTGATCTTTACCCTGGCCGGGGCCGGGACCGTGCTTAAATTCGGCGGGTTCAGCAAGAAAGTCCTGGCCCGCGCTTTAGCCTATGCCGCCGGCGTGCTCATCTCCGCCGCGCTGCTTGACATCATCCCGGCCGGCTTTACCCTCAACCCCGCCGCCCTTTCCTACGGCGCTCTTACCGCGCTGCTGGCCCTTTTCACCATCGAGAACTTCGCCGCTTACAGCTCCTGCAGCGAATATATGGAGGATTGCGAGGTCCACTCCCTCGGGACCGTGGCGCTCGTGGCCATGGGCCTACATTCCCTGCTGGACGGGTTCAATATAGCCGTCGGCTTCGCCCCCGGCCCCGTCGCCGGGATAAACGTCGCCCTCGGCGTGATCCTGCACAAGTTCGCCGACGGCGTAACGCTGGTATCCCTCCTTCTCCACGCCGGCAAAACGCCGCGCCAGGCCGTTAAATTCAGCCTGTGGCTGGCCGCGGCCACCCCGGGCGGCGCGCTTCTGGCCGCCCCCCTGCTTAAGGACCTGCCCCCCTGCGCGGAGGCCTTCATGCTCGGGCTCAGCGGCGGCTCCTTCCTCTATATAGCCATGGCCGACATCCTGCCCCGCCTGCACAAAGCTTACGACCGCCTGACCCCGGTGATCTTTCCCCTCGGTTTCGCCACAGTGCTGCTGATACGCGCCCTCGGAGACTAAACAACTATGGAACTCGACGAACTACTTAAAAAATTCCGCGGATATTCCCAGCAGGACACTACCGTGCTGGAATACGCCTGGAACTATTCCGCCGAAGCCCACCACGAGCAGAAGCGCGCCTCCGGCGAGATGTACTTCGTGCATTGCTCGGCGGTAGCCGAGATCCTGGTGGATTACAAGATGGACCTGGAGACCGTGGCGGCGGGCCTGATGCACGACGTCCTCGAGGATACCAAGATCCCCCACGAAACTTTCAAGAAAGAATTCGGCGCGGAGATCTACGCCCTGGTGGCCGGCGTCACCAAGATAGAGACCCTCAAGTTCTCCTCCCGCGACGAGGCCCAGGCCGAGAACTGGCGCAAGATGATCCTGGCCACGGCCAAGGATATCCGCGTCATCATGATCAAGCTGGCCGACCGCCTGCATAACATGCGCACGCTGAACTTCCTCACGCGCGAGAAGCAGCTTGAGATAAGCCATGAAACTATTTCTCTCTACGCGCCGCTGGCCCAGCGCCTGGGGATCTTCCAGCTCAAATCCCAGTTGGAGGACCTCTCTTTCAAATACCTGCACCCCGACGAGTACCAGAGCCTGCTGGCCAAGGTGCAGCTGCGCTACGTCACCAGGGACAAGCTCCTGGAGGACTTCAGGATCAGCCTGGAGAAGCACCTGAGCGGCACGCAGATCCCCTGCCGGGTGCTCTCGCGCGCGAAGAACATTTATTCCATCTACAGGAAGATGCTGCGCCAGGAGAAACCCTTCGAGGAGATCCAGGACGCGCTCGGCGTACGCATCATCACCGACAGCATCATCAACTGCTACGCTCTGCTGGGCACGGTGCACTCGGTGTTCAAACCGGTGGCCGGCTCTTTCACCGACTATATAGCCGTACCAAAGATGAACCTCTACCAGAGCCTGCACACCAGCGTAATGGCCGGCACCGGGGAGGTCATCGAGATCCAGATCCGGACCGAGGAGATGCACCGCACCTCGGAATACGGCATAGCCGCGCACTGGCGCTACAAGACCGGTGAAACCGGGGTGGACCGGCACCTTGACGAGAAAATGAACTGGCTGCGCCAGTGGATCGAGTGGCTGCAGGACCTCTCCAGCCCCCGTGAATTCATAGAAAGTTTCAAGACCGACCTGGAGCTGGACCAGATCTTCATCTTCACGCCCAAGGGCGAGGTAAAGCCGCTGCCCGTGGACGCCACGCCGCTGGATTTCGCTTATACCATACACACGGACATCGGCAACACCTGCATCGGCGCCAAGGTCAATAACAAGATGGTCCGCCTGGACCAGCCGCTGAAGAGCGGCGACGTGGTGGAAATAATAACCCGCCGCAATTCCGCCCCCAAGAAAGATTGGCTCACCGCCGTAAAGACCGCCGCCGCCCGGTCACACATCCGCAAGTACCTGCGCGAGCACGGGCAGAGCGAAGATTAAACGATCAAGGATCGGGAATCTAAGATCGAAGACCAGGGACCGGAGACGGAAAAGCCGGGAAGCGCCGGCCGGCGCAATGAAAACGGCCCGGTTCGACCCGGGCCGTCCGTTCCGGACGAAACCCTACCTTGCGCCCGAAATATAGTTCTCCAGCTGGGCGATAATGAATTTCTGCTTGGAGATCACTATCCGCACTACGTCGCCTATGGAAATGATGCCCAGGATCTGGCCTTTGTCTATCACGGGCAGGTGGCGGAAATGTTTTTCCGTCATCAGCGCCATGCAGTCCTCGATGGATTCGTCTGGGCGGACATAGAGGACCCTCTCCGTCATGATCTCCGCCACGGTGGTGTCCTTTGAGATCTTCCCCTTCAAGGCGACTTTTCGGGCGTAGTCGCGCTCGGAAAGGATGCCGACAAGCTTGCCGTCGTCTATCACCAGCAGCGCGCCTATATTCTTCTCCGCCATCGTCTGCAGGGCGGCCATCACGAAAGACTTGCTGGTAACGGACCAGATCTCCCCGCCTTTATGCTGCAGAAACTGTTTCAGTGATATCATGCCTTGTCTCCTAAACCAGATTGCGACTATTGTGCCATATTTTAGCCTGAAGTTGAACGTTACTTGTAGAATTTTTTAGCTTCTTTCTGGAAGGTCAGGATCATGGGCGTAAAAGCCGCGGCGCCTTTATAAACCTCGCGGTATTCGGAGTCGAAAGCTTTCAGCCCGCCTTTATAGGCCTCCAGCGGCATTTCCAGAATTCCCTTCTCTGTTATTATGCCGGCGCTGTCCCAGGAAGCCGAAGCCGCGAAATCGTGCGCGCCGCGGTCGAAGAGGCTGCGCCCGTTGGAATAATCCCCGGAGGGATTCCTCACCCCGGCCAGCGGCATGATCGTCGGGATGATATCCAGGTGGTCCGTAAGCGTTTTGATCTTTTCAGGCGCCCGCCCGGGCGCGTAGAAGACCAGCGGGACGTGCACTTCTTCGGGGCTGTAGCCCTGGTTATGGCCGGCGCGGCCCCGCTCCAGGAAAGCCTCGCCGTGATCGCCCATTATAAGAACAACGGTATCCTTCAGCCCGCCGGCGCTCTCCAGCGTCTTTAGGATCTTCCCGGCCAGGCTGTCGTCGAAATATACGGAGTTCTTGTATTTATTGAACAGCCCGCCCACATTGCTTTTATTGAGCGCGAGCTTGCTCACGCTGGCCGAAGGCCCGAATTTATCGAAGCCGGGCGGGTAATCGTAGTTGCCGTGCGTGGCGTCATAAAAGATAAAGGCGAAATACGGCTTTCCCTGTTTTCTCGCCTTAAGATAGGAAATGAACCTGTCGGAGATGTCGCTGTCCCGCTCCGCGCCGTCGGTCCCGGCCGGCTCGTCGTAGATGCCCTCGCGCGGCACATCCACGAAGCAGGTCTTGTTAAACTCCGGGAAGCTCAGCTTGGCGCTGGCGTAAAGACGCAGGTCATAGCCCTGCTTCTTCAGGACGTCTATCAAAAGGGGGCCCCGGTGCTCGCCCAGCATCGGGAACCAGTAATTCCCGTAGAGGCCGTAGATCGCGGAGAAGATCCCGAAGCGGGTGCAGTTGCCGCCGCTGTAATGGTTTTCGAAGACCACTGACTTTTGGGAGAACGCCCAGGTTCTGGGCATAATTTCCGGCGTCAGCATGTCGGAGCGGAGCGAATCCACGAAGATGAAAACGAAATTAAGCGGCTTTGCAGGCGGAACCACCTCGAGCGGCTTCTTCGGATAAGCCAGCCCCGAATATTTGAGGTCTATGCCGCCCTTTACCTCCTTGTCCAGCTTCACGCCCAGGTACTTGCTGGCGAAGCTGCGTATCCTGAGCGGCTGGTAGAGCGGGAACAGCTGCGCGTTCCTGGTAATATAGGCGGAATCGAAAAGCGTGCCCCAGGCGAAAAGACCTTTATCGACCAGCACGAAAAGCAGCAGAACGCCGGCCAGCGCCAACGCCTTGCGGCCGCGCAGGAAGCCCCGGCCGGCCAGGCCCTCCGACAGCTTCCAGAACTTCCATTGCGCGAAACCGATGGCCGAGCAGAGAAAGACGAAAAGCAGCTGCGTATCCCAGCCCTGCCCCAGGGTCTCGAAGCCGCCCGGGGTAAGAAAGATATTCAGCACCATTGAATTAAGGTGGAATTTGAAGATCTTATAAACGGCGACGTCGGTGACCAGGAACATCTGAAAGATCCCGGTCAGCACGCCCAGGACGCCGCGCCCCGCCGGGGAAAGAAAGAGCGGCGCCGCCACGAGCAGCAGCGCGGCGTAAATCATCACCGTGTTCGAGACCAGCGCGGCGCTGACATAAGCCAGCTCCAGCGGATGCCCGCCGGCATAAAGCAGGAAGCCGGCACAGATAACCAGCGAAAGACAGAAATTAAGACCCAGGAAGGCCGCCAGCCGTTTAAGATCCGGTTTTTTTAAAGTCATAGGAGCGCCATTTTTCAGCAGCTATATTTTACTATTTCCGGCTTCAGCGCACCCCCCACGGCGGGCTTTTTTTATTGGGACGGCATATTTGCGATAATATACTTATGGACCTGAAAAAGCTTTCTATTTTCCTTAAAGAGAACGGCGTTCCCGCTTTCCGCCTGAACCAGGTGCGCGACGCCGTTTACAAAAATTTCGTCGCCTCCTGGGACGAGATCTCCGTCCTTCCCGCCGCGCTCCGCGAGCGCCTCAAATACGGCATCCACATTCACTCGGTGGAAGTCCTGGAAACCCTTATCTCCAAAAAGCGGGACGCGATAAAATTCAGCTTCCTGCTCAAGGACGGGCTGAAGGTGGAAGCCGTGCTCCTGAAACTGCTCCTGGACAAGTGGAGCCTCTGCGTTTCCACCCAGGTGGGCTGCCCCGTGCGCTGCCCTTTTTGCGCCACCGGCAAGAAAGGCCTGAAGCGCAACCTGTCGCCCGACGAAATAACCGACCAGTTTCTGGCCGCCGCCCATTACCTTAAAACCCGGGGCGAGCAGAAGATAGGCAGCGTGATCTTCATGGGGATGGGCGAGCCTTTCCTGAATTACGATTCCGTGGCCGAAGCCGTGCGGACCATGGCCGACCCGGAGCTCATAGCCCTGGGCCAGCGCCATATCTCGGTCTCGACCTCCGGCCATGTGCCCGGCATACGCCGCTTCGCGAAGGATTTCCCGCAGTGCAACCTCGCGATCTCGCTGCACGCCGCCGAGGACGCGCTGAGGTCCGACCTGGTCCCCCTCAACACCACCTACCCGCTCAGCCAGCTGGCCAAGGCGCTCAAGGATTATATTTCCTCGACCAAGCGCCGCGTCTTTATCGAATACGTCCTGTTCGAGGGCGTGAACAATAGCCGGAGCCAGGTGGCCCGGCTGAACGCCTGGCTGCGCACGGTCGCCGCCCCCAAGTATTTCGTGGTTAACATCATCCCTTATAATCGCACGGGCGGCCCGTACAAGGCCCCGACGCGCGACCGCATCAAGCTTTTCGCGGAACTGCTGGAGGCCGCCGGCATCGAAGTGACCATCCGCAAAAGCATGGGCGAGGACATAGAAGGCGCCTGCGGCCAGCTCGCCGGGAAATAAGCCGATTTCCCCAAACAGAAGAGCCCCGGAGTCGGGGCTCTTTTTTATTGGATTCTTACAAGCCCGGGGGCGCCTCTCCGTTACCGCTCGACGCACATCGCTATGCCCATGCCGCCGCCTATGCAGAGGGTGGCGAGGCCTTTTTTTACGTTGCGCTTTTTCATTTCGTGAAGCAGCGTAACGAGGATGCGCGCGCCGGAGGCGCCGACGGGGTGGCCAAGGGCTATGGCGCCGCCGTTCACGTTCACGATATCCTTGTTGAAGCCGAGTTCTTTGGCCACGGAAAGAGACTGGGCGGCGAAAGCTTCATTGGCCTCTATAAGTTCCACATCTTTCAGTTCCCAGCCGGCTTTCTTCAGGGCGAGGCGCACGGCTTCCACCGGGCCGATGCCCATGATGGCGGGGTCCACTCCTGCCCAGGCGTAGGAAACAATCCGCGCAAGGGGGGTAAGGTTATGTTTCTTCACGGCTTCTTCGGACGCTACCAGCACGCAGGCCGCGGCGTCGTTTATACCGGACGAGTTGCCGGCCGTGACCGAGCCGTCTTTTTTAAAAGCCCCGCGCAGTTTGGCCAGGCCCCCGGCGGTGACTCCGGCTTTGGGGAATTCGTCTTTCAGGAACATTACCGGGTCGCCTTTGCGCTGCGGTATAGCCACCGGCGCTATTTCATCGGCGAAGCGGTTCTCTTTCTGCGCCCGCTCGGTCTTGTTCTGGGAATCCGCGGCGAATTTGTCCTGCTCCTCGCGGGTCAAATTATATTTCGCCACCAGGTTCTCGGCGGTCACGCCCATGTGGTAGTTGTTAAAAATATCCCAGAGCCCGTCGTTTATCATCGAGTCCACCAGCTCGCCGTTGCCCATCTTGTAGCCGTAGCGCGCTTTTTTCAGGAGATAAGGGGCGTTCGTCATGCTCTCCGCACCGCCGGCTATTATAAGTTCGGCGTCGCCGCATTTTATCTGCTGCGCCGCCATGGCCACGGTGCGCAGGCCCGAGCCGCAGAGCATGTTCACGGTCATCGCCGTTTTATTATTCGGCACGCCGGCGCCGATGGCGATCTGGCGGGCCATATTCTGGCCGGCGCCGGCCTGGTAGATGCTGCCCATCAGGACCTCGTCGATATCCGCCGGGCTCACTTTCGCGCGCTCGAGCGCCGCTTTTACCACTACCTTGCCGAGCTCGACCGAGCTTAAATTTGCCAGCCCGCCGCCGAAACCGCCTATCGCCGTCCGCACGCCTTCCGCTATAAATACTTTTTTCATATTTCCTCCCCGATAATTTAGTTTTAAATGTAGCCTAGTTTTTCAGCCTGCTTTACCAGGTCCGCCCTGAAATCGGGATGCGCCACTGCCGCAAGAGCTTTTACTCTTTCGCGCACGGTGCGACCGCGCAGGAGGGCTATCCCGTACTCTGTCACTATAATGTCCGTATTCGCACGGTGCAGGGTGACGGCCGTGCCGGCCGCCAGCGTCGGCACAATGGCGGAAATTGTCCCGTTCCTGGCGGTAGAGCGGCAGGCTATGATGGATTTGCCCAGCCCGTCATAAGCCTCTTTAGCCCCTACGGCCGTGTCGGTCTGCCCGCCGGTGCCGGAATACTGGTTGTGGCCGATGGATTCGCTCGCCACCTGCCCGCTTAGGTCCACGTTCAGGCAGGTGTTGATTGAGACCATCCGCGAATTCTGCCTGATGACGCAAGGGTCGTTCACCCAGGCGCCCCTTTTGAATTCCACGGCCATATTATCGTTCAGCCAGTCATAAAGTTTCCTGGAACCCATCGCGAAAGTGCAGATAAACTTGTCCTTGCAGAGCGACTTCCTCTTATTGGTGATCACGCCGGCTTCATAAAGCTCCATCATCGAATCCACCATCATCTCGGTATGCACTCCCAGGTCTTTCTTCCCTTTCAGGGCCAGGGCCGCGGCGTTCGGTATGCCACCGATGCCCAGCTGTATGGTCGAGCCGTCCTCCACGAGCTCGGCTATATAGCTGCCGATGGTCTTCTCCACCCCGTCCGGGACGGGCGAAGGCAGCGAGGGGACTTCCTGGTCGTTCTCGACGAACCAGTCCACGTCGCT
>JAVHPG010000016.1:0-4122 GCA_036170455.1 Elusimicrobiales bacterium
TTCTTCGGGCTGGCCCTCGGCCCGGCCGCCGGGCTTTTCAACGGGCGGCAGGAATTCATCGGCCGGGCTTACAGGGAGGCCTCTCTGGCCCGGAACCCGGCGCTCGCTCTCGCGCTCGCACGCTCCGCCGCCCTTGACGCCCCGAAAGACGCTTTCAGGGCCGCCGAAGAAGGCGGAGCTTTCGCCGCCGCCGGGGATGCGGCCGGGGCCGAAGCCTCGTTCGGGCGCGCTCTGTCCCTGGAGCCCGGTTTCGCGGGAGCGCGGCTGGGCCTGGCCCTGGTCTACGCGGCCTCCGGGCGCGGCGGCGAAGCCTGCGCTGAACTCGCCATTCTCGGGAAGGCGCCGGCCGCCGCCCCGGCCGATCCCTATGGCCGCGGGCTGGTCCGCTTCGACCGCCCGGCGGCGGAAAAACTGGAAAAAGAACTATGCAGGAAAAAGAAAACTGGAGCCGCTACTGCGTCTCGACGCAAGACGCGGTAGCCGGCAACGAGGTCGCGCTGCTGAGGAACGGCGACGAGGCCTTCCCCTCGCTGCTCTCCGCCATCGGCGGCGCGAGGGAATTCGTGCTGCTCGAATTCTACGCTTTCGCCGACGACTCGATAGGCAGGACCCTGGGCGACCTGCTGCGCGAGAAAGCGCGCCACGGGGTGGCGGTGTACCTGATCTACGATTCTGTCGGTTCTATACTCACCCACCGGGATTTCTTTACCGGCCTGGCCGCGGCGGGGGTGAAGGTGGCGGAATACCGCCCGGTCATTTACTGGAAGCCCTACTGGAACTGGATAAAGCGGGACCACAGGAAGACCGTCTGCGTCGACGGGCGCTGCGCTTTCGTGGGCGGCTTCAATATCACGGAGAGCGACGCGCCGAGATCGATGGGCGGGCGCGGCTGGAAAGCGACGCTCACCTGCGCCAGCGGTCCGGTAGTCGCCGGCATAGAAAAGATCTTCTGGGAGGCCTGGGCCGCCTCCACGCCTTTGAGCGGGCCGCCCGAGCCCTGCCGCCCTCTTTCCGAGCCGGTGAAGGCCGGGGACAAGCGCGTCGCGGTCGTTTACGCCGGCGGCATCCGCAATGTGCGTTCCATCCGGCGCAGCTACCGCTGCGCTATAGACCGCGCCGTGGAATACATCTATATCACCAACGCCTATTTCCTGCCCGACCGCCTGGTCTACCGCCGGCTGGTAAAGGCCGCGCAGCGGGGCGTCGACGTCAGGATCATAGCCCCGAGGGATACCGATTATCCTTATGTGCGCCTGGCCTCCTGGGCCATGTACGCGCACCTTATAAAGAACGGGGTCAAGATCTACGAGTGGCAGGGGCCCATCCTGCATTCGAAGACGGCGGTGATCGACGGGATGTGGTCGTCGGTGGGCAGCCATAACCTGGACCACCGCAGCCTCCATTATAATTTGGAGCTCAACCTGAATATTTACGACGGGGTTTTCGGCGGCGCCGTGGCGCGGGCTTTCAGGGACGACCTGAAAAGATCCAGGCTGATAACTTTCGAGGAGGTCAGGAACAGGCCGTTCATCTCCAAGGCGGTTTCCAAGTTCCTCTATCTTTTCCGCTCATGGCTGTAAAAAGTATATTGCTTTCGGCCCTGCTCCTCGCTCTGTTTGTCCAGGGCGCGGCCCTCCGCGCCGAGCCGGGGATCAACCCGCGGAACGCGCAGGCGGAGGAGCTTTCTTCGGTAAAGGACAGGCTGCTGACCAGCCTTTTTTTCCGCGGAGAGCTGGCGGACAAGATAATTGAGGCCGGGATGGCCGGGCGCTTCGTGAACCTGGCCGGGATAGAAACCAATGCCGGGGCGAGAAGCGCCCTCCTGGCCTGGATCCGTAAAGAGCCGGCCAAGGCCGCCGAGGTTTACCTGAACATTAAAGGAGCCGGGGGGCAACTGCCTGACACTATCGAGACGCGGAAATCGGTTTGGGAATTCAACCCTAAATTCCTGGAAGTGATAAAAGCGCTGAACTCCGCCGCCGGCAATTCTTCCGTATCGCGGGAGGCGCTCGAGCTGTCCGCGCGCCGCCTTTACGAGGGGGAGCAGGCGGAAGCCGGGGGGGGGGCGCCGGAAGTGAGGGGGGGAGGCGCGGGCCCCGCGGGCAATAATTTCTTTTCTATAAACTACGCGGCTTACAGGCTTAACAAGGCCGGGCTGCAGCGGGAAATACTGCAGGCCGGGGCGTATTTGGAGGCCGCCCGCGGCGTCGGACAGCGGCTCGAGATCGAAGGGGCGTATTCAGCCGCTTTCTCCCTGTACAGCGGCTTTATCGTAGCGGCGTCCGCCCTTAAAGGCAGGGAAGCCGTTACGGAGCAGGAGTCAGAGCGGCTGGAGGCCCTGCGCGTGAACCTGCGCTCGGCGCTGGCGGCGCTGGCTTTGCGCTCCCGCATCTCGGCCTTGGCCGCCGCGGCGGCTTCGCTGGAAAAGCTCGGCGCGGAGCCTGGCGCAAAAGAGCTGCTGGCTTCCGTGGAGCGGCTGAAAGAGGGGCTGCAGGTTTCGGCCGCCAGGATAGAGGGCGGCGCCGAGGGACTGGCGGGGCTGGGGCGGCTGGTGAACGCTTCGGAGAACGATTTTGCCGGGCTCTATCTGAGGTACTCGGCCTACTACGGGCTGCTCAGCCTCAAACGCAGGGCCGCTGGCTCCGGCTTTTCCTGCTTTTATGATTACGCTTTTTACCGCTACCTGGCGGCTTTTTTCCCGGGCACGCCCTATCCCGGGGCGCGCGCGGAGCTTGCCGCGGCAGCCGGGGCCCTGGATTCCGCGCTCCTGAAAGCGGGGTCGGGAGATCTTGCCGGGGCGCTGTCGGGGGTGGAGACGGCGCAGGTAGAGGCCGCCGCCGGAGTGGCGCGCTCCGCGTCTAAATTCAACCGCGGCGCGCAGTTCTTTTTGTGGGGCCTGGCTTTCAGGCCGGTGGAATATAAAATTTCTGTCAGGGGGGGGCGCGTTTTTTTCTTCCCGGCCTTCACTTTCTACGAGGTAGCGGGAAGGAACTAAGCAGGTTTCCGCGCCGCTTTTTTATAGCTTCTTCAGCAGGTCTAGCAGGTCCAGGTCGCTTTTGTAGATGAGCTCTCTTTCGGCTTCCGCGAGCGGGAGCCATTTCATATCCAGGATCTCGTCCGGGGTTTTAGGCAGGCCGTCGCCGCCGACGCGCTTGACCAGGAACCAGTGCACTTCTTTGTCCACCAGCATCTCGCCGCGCATGAAAGAATATTCCGCCTTATAAAGGGGGGAGGTGATCTCGCAATCCCAGCCGGTTTCCTCGGCTACTTCCCGGAGGGCCGCCGCCTCGGGGGTTTCGCCCGGCTCGAGGTGGCCTTTGGGAAAGGTCCAGACCTGGTCGCCCTTGAGGTTCTTCACGAGTATCAGGAGCACGGTTCCGTCTTCCAGGATCACGCCGCCCGCGGAATGTTCTTTGTTAGACATGAGCTAAGCTCCTTTACATCGGCTGCAGCGGCGCGTACTTGAGCATGAAGGTCTGCCGCACGCCGCTGTCGAAAACCACGGTCACTTTTGCGAATTCTCCGGCGCCTATCTGGTCCACCACGCGGCCCGGGCCGTGGACAGGGTGCATGACGCGCCTGCCCCGGCCTATGCGCGGCATGGAGGGCGGCGGCTGGTAAGAAGTTATCACCTGCACGTCCTCCTCGCCGGGGCGCACCGCGGTTTCGCGCGCTATCCTGCTCTCGAAGATGAACCGCGAGGCCAGATTTGGATAGGTGGTCCCGTAGAGCCTGCGGGTGGCGGCCCAGGTCAGGAAGAGGCGCTCGCGCGCGCGGGTCATGCCCACATAGGCCAGGCGGCGCTCCTCCTCCAGGTCCTCCTCGTCGGAGTTGGCGGCGTTTATGGGGAAAAGGTTCTCTTCCAGCCCAGTAAGGAATACTGCGGGGAATTCGAGGCCCTTGGCCAGGTGTACCGTCATCAAAGTGATAGCGTGGGTGTCGGTATTGAGCTTGTCCACCTGGGAGGAGAGCATCACTTCCTCGAGATATTTGTGAAGCGTGGGGACGGCTCCTTCCTTGACGCAGTGATCCTCGAACTCCTTTACGGCGTTCACGAGTTCCTGCAGATTGCCGAGGCGGGCCAGGGACTCCTGCGGCTCTTTTTCCGCCAGGTCCTCCGTC
>JAVHPG010000017.1:0-4121 GCA_036170455.1 Elusimicrobiales bacterium
CATGCCCAGCGTCTCTCCGGGCTTCACCGAAAAAGAAACCCCGTCGACGGCCTTGACCTCTCCGACCTGGCGGAGGAGCAGCCCGCCGTGTATGGGGAAATGCACCTTGAGATCAGAGACCTCAAGTATATTACCGCCCGCCGGGCTATCTTTTACGGCTGTTTTTTTGGACATTTATGGCACCTTACCTGCCTGCCGGGGGAAACCTCGACCAGCTCAGGCTCCGTCTCCAGGCATTCCGGCATGACCTCGGAACAGCGGTTGTTGAATTTGCAGCCTTTGGGGAAGCTCAGGATGTCCGGGACCATGCCCTCTATCACGGGCAGGCGCTTGCCGGGCTCGTTCTTGAAGCCGGGCAGCGACCTGAGCAGGCCCCTGGTATAGGGATGCAGCGGCCCGTCGAACAGCGGCTTCACGTCGGAAATCTCCTGGATCTTCCCGCCGTACATCACGACCACGCGCTGGCAGGTCTCGGCCACCACCGCCAGGTCGTGGGTGATAAGCAGGATAGCCGCGTCGTGCGTCTTTTTCTTGACCTCCAGCATCAGGTCCAGGATCTGCGCCTGGATGGTGACGTCGAGCGCCGTCGTGGGCTCGTCGGCGATAAGGAGGGCGGGGTCGGAGGCGAGCGCCATCGCGATCATCACGCGCTGGCGCATGCCGCCGGAGAACTGGTGCGGGTAATCTTTAAGGCGCTCCTTCGGCGAGGGAATGCCGACCAGGCCCAGCATCTCTACGGCCCTGGCCTCCACCTGCTTTTTAGTCAGGCTTTCCTGGTGGAAGCGGATAGCCTCCATCAGCTGCCAGCCGATGGAGAAGACCGGGTTCAGCGAGGTCATCGGCTCCTGGAAGATCATCGAGATCTCTTTGCCGCGGATCTTGCGCATCTCCGGGTAGGACAATTTCAGCAGGTCCCTGCCCCTGAAAATTATCTCTCCGTCGGTTATTTTGCCGGGGGGGTCGGGGATCAGGCGCAGCAGGCTCAGCGCGGTCACGGACTTGCCGCAGCCTGACTCGCCGACGAGGCCCAGGACCTCGTTCTCGTAAATATGGAAATCGACGCCGTCCACGGCCTTGGCCCTTTTGTCGTCGACCTGGAAGGAGGTCTTCAGGCCTCTGACTTCCAGCAGTTTTTTCTTTTCGGGGGTTCCGGGCATATTACCTCAGCCTCGAGAAAACCTTGGGGTCGAAAGCTTCGCGCACCGCCTCGCCTACCATGACCACCATGAAGAGCGTCACCGCCAGCGCGATGGAGGGGGTGAGAATGAGGTGCGGGTAATACTTCAGGTATTTCATGCCCTGGTCCAGCAGCACGCCCCAGCTGGGCGTCCCTACCGGCAGGCCGAAGCCCAGGAAGTCCAGCGACACCAGGGAGCCGATAGTCCCGACGATACTGAAAGGCGCGAAGGTCACCAGCGGCACCAGCGAGTTGGGCAGGATATGCTTCATCATCACCGACCATTCGCTCGCGCCCATGGCCACGGCGGCGTGCACATAATCCCTGGACTTCTCGCGGTAGAACTCGCCGCGGATATAATAGGAGATGCCCACCCAGCCCTGGAGCAGCACTATCAGCGAGACCAGCAGCAGGAAAGTGGGCTGGATCATAGAAGCGATGATGATAAGCATGAACAGGAAAGGGATGGAGGCCCAGATCTCTATGAAGCGCTGTAAAAGGATGTCGGTCCAGCCGCCGAAGTAGCCCATCACTCCGCCGACGATGATGCCGATGATATAGCCGAGGATAGAAACTATCAGCGCGAAAGACATCGAGGTCCTGAAGCCGTAGGCCAGCTGCGCGAAGACATCGGTGCCGGAATCGTCAGTACCCAGAAGGTGGTCATTGCCGGGCCTGTGCGGCGGCCGCCCCGGCATGTCCAGCAGATGCTCCCGCGGGGAATAGGGATAGACCGGCATGAGTATCATCGCCTTGCCGGCCGCGAACATACCCTTTGCTTCGGCCAGGGCCTTGATCTCGGCCTCGATGTCCGGGACTATCTCCTGCAGGTCCCTGTAGTCCTGCAGTTCTTCCGGGGTGGCGCGGGGGGCCGGCTTGACGGCGAGCTGCCTGCGTATATCCGCTATCTCGGTTTCAAGCGCCTTCGCCTGGGCGTCGAACAGCGAGGGGTCCCTGCGGGCCGCTGCGAAAAGCCTGTAGTCCGCCTCGTCGTCCCCTATCTGGCCGAAATCGGCTTTCATGTTCATCGGGCGGGGGGCCTTGAAGAAAAGCAGCTGGTCTGTCCACTCGGCCACGGCCGGGAAAGAGACTTTGGCTCCGTAGCGGATGAACAGCGGCTTATTGTTCACCATGAACTCCAGAAAGAGGGACATCACGAACAGCGTTGTGATTATAAGGAAAGAATAATAGCCGCGCTTTATGGTCTTAAAGCGCTTTATGC
The DNA here is from genome assembly GCA_036170455.1 of Elusimicrobiales bacterium. Lineage (GTDB taxonomy): Bacteria > Elusimicrobiota > Elusimicrobia > Elusimicrobiales > UBA9959 > UBA9959. The sequence goes on from JAVHPG010000017.1 coordinate 2,400, forward strand.
GCTTTTCCCAGTGCGGGGCGAGCTTCATGTCGAAGCCGAGCGCGGCGCCCGCCTTCACGTAAAGATAGGGCAGCACCCCGTGGGTAAAAAGATGCCCGGCGGCCAGCAGGACGGCGGTCTCGATAAGCTTTAGTACGATCATTTGCCGAACCTTATCCTGGGGTCTATCAGCGCCCAGACGACGTCGGAGAAGATATTCCCTGTCAGCCTGATCAGCACCAGGAAGACCAGCGTTCCGAGTATCACCGGGTAGTCGCGCTGTATGACCGAATTAAAGCTGAGCAGCCCCATGCCCTGAATATTGCAGGTCTTCTCTATCAGGAATGAACCGGCAAAAAGCAGGCCCAGCGCGTGGCCGATGCCTACGGTCATCGGGATGAGGGAATTGCGCATAGCGTGTACGAAAAGTACGCGGTTCTCGGAGAGACCCTTGGCGAAAGCCGTGCGCACATAGTCCGCGCCCAGGTTATCGAGAAGCGAGTTCTTCATCAGGATGGTCATCGTGGCGAAACCGCCCATAACATAGCCGAGCACCGGGATGGCCGTATGCTTCAGCTGGTCCGCTATCTTGGCAAAGAAGCCGAGCTCGGCCCAGTTCTCGGACCTGAAGCCGCCGAGGGGGAGAATATCGAGGTAGCTGCCGCCGCCCAGGAGCACCATCAGTATCAGGCAGGCCACGAAGCCGGGGATGGAATAACCGAGAAAGACTATGATGGAGGTGGCCGTGTCGTAGCCCGACTTATGCCTTATGGCCTTGGTCACGCCCAGCGGCACACAGATCAGCCAGGAAGCGAAATAGCCTATCAGGCCGAAGTAGATGGAGACCGGGAACTTTGAAATTATTACGTCAAGCACCGGCTCGCTGTAAACGTAGGAGCGGCCGAAATCGAGGTGGACGATGCCCCACAGCCAGCGCGCGTAGCCTTCGGGAATGCTCTTGTCGAGATGGTAGTACTTCTTCAGCTCGGCCATCGCCGCCGCCGGGATCTGGAGTTCGCCCTGCTCGCTGGCCATGCCGGAAGCGCCGCCCTCGCCCATCATAGCCATCTTTATCTGCAGCTGCGCCTGCTCTATCGGCCCGCCCGGGACGACGCGCAGCATGAAGTAGACCAGGAAAGTTATAGCGATGAAAGTAACCGGGATCAGGAGCAGCCGGCGGATAAAATAGGTGATCATTCCGTGCATAATTTAAGGGTGAGGCCTCAGTCCCAGGGCCTCAGTTCCGTCTCCCCGGCCGGCAGGCTCTTGCCGCTCTTCACGGCCTCCGCCAGCGCTTTTTCCTTCTCCGGATCGGCCCACCACAGGGAGATTATGCCCCTGTAATCCCCGATCTTGGAGAAATATTTCTCGGGATGGCCGAACCGGTTAACGTAAAGTATCCGGCTGAACCCCGCGCTCCAGCCCAGGGCGTAAGGATGCGCCCTGAAGATTATACCGTCTATCCTGCGGATGAGGCGCTTCTGGGTCTTAACGTCGAAAGCCAGGTCGTATTCTTTGCAGAGGGCGTCCACCTCGGCGTTCTTGAAGCCCGGAAGATTGTTATTGTCGTTCTTGTCGGCCAGCTCCCCGCTCCAGGAGCTTACAGGGTTGGGGAACTGCAGCGCGCCCCAGGCCTGGGAGTGGATGGTGAAGTTGCGCTCGCCGACCTTCTTCATCAGGGTATTCCGGTCGATGAGCTTCAGGTTCATCAGGTCTTTAATTCGATTCTTTACGGTCTGCCGC
>JAVHPG010000018.1:0-4106 GCA_036170455.1 Elusimicrobiales bacterium
CCGGCCAGCTTTTCCCGGAAGGAGGCTTCCCCGGAGCGTATGCGCTCCATCAGGTCTTTATGGTGTTCCTCGCGCGTAGCGGTGATCGCGCTCTCAAGTTCTTTAAGCCTGGCGGAATTAACGGCGAGAGCTTCTTCGCGCGCGCGCTTTTCCTCTTCCAGGACGGCCTTTTCGGCAGCCATCTGCTTGCGCTCCGACTCGAGGCGGGCGTTGAATTCTTTTTCGAACTCGGCGCGCCCTGCGGCCAGATCATTTTCAAGCTCTTTTTTCTTTTCCTCGTACGTCTTCTCGAGCGAGGAGGCGTGCCCGCGCTGGCCTTCTTCGATCACGCTCACCCTCGCGTCATAATCAGCCTGCAGCCTCGCGCGGTCGGCGTCCCAGGCGGCGGCTTTTTTCTCAAGCCTGGCCTGCAGCTCCCTGACCGTGGCCTCCTTGGCGCTCTTTTCGGCTTCAAGCGCCGACAGCTGGGTTCTGAAAGCGGTTTCTTTTTCTGAAATTATCTTAAGCAGCTCGGTATGGTGGGTCTCCTGCTGTACCGCCAGCGCGTTCTCTATCTCTTTTATGCGGTCCTGCGCCGTGGCGAACTGGGCCTCGCGCACATGCTGCTCTTCAAGCAGCCTGGCGCGCTCTATCTGCCAGGAGGTTTCTAAGGAGCGCACCTGCTCCGCGTGGTCGGAATCGGCGGCGCGGATCTTTTCCTCGAGGCCGGCTTCAAGCATATTCTGCAGCTTGCGGTAGTTCTCTTCCGTCTCGCGCTTCTTGGCGAGATATTCGCCCTCCAGCTCGCGGCGGCGGGTCTCCACTTTCTCTTCCGAGAGGTGGACGCACTTTTCAAGGCCGCCGATCCGCTCGTTAAGATCTTTTTCGCGAGACTTGTAGGAAGTTTCAAGCCTGCTCAGGCGCCCCTGGTGTTCGCCCTCCAGCTCCGCGCGCAGCCCGTCGTATTTCTTCTGGGCCTCGGCCAGGCGGCCGGCGTACTGGCTCTCCACTTCAAGGAGGCGGCTGTTCCAGCGCTCTATCACGGAGCGCTGGTTGCGGTCCAGCTCTTCGAATTTATCGGAGTACTCGGCTTCGAGGCTGTGCCGCAGGGAATCCAGCTTGGCCTCTTTTTTCAGCAGCTGCTGGATATCCAGCTTGCCTTCGCCCAGCAGGGACATCGTGGCTTCCAGCTTGGTATAAAAATCTTCTTTCTCTTCCAGTGTCTTGTTCCGGGAGGAATAGGCGTCGGTAAGGGAGGCCTCTTTGACCTGCAGCCGCTTCGCGGTTTCTTCGGCCAGCGTCAGGTTCTTCTTGAGGTCGGCTTTCTCTTTCTCAATGGAGTTAAGCCTTTCCAGCGCCCAGCGCAAAGTCATGCGGGCGGTATCAAGGCTCGTAACATCATTGACCAGCTGTTCGATCTCACCGTATTCGTTCGCCATAGTTTTCACCTTTTAAATACTCTATATCAAGTTTAATACACACACCCCCTTAAGTCAATAAAAGGAATGTTGAATGATTATTAACAGATTGTGTCATAGAATACCTGATGGCGGCCGGAAGTATGAGGGCCGCGGAGGACAGCAAAGCGCAAAAACCTCTTTTCCCTGCCTTCCGATGTCTCTTTTCTTTCCGCGCCCTTCGGTTTTATATATAAATAACTGTTATTTGGTAAAATTAATTTGATGCTCAAGAAATCTATATGGCTGGCCCTGCTGGCTGCGGCCGCCTTTCTTGCCTGGCGCTTCGGCTATCCCTACGCGCTTAAATATTTTTTCAGGATCTCCGGCACGGTCAGCGTGGCGCAACAACTGCTGCCGAACCTGCCGGGAGCCAACAGCATGCTGTTTATCGTGGCCAGGAACGAAAGCGGGGTCCCGGTGGCCGTTAAAAAGATAATCAGCCCGGTCTTTCCCGCCAGATTCGAGATGACCTCCTCCGACCTGATCATGCCGGACCTGCTGACCCGGATGATCTACCTGGACGCGCTCGTCAACACCCACGGCCAGGTGGGCGTCATGCGCAGGGGAGACCTGAAAGGGTCGCGCCAGGACCGCGTCAGGTTCATCAGCAAAAATATCGAAATAACCCTGGGCTCAGCCCAAAAATAAACCCGGGACCTCCTTGCGGCGGATCCCGGGGCTCTCCTGAACTTCCGTTTATCTCTTGAACTGCGGCTTTTTACCGTTCGAAAGCGAGAAAAGCCAGATAAGTTTGTCCGTGGACTTTATCAGGTTTTCCCAGTTTTTATCCAGCTTCGGGAGTTTTTTTCCCGGCTTTTCCGCCTTCGCATCCTGTTCGTAATTCTTAGTGATCTCTTCCCAAGTCATATTCCCCCCCCCGTTTATTTAACCCTCGCCATATTGTACAACATGGCGGCGAAAAGCCAAGTGCCGAAGGACCTACCAGCCGAGGGACCTTGAGACACCCATGTAAACGAGCACCCCGCCTACGAGCAGCAGCAGGAAGCCCCAGTTCTTCCGGTGCAGCGCTACGTAGGAATCGTTCAGGAAAGTCTCTTTGATCAGGCGGTTGACCCGCTCTATGATCCCGGGCTTGTAAATGTAGCCCAGGCCGAGCAGGATAAAGACCAGGCCGAAAAATATTTTAAGGTACGGGCTTATCTCATTCATGATTGTAGCGGTTCATCGCGGTCTCCACGCCGTCCTCGAAAGCCGCCTTAAGCGCTTCGCAGGCCCGGTCCAGGAAATCAGGAAGCCGCCCCCCCTCTTCTTTATTGAATCCCGACAGCACGAAATTTTTGCCCGGAATATTCTCGGGCCGCGGCCCTATCCCCAGCCGCAGGCGCGGTACGGCGGGCCCCAGCGCGGAAACTACCGAGTCCATCCCGTTATGCGAGCCGGCTGAACCTTCCTTGCGTATGCGCAGTTTCCCGAAAGGCAGGGCCAGGTCGTCGTAAGCCGTAAGTACGGCCGCGTGAGGGATCTTGTAGAAGGAAGCAAAGCTCTGCACGGCGTTCCCTGAAAGGTTCATGTAGGTCTGCGGCTTCAGCAGGAAAGCTTTGAGTCCGGCGGCCTCGAATTCGAGATAAAGCCCCAGGCCTTTCCAATCCCGCCAGTTTCCCCCCGGGGCAAAGCGCGGGGCGGCGAGGTCAGCCAGCATAAAGCCTATATTATGCCTGGTCCTCTCGTATTCCCTGCCGGGGTTACCCAGCAGGGCCGCCATCTGTATCCGGTCTTTCAATTAAATCCCCCGAGGTAAAACAAAGGGCAGAAGCCGAACATGTTAAAGTCCAACTTCTGCCCCTGTTCGCCCAGGCCCCCTTTACTTCTTGGGGGCGGGCTTCTTTTCTTCGGCCTTGCCGGCTGCGGGCTTGGCTCCGGCGGCGGGCTTGGCTCCGGCGGCGGGCTTGGCGCCATCCTTGGCGGCGCCTTCTTCACCCTCTTCCTTCTTGCCCTTTGCTATAACTTCGGGCTGAGCGCCTTCGGCGTCGGCCCCGGCTACGGGTTCCTCAACCTTCTCTTCCTTCGGCGCGGTCACGCTGACCACGATCTGCTCGGGAGAGTCGAGGAGTTCGGCCTTGCCGGCCTTGATATCTTTAATACGCAGGGAATGGCCCATATGCAGGTCAGTGATGTCCAGCTCGATCTCGTGGGGGATCTCGGTGGGCAGGCAAGAGACGTTCAGCACGCGCATGGTGTGCTCCACCAGGCCGCCCTGTACCTTCGCGCCGAAGCACTCGCCGACGAGCTTCACGGAGACCTTCACCTTGATCTTCTCTTTCAGCGAGATGCGCTGGAAGTCGAAATGGGTGTATTTGTCGGTCATGGGATGACGCTGGATGGCCTTTATGATGACCGTGTCCTCGCCGCCCTCGTGCTTCATCGTTATGATGGCGTTGGGGTCGGCCCTGATTATGGCGCAGATGGACTTATAGTCCACTACGATGGTCATGGGCTTCTTATCCTGCCCGTAGATAACTGCGGGGATCTGGTCGGCCGCCCTGTGGGCGCTGAGCGTCCCGCGTACGCCGGCTTTAGTGCGCGGCGCTGCTGAAATTAATGTCTGTTTCATACTGCATTTCCTCCTGCTATGATACAACGCTCACTTAAAGAGTTCGCTTATGGACTCGCCCATGTGATTGCGTTTGATGGCCTCCGCAAGGAGCG
>JAVHPG010000019.1:0-3635 GCA_036170455.1 Elusimicrobiales bacterium
GCTGGAAGCGAAGGGGCACCGCTTTCGCACCAGGACGGACACGGAAGTCCTGGTGCACCTTTACGAGGAGTATGGCGCTGACCTCGCCCCGAAGCTGCGCGGGATGTTCGCCTTCGCGCTCTGGGATTCCAGGAAGGCGGCGCTTCTCCTGGGCCGGGACCAGTTCGGGATAAAGCCTCTTTTTTATTCTATTGTCGGCAATAAATTTTATTTCGCCTCGGAAATGAAAGCGCTGCTGCTGGCCGCCGATATAGGCACGGGGCTGGATACGGAGGCCGTGGACGCCTACTTTACCAACCTTTACATCCCGGCGCCGCTTACCGTCTACAAAGCTATACGCAAACTTGAGCCGGCGCAGACGCTGCTGTTCAGGGGCGGGAAGGCGGAAATAAAGACTTACTGGCGGGTTCCTGAATTCGGGGCCTCAGCGGCAAGGACCTGGGAGGAATATCTGGAGGCGGCCGACGGCCTGCTTGCCTCGAGCGTCGCGGAGCAGCTCGTTTCGGACGTGCCGCTGGGGCTGCTGCTCTCCGGGGGGATAGATTCGGCAGCACTGCTGTATTATATGAACAGTTCCGGGGCTGCCCCCGTTAAAACTTTCACCGTAGGTTACGGCAGAAAAGATTCAAGCTTCAACGAGACCGCCCAGGCGCGGCTGGTCTCCGGGCATTTCCGGTCGGACCATTCCGAGCACATTTTGCAGCCTGACCCGCGCACGATAATAGAGAAACTGGCCGCTACTTTCGACGAGCCCTTTGCCGACGCCTCGGCCATACCGAACTTCCTGGTGACGGCAGAGGCCCGCAAAAAAGTAACCGTAGCCCTGACAGGCGTAGGCGGCGATGAGTTTTTCGGCGGCTATCCCAGGCATCTCGGCGCCAGGCTCATGCCGGCTTACCTGAAGCTGCCCCGGGCGCTCCGCGAAGGCTTCTGGTCGGCGGCCAGGCTGCTCCCCGAATCCCGCTCGGCGAAAAATATGCCGGGGCGGCTGAAAAGGTTCTTCGGCGGCGGCCGCGGAGATTTCCGCGACGCCTACGATTCCTGGATCTCTTATTTCGGCCGGGAAGAGCGCGCCCGCCTTTACGCCTCCGCCCATTCCGGCGCCGCCGGCTCGGCCCCGAAGCTGCCCGGCCGCCTGCGCTCGCCGGACGATATCTTCGCTTATGAGCTAAGGAATTACCTCTCGGACGACCTGCTTTGCCTGGCGGACCGGGTCTCGATGTCCAATTCCCTTGAACTGAGGGTCCCGTTCCTTGACGTGAGGCTGGCCGAACTGATGGCTTCCGCCCCGCTTGCGCTGAAAACACGCGGTTTTACCCTTAAGGCGATGCTTAAAAAGATCATGGCCGGCCGCCTGCCTCCCGAAACTCTCGGCGGCCCGAAGCGGGGTTTCCAGGTTCCGCTGGCCAGGTGGTACGGAGACGAGTTGAAAGGTTTTGTACGTGAGGTCCTTAACGGAAGCTCCCTTGAAAAGAACGGCTGGCTCTCGCCCGGAGCTATAGCCGGGATGCTTAAGGAGCACGAAAGCGGGCGGAGGAATCTGAACGACCAGATACACTCGGCCGTCATATTCGAGCTATGGCTGGCTGGAAACAGAAAACTCGCCTCCGGCGGGGTCAGCTTCGGTATCAGGCCGGCGGCGGGGCCGCTTAACATTCTTGTCTGCACGGATATAATACAGGAAGACGACGCCGGCGGGGCGGCGCGCGTGGCCTGGGAAACGGCAAAACGGCTGTCGGCGATGGGACACCGGCCCGTAGTGCTCACGAAGGGCGCGGACGGTAAAAAAGATTTCGATATTTCCGGGGGGATAGAGGTTTACCGCTACCGCGGGAACCCGTTCAAACTGCGTTCCGCCATAAAGACCATACTGGCGCGGCATGGCAGAATTGATGTGCTGGAGATCCATCAGCCTTATACGGGGCTTCTTGCTATGGCCATGCTCAAGGATGTGCCGGCGGTCTATAATTTCCATTCGCCCTGGGAAGAGGAATATTCCATAAGGGCCGGCGACCTTGGGATAAATCCGCTGCGCAGATTTCTCTTTGGCGGCCTGCGTAAATTCGCCGAACGCAAAGCACTGAAAGCTTCAAGGATCGTGCTTAACGCCAGCCTTTTCATGGCTTCCAAACTTAGATTCGCCCACGCCCTTGAGTCCAGGATACTTCCGCTGGGCGTGGATCTGGACAAGTTCCGGCCGGCGGCCGGTACCGCTGCGCTGCGCAAAAGACTCGGGCTCCCGGCCGTAGGTTTTATGATCTTTACCGTCCGGAACCTTGCGAGCCGCATGGGCCTAGAAAATCTTGTAGAGGCCGCCGCGGCGGTGGTTAAGGAAAGACCGGAAGTTTTTTTTGTTATCGGCGGGAGCGGTTACCTCCGCGGTAAACTGGAGAAGCTGATAAAGGCCGGAGGTCTTTCCGGAAGAGTACTGCTGGCCGGGTACATCCCTGAGGATGACCTCCAGGCTTATTACCAGTGCGCCGACCTCTTCATTCTGCCTACGAGGTTGCTGGAAGGGTTCGGCCTTGTAACTCTGGAAGCCCTCGCCTGCGGAACGCCGGTGCTGGCCACTCCCGTGGCCGCTAATCCGGAAATAATCGGGCGCCTTGATTCCAGGATGCTGCTTGAGGATTGCTCCGCCGGAGGCATAGCTGCGGGAATACTCGGGTTCATTCCGCGGTATATGGAAAACCGCGAGGCGATACGCGGCGCCTCACGTAAATTTGTGGAAGAGAATTATTCCTGGGCTAAATACGCGAAGGGCGTGGAGCAGGCCCTTTTTGAAGCCGTTTCCTCCGGGAGGCGCACATAAAAAGCGAAGCCTGCCTTGTGTGCGGCGGCGCCGCCTCCCCTTTAGTCGGGGGGCTGTCGAAGTGCGGCAGCTGTCGCCTGGTGTTCAGGGCCGAGAAATATTTCGGAGCGCCGGCCTATAAGTCTGGTTTGGAAGAAGAAATTTATGGCAGCGCGAAGGCGGCCCTGTTCCGGGAAGCCTTGGATTTTCTTGCCAGGGCTTTTCCCGCGGGCGGGAGGCTGCTGGACATAGGCTGCGCCGGAGGAGAACTTCTCAAGGCCGCGGCCGCGCGCGGCTGGCTGGCCGCGGGGGTAGAGGTCGACCCGTGCCTGGCGGCGAAGGCTTTATCCCGGGGCTTTGAGGTTCATAAGCGGCCCGTTGAAGAAGCGTGCCTGGAGGGCGGCTCCTGTGACGCGGTCACGGTTTTTGACGTCTTCTCACAGATGAAAGACCCGGCTGCCGCCGCCGTGGAGTTGTCGAGACTGCTTAAACCGGGCGGTATAATTTATATAAGGGAATTCAACGCCGCTTTTCACCTGGTTTTTTACCGCCTGGAAAGAACGGGCTTTTTTAAGTCTCTTGGCGCCAGCCCTTCGGTGATACATAATTTTAATTTCAGGCCCGTGACGCTGCGCGTTATGCTCGCGCGCGCGGGCTTCAGGGAGATAAAGATACGCAACTCCAGGCCTACTTCCGGCGACCCTTACCGCACCGGCGGCGCGCTGGGAGGATTTCTTACCGGCGCCCTTAAAGTTCTATACTATTGGCTGGCGCAGGCGCTCTGGTTCATGACCTTTGGCCGCATATTCGCCGGTTCTGCTCTGATAGTTACCGCTAGAAAATG
>JAVHPG010000019.1:3735-56762 GCA_036170455.1 Elusimicrobiales bacterium
TACCTCGACGACGTGCAGTTCGAGAAGCGGGAGTTCCAGAACCGGAACCGCATCCGCACCGCGCGCGGCTGGCAGTACCTGACGGCGCCGGTGATCTCGAAGGGCAGGTTTTCGCAGAAGATAAACGAAGTGGAGATGGATAATACCGGCGCGTGGAGGGAAGAGCATCTGCGCGCCATAAAGATAAATTACGCGCGCGCCCCTTTCTTTAAGGAGCATCTGCCGGGGCTGGAGGAGCTTTACTCCCGCGATTACCGCGTGCTGGCGGACCTGGCGCTCGCCACCATGGAGTTCCTGAAGGACGCTTTCGCCATTAAGACCCCGGTGAAGTACTCGTCGGAGTTCAATATAGCGGAAACGTCCAGCGCGCGCCTGGCCCGCCTTTGCGCCGCCGCCGGCGCGGACGAGTATCTCTCCGGCGCGGGGGCCAGGGCTTACCTGGACCCGGGCGTTTTCAGCTTCGCGGGCGTAAAGCTTTCCTGGCAGGAGTTCAAGCCGCGCGAGTATAAACAGGCTTTCCCCGGCTTCGAGCCGGATATGTCGGCGCTGGACCTGCTTCTGAACTGCGGTCCGGCCTCACTGGATTACTTATGAACCCTTATATAGCTGCAGCCATCGCCGCGATGGACAAGGTTCCTCTCTCGAGGTACGAGCATCCCGGCTCCTGGGCCATGGACCCCGCTTCCTGCCGCTTCCTCGCCGGTTTCGTCCGCGCGCTCGGAGCGAAAAAAATAATAGAGTTCGGCTCGGGCTTCTCCACCCTTATGATGGCGAGGGAGATCGCCCCTATCGAAGGGAACTACCTGCTTTCCATAGACTCTTCCCCGCAGTATTCAGCGATGGCCAAAGAGGCTTATGAGTCTTCCGGCTGCCAGGCTAAAGTGGATTTTCGCGTGGCGCCCCTGCGGCCTAAATTATACGGCACACGCCTCCTGCTTTCCTACAGCCTGCCCAAAGGCCTGCTCGAGGCCCTCGGCCCTTTCGACCTGGCGCTCATAGACGCCCCTCACCATGATTACGGCCGCGAATCGGTTTTTTACGATGTCTTCAATGCCCTGGCGCCGGGAGGCTATGTCGTCCTTGACGACGCCAACCGCGAGGATATGGAGAGAGTTTATGTCCGCACCTGGCAGTCCGCTTACGAGGGCTCCATCGACCCGATACTGCTTGAGGGCATAGGCAACGGTATCGGCGTTATCGAAAAGATAGACGACGATACACCTTTATATCCGAAGGCCGGCGCCTTGTCGGCTTCGATCAAGACCCTGCGCAATTACGGCCGCCTGCTTTTTGGTTCGGAGGCGCAGGTTAAAGACAGTGATGAATAGTAAGTTTTAGTCTCTCCTTTCTCATCCTCCGCCTTTTCCTCCTGGGCCTTTTGTCCTGCCGGCTGGGCCTTTTTATTTAATTTACAGGTACTTATGGCCCTATTGCGCGGGCGTATTTAAGGCTAAACTATTATTACAAGACAGCCTTAAAGGAAAAAATCATGCTGCAGAGAACCTACACCTACGAACTTAAAATTTTCAACGCTATCTTCTTCTCCTGTTTCGCCATGTTCCTGGTCTGCTTCACCGACCTGACCTACGGCTGGCTGAAATAGAAAATAAAAAGGGGACAGGCTACTTTTTCCAGGAAAAAGTAGCCTGTCCCCTTTTTGCATTCTGGCGGCGCTTTAATTTGATAAAATATATGTGTAGGGGTAAATTTTACCGACATATTGAAAAATACACGGAGATAATAAATAAAATGAACAAGAAACTTATATTGGCGTTAGCTTGCCTCGGCTTTGCCGCCGGAGCCAATGCCGCGGTGAAGTTCGACCAGGGCGTGGATGTTAAGAGCGCCGTTAAAGAAGCGGTCTCTTCCGATGTGAAGCTTCCCGAAGCCAAATTCGGGCAGCTTATCGACCTTACCCGCGACTGCAAGAAGATCACCTTCACGGCCGCCGACGCGCTCACCTCTCCCGAGGTCGCGCTGACCAGCAGGGAAACCACCCAGGACTGCCAGAACATGGGCTACCCGGTCGGCCAGATCTGCTTCCCCAGCACCCGCGTCTACAATGAGAACGTGAAAGTCGTCATCACGGCGCCCAGGGAACTCAAGCCGGACCAGAAAGAAGTTTTCGAAGTCTGCCTGTGGGGCGCTTTCTTGAGCCTGAAGCAGGTTTCCCCGGCCTATAAATACGCGGTCCGCCAGGTCCTTAGCAATTTCGAGCTGACGCCCCCCTCGGCCGTAAAGAGTGCACCTACGGGTGATTTCTGCAGCCTTGTGATGGACGGCAATACCTGCGTTTATAAGTGCAAGGACGGCAGCTATGTTTCTAAGCCGAACCCTTTCCCTTACATCCCGGCCCCCAATCCGTGGGTCGGCCCCATCTCTACCCCGTGCATGGGCTCCATCCCCAACCCGGGCCCGCTCATAACGATACTTAAGTAAAGCGCGCCGTTAAAATAAAACAGCCGGCTGTAAAAAGCCGGCTGTTTTTTTTGTTGGCGGGTCGGGCTCAGTTCATCGTCAGCGCTACCCGGGTGTCGTTCGCGGGGATGTCGTCGGCGTTGACTTCCCCGGGGACGGTGTTCCCGTCGGTGTCGGTGGCGCGTACTTCCAGGATATAGTTCCCGGGAGCCAGGTCGGAAAGGTCCAGCGTCGTCTTAACTTCGCCTTTAAGCATCAGTTCCGGGGAGGCGGGGTCGCTGAGGTCGACTTTGCCTGCCTGGGGGTTGCCGCGCTCCTCTCCGTCGCGGTATAGGGTCAGCGAATAGACAGCATAGCGGGAACGGTTATCCAGGACGGTGAACTTCACCGCCGCGCTCTTCCCCGAGGCGGTCACGGTAAGACCGGACACCAGCGGCGGCAGCCTTCTGGAAGCGGATTTAAGAACGCCCGCCGTAGCGGCGCCGGCCATGGCCAGCTGTCTCGCGCGTATTTCCGGGCTGTCGGTGACCTGCGTATTGCTGTTTCCGCCGTCGGCGTTAGCGGAGTCGGTGTGGGTATACGCGTCCCCGTCCTTGCCGTAGCTGCCCCAGGGGCCGAAAGTGGCGTCCTCCCCGAGCCGGGGGGCGTTAGCGGCGGGAACCCAGTAGGGCTTGCCTGTCCTGGGGTTCACCCAGGAGGCGAGGTGCCTGCGCGTATCGTCCTGGAGGTCCTGGTAATATTCGTAAGGGGCCATTTCTCCGTCGTCGCGGGAAGCCGTTATCTTTACCTTATTGCCGTCGGCGGCGTAACCTTCGAAACCGTCGTTGGTGGAGTGGCGGATATTTGCGGCGTGGGTCGGGACGGCCTGGTCCTGGGTGAGATGGCAGATGGTCCCAAGCTTGGCGTAGGCTTCGGGGAACTTGAAATGCTCGTAGTTCCAGAGCACCCCGCCGAGGGTGTACGGGGCCTTGCCGGCCCAAAGCTCTTCGGGTTTGCCGCCGTTATTTATTTTGGCGTCCGGCAGATGGGCGCTTTCGTCATTGGAGCCGGTTAAAAGCATATCCCGGGCCCGCGCTATGTCGGGGAGCGCCGCACCGTTTATATAAGCCAGGGAGGCTTTCATGACGGCTTTATGCGCCGAGCCGAAAAAAGAGACGCTCCACCACCTGTCGTTCCCGGCGGCCTGGGCGGGCCCCGGCTCGGGGGCGGCGACAGCCGCGTTTGCGGCATTACCCGCCCGGAGCCGGCTCTCGACGTTCTTTATGTCGCTGCCGAAATCGCCGGCGGAAAGATTGCCCGCTGCGAGAGACGCCGCAAGCGCTATAAAAACTTTAGCTGTTTTGTTCATCGAGCCTCCTGACTTAGTCGTACAGTCCTTATTGTAGCTATGTTCGCCGGGCGGCCGGTACAGGCTACAGACCCCTTTATTTTTGCTTAATGGCCTATCGAAAAATGGGCACTCTGGTCCTCTTTGCCCTTTAGGCCTATTTTAAGATAGGCCCTTTGAGTCGATAAAAAAAGGACCTTGGCCCCTCGTGGGGCTTCAGGTCAAATTCATACACTGGTTATGGAGTTAAGCAACCGGAGGAAAATATAAATGAAAAGATCAACACTTATAGCGATGTCGTCAATACTACTTCTTTCCGCCAGCAGCATCTTCGCCGCGGCCCCCAGGGCCGTGGACCAGCTGGCTCTTCAGGCCCCCAAACAGGAGGCCGCGATAGCGCCCGAACCCAAAGAGGGTGAAGTGGCGGTAGTGATCACCGAGAAAGGCCAGCCCGTCAGGACCATCTACTTCGAAGCCGACAAAGGAAACCCCTGGGTCGACGCGATCTTCGGCGGCGGCAACAATAACGGGAATAATGGTTGGAACAACAATGGCAACAACGGCGGTTACGGCGGCTACGGCCGCGTTAACTGCGTCGCTTCCGATACCGGTTGGGAAGAGCATTGGGGCGGCCACGGCGGCGGGCCCAGCGAGATCCGCGCCTGCCAGGAATGTATAGCGATACACGGCAACTGCCGCTACAACTGCTCCATGGACCAGTTCCGCTGCACCGCTCAGTTCACCCCGGCGGCCCAGCCCGGCCAGCCCCAGGCGCCTACTTCCACTTATCCCGGCGACCTGCGCCAGGACGAGGGTTCCGCCCGCGACAGCGCTACGCTGCGCTGCATGCAGTCCACCCAGGGCCAGTTGGGCTACTGCTCCATCCAGGCCTGCAACAGGGAAAGCCAGGTCGTGAACAGCGGCCGCTGCAGGAAATAGTTCTCCACTTGATGGTTGCGCGGCGAAGGGCGGGAAAATATTTCCCGCCCTTCGCTTTTTCCAGGAAATAAAAAAGCCGTCCGCTTATCCGGACGGATTTTTTATTTACGGCCGCTTATTCTAGCTTTAATATTTCAAGCGTATTCCCCGCTATCCTGAAGCCGAAATCGGGTTCTATTTCAGGATAGGCCACCCCGGCCGCGGTTATGTCCGCATGGTTAAGGAAATGGAACCCGGGCACGCCGACGGGCGAGAGTATTATTACCAGCTTGTCGGAGAACCTGGCCCCGCTTTTCCCCTGGAGAAGCTCGTTGCCGTAGGCCATCTTATAGGTTTTGCCCAGCTTCAGGTCGGCGCCCTTGGCCCCTATCGCGTCGCCCAGCTTCTTAAGCGTGACGACGAAAACTTTCGCGCCGCCGCAGGTGATCTCCACCTTGCTGGAAGGGATATCCGAAAGAACGGCGTGGAGCTTGACGGTAAGTTCGTCGCCGCCTATATTAAGCGCCCTGGAACCGCTCATGAACATTGCGTTGACGATATCGTTCGCCCTGATAAAATGAGTTTCTTTCCCGCTCACGTAAAGTAGCAGGAAGAACCTTTCTTTGTCGGCGCAGGACTGGCCGCCGTCGGGGCAGTTCGCGGCGGTGTAGGCGCTGAATTTCACCTCGGTTCCGTGCGGGGTGCGGAAAGACAGTCCGGAGTCTTTATGGGCGTTGAGCAGGGCGTTCAGTTTGAAAGAATAAGCGACGGGCCCCAGGCGCCCGGGCGGAATTGCCGTGGCTGATTTGTCCCCGTCCCCGCGCAGCGGCTTGTACTTCGGGGCGTCGATAATGGAGCCGAGATATTTGAAGAACTTGTCCATTTTGGCGGCCTGCGCGCCGTTAGCATCGGCGGCCGGGGAAGGGGCGGGAACAGCGGCGCTCCCGGCCTTGAGTGGATCAAGAGAAGATGATTTCGCCGCTTCGCTTTCAAGCCCGGCGGCGGTCAATACTCCGCAGGAAAACGCAGAAAAAACGGCCAAAGCCAGTATCCTGTAGGTGAATTTCATAATGACTCCGTTGCAAATCTACGCTCAAAGTTGTCCCGCGCCGCGGGGCGCACGCGCCTGTATATTGTATAGCAGACAAAATCCGGAAGCGCAACCCTCGGGCACGCCCTGCCCGGGGTCTGCCGGTAACGGGAAAAATTGCGGACTAGGGAGTTCTAACCAGCGTAATTACAGGTACTTCCGCGGGCGCCAGCCAGCGCAGGGGAGGGCCCCAGGTTCCGGCGCCGGAAGTTACATAGAAAACGCTGTCGTTTATCCGGTACAGGCCGTAAAAATAGTTGTAGAACAATTTAGTGAAGATATGGAAAGGGAAGATCTGGCCTTTATGCGTATGCCCGGAAAGGACCAGGTATTTCCCGGCGGCGGCTATAGCCGGGTAGAAGACGGGCTGGTGGGACATCACTATGGTGAATTCGCCGTTGCTGTTCCTTATCAGCTGTTCCTTTACGTCGGTCTCGGTAAGGTGCTCGGTATGGATGTCCCCCAGGCCTATCAGGCGGAGCTTACCCATTACCTGGGCCTCGTTCCTGAGCAGCTTTATCCCGAAGGCTTTGTAGCAGTCCATCGACCGCTCCAGGCCGTAATAATATTCGTGGTTGCCCAGGGAGCCGAAAAGGCCGAGCCGGCTTTTAATTTTACCGGTGAGCCCGGCGAGGCCCGCGGCGCAGGCTATGCCGGGGTCTATCAGGTCGCCGGTCACCAGGACCAGGTCCGGCCTGGCCGCGTTGATCTCGTCCACTATCCCGGAGAACTGGCGCAGCTTCCAGTTCGAGTCGATATGCATATCGGAGATCTGGGCTATTTTAAAGCCCTCAAGCTCCGGCGGCAGGTCTTTGAACGGGATAGTCATTTCTTTTATGACCGGGACTTTCTGGCCGCCGTAAACTCCCCAGGCGGTTATGAGCGCGAGCAGGGCGAGCGTGGTATTTGCGAGCAGCTGCGGCTGGAACCAGGGCAGGCGGCGCAGGGCGAGGGCCGCCAGGTCGGAGCAGGCGAAGATGAAGGCGGCCAGCATTATCAGGCCCATCCAGGCATAGCCTGCCGCGTAGAGGCCCTCGAGCAGCGGGCCGTGGTGATAGCGCTTGAGGAACATGGTGAAAGGGGAAAGGAAAGCTATGGCCAGGAGCGACAGGCGCAGCCAGTGCGCGGCGGGCTGGCCCAGGGATAAACTTCTTGCCAGCCACCGGGCCGAGTAAAAATGCAGGCCGATATAGGAAAAGATGAGGACCAGTAAAACAGGGAAGAAGTGATAGGTTTTCATGTTGAGTGCCGGCATAATTATATAATTTAGCCGATGAACATTACCCCGCTGGACGCTATCTGGCTGAACGTCTGCATAAATTCTTTCATGCCGATACTCGGCTATTTCGCGGCCGGCAGGATCTCCCCGCCGCTCTTCGCGCTGGCCGGTTCGGCGCTGGGCTTCGCCTGTTTCTTGCCCTGGGCGCTTAAGAACAAGGCCTTCGCGCTGTATTTCAGGCGGGACCTGTGGCCGCGGCTTTTCGCGGTCGGGTTTTTTGGGAGCGCGCTGCCGATAGCGGCGCTGGTCACGGCGCTCAGGTATACGACGCCGGCGAACGCGGCTATCCTCGGCCAGGTGGAAGCGGTGTACACGGTCGTCTTATCCCGGCTTTTCCTGAAGGAAAAAATTTCTTTAAGCCAGCTTTTCGGCACCGGCCTGGTGCTCGCCGGAACCCTTCTTATAGCTTTCAGGGAAAGGTTCACGCTCAGGTGGACCGGCGACCTTATCGTGCTGGCCGTCCCGCTTTTCTACCAGGTTTCGCATCTCTTCAGCAAGAAACTCCCTAAGGAGCTGTCCCACGTTTTTGTGGCTTCGGCGCGCACGCTGTTCGCCACGCTCGGGATACTGCCGGTCTTTTTCCTGGGCTTTATAATGCCGGTGGCTTCTTTTACTCCCAGCCTTGAACTGCTCGGGATAGTCCTGGCCTGGGGGCTGGTCCTGACGGCCCTGAACAATATACTCTGGTACAAGGCCATACTTAATATGGACCTTTCGAAAGCTACCGCCATAGTGCTTTCCTACCCGGTGCTGACGGCGCTGTTCTCGCATCTTTTCGGCATAGAAAAAATACAGGCCTACCAGCTGATAGGCCTGGCTCTGGCCCTGGCCGGAGCTTACTGGGTCACGCTCCTGGTCCGGAAGCAGGCGCCGCCCGGCTCTTTGCGGGCATAGCGCGGCAGCGGGCGCCGCTGTATCCCCTGCCTTTGCCGCCAGTGGTGCGCCCCGGCGAGGGCGGTTTCGTGTCCGCGCTTTTGACCTACGGGCCTGGTGGCTCGGCGGGCCCGGGCCCGTCAGGGTTGGACGGCGCGAGGCCGGCTTTGACAGCCGCCGGCTGCTCTTCCGGGGCGCTTTCCAGGAGAGGCCTGACCTCGGGGTCGGTCATTACCTCCGCCATTAGTCTGATGAATTGCGGGCGAAAAGCGTATTTAACTTTCAGCTTATCGAGACAGCCGGCTCTTCGGGCCGCCGACAGGGCCCCGAACATATCCGTGATCTTTTCTTCCTCTATGACCTTCGCGGTGCAGGGGTCCTTTTTCAGGTCCTCCATGAATTCCAGGACCACGGGCCGGGAGCCGTATTTGGCGACGGCGGCGGCGATCCGCCGCTCGCGCTCCGCCAGCGCCGCGGAGACCGGGTCCGTAGAGCCGGCCAGGCTGTAGCCGGGGCCGACCGCCGGGGCGCCGGGCGCGGTTGTCTTAATAAAATCGAATCTCTTCGGCTGAGTATTGGCTGAAGGTCCCGTCGGCGCAAGGTCCCTGTAGACGATGAACGACAGGATAAGAAGAACGGCGAAAAGCAGCGCGGTAGCGCTCCAGGTCTCTTTCATAAATTCCCCGCTGACCTCCGGCTCTGCTAATGATATCAAAAAGACGTTCGCCTTATATTTTCTTAAGGGTATAGTTTTCCCCGGTTAAATTAGTCCAGAGGGCGCGCGGGATATTGATGTAGTCGTCGGACCAGGCGCGCCCTGCCGGCGCTTCTATAAAGGACCACTCCGTCATGGCCGCGAGGGGGAGCTGCGCCAGCACCTGCGGGGATTTTACCACGATCATCGCGCCCGTGCCCAAAGCGCCGAAGTAGGAAGCGTAGGGGTGGTTGAAAGCCTTGCTCTCGCGGAAAAGCGCCGGCGCGCCGAGATCGCGGGCCAGCCGGGCCGCTTCCGAAACCAGCGCCAGGCTGCTGTTGGAAAGGTGAAGCACCACTATCCCGCGGCTGCCGGCCTTGCGCAGGTAAAGCTCCAAAGCCTCGCGGGTCAGAAGATGCGCCGGTATCGCGTCCGAAGAAAACGCGTCCACCACTATCACGTCGAAGGCCCCGTCAGGCTCGTCGGCGATCTTCAGGCGCGCGTCGCCCAGGACTATGCGGGCGCCCGGTTTACATTCCCGCACATAGGTAAAATCCCCTCCGGGCTCTGCGGCCAGCCGGACTACCGCGGGGTCTATCTCGAATATAGTGAGCTTGTCGGCCGGGCGCAGCAGGCACGCGGTAGCGCCGGTGCCCAGGCCGATGAGAGCCACGCGGCCCGGTTCCCCGGTACTGAGCCCGACGAGCACGGCCTCCCCCAGCGCCGTCCGCGGATTGTAATAGGTCAGCGGCTGCCGGGTAAGCCCCGGGCGCGTCAGCTGCGCGCCGTGGACCACGTTGAAATGCGAAAGGATGCGGAGTATCGCCACCCGCCGGTCCGCGGGATCGTAGATCTCGCGCGTGCGCAGGATGCCGAAGAAGCCGCGCTCCTGGGTAATGATCCGGCCCGCCCTGTCCTCCTTAAGGAAGAATATCACGAAAGACGCAAGTATCAGGGCCGCAAGCGCCGCGGGCCTGGCGCGGTTGAGAAAGATGGCGGCCAGGCAGACTCCCAGGCCGGCGCGCACCAGATTGTCCTGTCCCAGCCGGGCGGCGGCGGCGACGATTGCGCCGCCCGGATCGAGATGCCTGAGCAGGATCATCAGCAGCGCCAGCGCCGCGGCGGCGGCGGCCGAATAGCCGGCCAGTTTCGGCAGGCCCGCTTTTCCGCGCGGCAGGAAAAAGGCCGCGGCGGCCAGGGCGAGCGGGTACTCGTAGACATTATTGAAGACGAGCGGCGCCAGCAGGGCGGCGGCGGAACCGCCGAGCACGCCGCCGAGAGAAATAAAAAAATAAAATTCCGTCAGCCGGTCCGCTTTCGGGCGCTCGCGGGCGAGCGCCAGGCTGCAGAGCAGCGCGCTGATAAAGAAACCAAAAAGGTTGGCAAGGACCACGGGTACCCAGCGTCCCTGCAGCAGGTAAGATACTATCAGGAAAAAGAGCGCGAACGGGTAGATAAAGCGGGTGGCGGGGGCGATCTTTTCCGCGCCGCGCGAGAAAGCGATGATGAAAGTGGCGAGATAAAGCGCCAGCGGCACCACCCAGAACAGAGGCGTCGAGCCGATATTCGCGGAGATGTGCAGCGTCACGCCGGGAACCAGCGCCGCCCCGGCTGCCGACGCCCCCAGCCAGTAAAGGCGCTTTCTCCAGTTCGGAGGAGCCGAGGCCGCCCGCTCTTTGGCGGCGCCGGCGGGGGGCTCTTCGGCCAGAAGAGCGGCGGCGGCCGCAGCCAGGATAAGCGCGGCCACGGCCGCGTAGCCCCACTGCCAGGCCGCGCTCTGGGCCTTTGTGCCGAGCAGCGGCTCTATCAGCGCGGGATAAGCCAGGAGGCCGGTGAGGCTGCCGAAATTGCTGGCGGCGTAAAGATAATAGGGGTCCTGGGCGTCGGCCCGCCCCGAGCGCGCGTACCAGGCCTGCAGGAGCGGGGCCGTCGCCGAGGCGGCGGCGAAAGGCGCGCCGACCGAGACGGCAAGGACGCCGAGCAGCCAGAGAGCCGGGTGTTCGTAGTTCGGCGGCCCGAAGACGCCGCTGACGCGCAGCGGAAGCGCCAGGGCGGCTAGCGCCAGCACTGCCGCGTGCAGTCCGGCCTGGAGCCGCAGGTCTTTCAGGCGTGCCAGCAAATGCGCGTAAAAATAGCCCAGGAGCAGCGCGGCCTGGAAGAAGGCCATCGAAGCGTTCCAGACCGCCGGCGAGCCGCCCAGCAGCGGCGTGGTCAGGCGCGTGAAAAGCGGCTGCAGCGCGAAGATGAGCGCCGCGCTGGAGAACAGCGCAAGCGCAAAGACTGCCGGCGCCAGGCGCCGCGCGGTGAGGTTCATCAGGGCCTTATCCTTTCATGACCGCCAGGGGTTTGAACCTGGCTATCTTTCGGGCCGGGCCCGCCCCGGCAACTATATTGACCACGGCCTCCGCTTCCTTGCAGGCTTCCGGCATTTCCTCGCCCAAGGTTAGGCGTCCAGGCGCTTTATGTGAGGTGAGGACACGGACATTTCAAGAGCATAGTTTATTGTACGTTCCAACTGTTGCCGTTCAGGTCCGGATGAGTGCAGTTTACCATGAAGGTCCCGTAGGCGGTAGATTCCGGGTCGTTAATATAGGCCCAGCCGCCTGCGTCCGTGAGCGCCGTCCCGGTGCTGGCCCCGACGCTTATGCTCCGGCTGTCCATATGGGGGGTGCCGGGGAGTTTCGCGTACGGTATCTGGCTGATATAGCGCGCGTTCTGCGTCAGCGAAGAGAGCTCGTCGTAAGGGTAGATCATGTTATCCCCGAAGTAAATATGCAGGGTGGAGCGGACAGCGCCGAGACCTTCGCGGGTGGAGCCCTCTTTGCTTTTATTCAGGAGCCCTGCGAAGCGCGGCATGGCTATCGCCGCGAGTATGGCTATAATGGCGACTACTATCATCACTTCTATCAGCGTGAATCCTCTGGAGCGGTTCATGGCTATATCCTTTATTTGTTCCGTGATTTAACCGCGGGAGCGCTTACATTATTTCCCTCGATAAGCGCGGCGATCCCGAGGTATTTGCTTTGCCTCGCCACTTCGGCCGCGGTCTGCCCGGCCTTATTGGTCTTGCCCGGGTTGACGCCGAACTCCAGCATGTATTTTACCGTCGCGGTCCTGCCGCGGTTGGCGGCCATCATTAGCGCCGTATTGCCGTTGGTATCCTTGAATTCCATGTTCGCGCCGCTTTCCGCCAGGGCTTTTACCACGTCGGTCCTGCCCTGCATCGCGGCCCACATCAGGGGCGGCCAGCCCAGCCGGTCAAGCGTCTCGGGCTCGGCTCCGATCGAGATAAGGTAGCGCACCGTGTCGAGGCGGCTCCAGCGCGCGGCTATATGGAGGGCCGTTTCGCCTTTATAATTCCGGAGGTTGATGTCGGCCCCCCTGGAAACAAGCAGCTTCAGGGAGTCCAGGTTGTCCTTGGCTGCCGCCCACATCAGCGGCGTCCAGCCGGCCTGGTCCCTGATGTCGGGGTTCAGGCCGGAGTCCAGAAGCTTCCGCATATTCCGCTCATAGTCGTTTTTGGCGGACTTAAACATCCGCTCTTCCGGGCTGCCGATGGGTATTTCGCAGCCCGCGGTAAAGACCGCGGCGAAAAAAACCGCAAGGATGAAGAAGCGCTTTTGACTCCGCATAGGATTGCGGCTATTTTATCTGCTTGAAAAAATCCCCGCCCTTGTCGTCCACCAGCACGAAGGCCGGAAAATCCTCGACCTCTATGGCCCAGACCGCTTCCATGCCGAGCTCCGGGTAATCCAGCGTCTCGACTTTCCTTATGTTTTTTTCGGCCAGCAGCGCCGCGGGGCCGCCGGGGGAGCCGAGGTAGAAGCCGCCGTATTTTTTGCAGGAGTCGGTCACGGCCTGCGAGCGGTTGCCCTTGGCGATCATCACCATCGAGGCGCCGTGCGACTGGAGCAGGTCCACGTAGGAATCCATGCGGCCGGCCGTAGTGGGCCCGAAGGAGCCGGAGGGCTTTTCCTTCGGCTGCTTGGCGGGGCCGGCGTAATAAACCGGGTGCTTCTTTAAATATTCCGGCAGCTCTTTGCCGGCGTCCAGCAGCTCCTTGAATTTGGCGTGGGCCAGGTCGCGCGCCACCACGATGCGGCCGTTCAGGGAAAGTCGGGTGCCTATGGGGTGTTTTGAAAGTTCCGCAAGGATGCTCTTCATCGGCTGGTTCAGGTTTATGCTTACGCAGCCGGAGCGGGAGGAAAACTTAGCGCGCACTTCCCTGGTAATGAAACGGCCCGGGTCGCGGTCCAGCTCTTCCAGCCAGAGTCCGCCTTTGTCTATTCGGGCGAGGATATTGCGGTCGGCGGAGCAGGAGAGTCCCATGCCGATCGGCGCCGAGGCCCCGTGGCGGGGCAGACGCACCACGCGCACGTCGTGCGCGAAATGCTTGCCGCCGAACTGCGCACCGAGGCCGAGCTTGCGGGCGGCTTCAAGGAGTTCGGCCTCCATTTTTTTATCGCGGAAAGCGCGGCCGGTCCCGCCTGGATTATCGGGCAGGCCGTCGAGGTAGCCGGTGGAGGCCAGCTTGACCGTCTTCAGGCACATCTCCGCCGAGGTCCCGCCGATCACGAAAGCCACGTGGTAGGGGGGGCAGGCCGCCGTGCCCAGCCACTTCATCTTCTCCACAAGGAAGGGCTTTAGTTTCTCCGGGGTGAGCGTGGCCTTCGTTTCCTGGTAAAGCATGGTCTTGTTTGCCGAACCGCCGCCCTTGGTAACGAAAAGAAAATCGTAGGACATGCCGGGCCTGGAGTAAATGTCTATCTGCGCGGGCAGGTTATTGCCGGAGTTCTTTTCCTTATACATATCCACGGCGAGCGTCTGCGAATAGCGCAGGTTCTCGCCGGTATAGGTCTCCCAGACGCCTTTCGAAATAGATTCTTCGTCGTTGGAGCGGGTCCAGACCTGCTCGCCTTTTTTAGCGACTACGGTGGCGGTGCCGGTGTCCTGGCAGAAAGGCAGTTCGAACCTGGCCGAGATAGCGGCGTTCTCCAGCATACAGAAAGCCACGAATTTATCATTCTCCGACGCTTCCGGGTCCTCAAGAATAGCCGCCACCTGCGCATTATGCGCCGGCCTCAGTAAAAAAGAAACGTCCTTGACCGCCTCGCGCGTCAGCGTAACCAAAGCTTCAGGCGCCACTTCCAGGATTTCCCTGTCCCCGGCCTTAACGACCGTCACGCCCTCTTTAGAAAGCAGGCGAAACTTGATCTCACGCTTGGTCAGCTCAAAAAGCTCGTTATATTTGAATTCAGCCATAGGATCAATCCTCGCAAAAAACTGGAGGGCGATGCGGGGGCAGAATAAGAAAAACCGTCGTTGAGCCTGCCGGTTGCATAGCCCGGCAGGCGAATACCGAGTGAGGCCACGGTGTGGCCGAACGCGTTTTTCGTTCCTGCCACCGCGCCGCCCGTTCCCTTATCGCTTCGAGAACAAATTCGCCAGCAGGAACTCCCTGTTCATCCTGGCTATATTCGATACCTTTATGTCTTTGGGACAGACGGCTTCGCACTCGTACTCATTGGTGCAATTGCCGAAGCCCTGTTTGTCCATCGCGGCCACCATGTTAAGGGCCCGGGTGTTCCTTTCCTGGGCGCCCTGCGGGAGCAGCGCCAGCTGGGAAATTTTCGCGCCGGTGAAGAGCATAGCCGCGCCGTTCGGGCAGGAAGCCACGCAGGCCCCGCAGCCTATGCAGGCGGCGGAGTCCATGGCCTCTTCGGCTTTGTCCTTGTCCACGGGGATGGAATTTGCGTCGGGAGCCGCCCCGGTTGTTACGGAGATAAAGCCGCCGGCTTTAATGATATTGTCCAGGGCCAGCCGGTCTACCACCAGGTCTTTTATGAGGGGGAAAGCTTTAACGCGCCAGGGCTCCACCGTGACCACGTCTCCGTCCTTGAAACGCCTCATGTGCAGCTGGCAGACGGTGGAATGTTCGTCGGGGCCGTGGATCTCGCCGTTCACCACCAGCCCGCAGCAGCCGCAGATGCCCTCTCGGCAGTCGCTCTCGAAAGCTATGGGGTGCTCGTTCCTCTTTATCAGGCCCTCGTTAAGGACGTCAAGCATTTCAAGGAAGGACATGTCGGGGGAGATGTCTTCCGCTTTGTAGGAGACCATCCTTCCCGGTGCTTCCGGGCCGTCCTGGCGCCATACGCGCAGGGTGATGCTGAAGTGGTTTTTGCTCATGATAAATCCTCCGGTGTTCGCTGCTCGGCGGGGTAAAGCGCCCGCGGTCCTATTTGTAATTCCGTTCCGCTATCTTTATGTTCTCAAAGGTCAGCGGCTCTTTGTGCATTAAGGGCTCTTTTCCCTCGCCCTTGTACTCCCAGACGGCGGCGTGCGAGAAATTCGCGTCGTCGCGCTTCGCCTCGCCTTCCGGGGTGACGGATTCTTCCCTGAAGTGCGCGCCGCAGGATTCTTTGCGCTCAAGAGCGTCCCGCACCAGCAGTTCGGAGAACTCGAGGAAATCGGCCACTTTATGCGCTTTTTCCAGGGTCTGGTTCAGCTCCATGGCCGTGCCGGGCAGGGCGAGGTCTTTCCAGAATTCCTCCCTGATCTCGGGGATCTTCTTAAGCGATCTCTTCAGGCCGGCCTCGTTGCGGCCCATGCCGCAGTCGTTCCACAGCACATTGCCCAGCTGCCGGTGGAAATCGGTGGGCGTCTTCTTGCCTTTTATGGCCAGCAGCTTGTTGAACCTGTTCTTAAGCGCGGTCTGTCCTTCCCTGAACTCGGCCGCGTCCGCGCTTACCGCGTCGAACTTGGACGCGCCCAGGTAGCCGCCGATGGTGGCCGGGATCACGAAATAGCCGTCAGCCAGGCCCTGCATGAGCGCGCTAGCGCCAAGGCGGTTCGCGCCGTGGTCGGAGAAGTTCGCTTCGCCGAGCGCGAAAAGGCCCGGCACCGTGGTCATAAGGTTGTAGTCCACCCAGAGCCCGCCCATGGAGTAATGCGAGGCGGGGTAGATGCGCATTGGAACCTTGTAGGCGTTCTCGTCGGTGATCTGCCGGTACATGTCGAAAAGGTTCCCGTATTTTTCGCGTATCCGGTCTTCGCTCTGCCGCTTTATCGAATCCCTGAAGTCCAGGTAAACGGACAAGCCGGTCGGGCCTACGCCGCGGCCCTCGTCTATAGTGGTCTTTGCGGCGCGGGAGGCTATGTCGCGGGGCACCAGGTTCCCGAAGGCCGGGTAGCGCCGCTCCAGGTAATAGTCCCGCTCTTCGTCCGGGATCTCGTTCGGGGGGCGCTTGTCGCCCTTGGTCTTGGGCACCCAGACCCTGCCGTCGTTGCGCAGGCTTTCGCTCATCAGGGTGAGTTTCGACTGGTGTTCGCCGGAGCGGGGGATGCAGGTGGGGTGGATCTGCGTATAGCAGGGGTTGGCCAGCCCGGCGCCTTTTTTGAAGGCGGCCCATTCGGCGGAGACATTGCAGAGCGCGGCGTTGGTGGAGAGATAGAACACGTTTGCGTAGCCGCCCGTGCACAGGAGCACGGCGTGCCCCGTGTAATTTTCAAGCTCGCCGGTCACCAGGTTCCTTACTATTATGCCGCGAGCGCGGCCGTCCGAAACGATGATGTCCGCCATTTCGCGGCGCGGGTAGATCTTGACCGTGCCGGCCGCGGCCTGGCGCATCATGGCCGAGTAGGCGCCCAGGAGCAGCTGCTGGCCGGTCTGGCCGCGGGTGTAGAAAGTGCGGGAAACCTGAGCGCCGCCGAAAGAGCGGGTGGCCAGCAGGCCGCCGTATTCCCGGCCGAAGGGCACGCCTATGGCCGTGCAGTGGTCTATGATCTGGTTCGAGATCTGGGCCAGGCGGTAGACATTGGCTTCGCGGGCGCGGTAGTCGCCGCCTTTTATCGTGTCGTGGAAGAGTCTCCAGACCGAGTCTCCGTCGTTAGGGTAGTTCTTCGCGGCGTTGATGCCGCCCTGGGCCGCTATGGAGTGGGCGCGCCGGGGGGTATCCTGCAGGCAGAAAACCTTGACATTGTAGCCAAGTTCGCCCAGCGAGGCGGCCGCTGAGGCGCCGGCCAGGCCGGAGCCGACCACCAAAATGTCGAATTTTCTCTTATTATTGGGGTTTACAAGTTTTATGTTGAACTTATGCGAATCCCATTTCTTTTCTATCGGTCCCGCCGGAATATGAGCGTCAAGTTTCATTATTGCCTCCCAAAAATTTCCAACAATCCGCTGTTTACCTGATCACGACCACATTGTAGCCGGCCTGTGCCGCCCTGATGTCGATGCCCATCAGGAAATACAGCGAGATGAGAGCGAAACCTATCATCAGAACGGCCACGATAAGGCCGCCGACCTTGATGAGGGGCGTATACTTGGCGTGGTTCAGGCCCAGTGTCTGGAAAGCGCTCTGCATCCCGTGGCTTAGGTGCAGGGCCAGCGCGGCTGAGCCGGCTATATAGACGGCCACGAACACGGGGTCGCGGAAAGCGTAGGTCACCATCTGGTAAAAGCCCATCGAGTGGTCCGTGAAGCGGAAGGTGAGCATGTGGTAGGCCAGGTAGGCCAGGACTGCGGCCGCGGTATAGAGCATGGTGGCTGAGCCGAGGGTGCGGCCGCCCTGCCATTTCCGCGATTCGTAGCCGGTAGGGGAGTTAAGGAAGTCCTCCACCCTTACCCAGACGCCGGTTATAATATGGGCAAGGAAGAGAAAAACCAGCCCCAGCTCGAGGAGCGGGGTGACGGGGTTGGAAAGCAGCATGTCCACCCAGCCGTTATATGCCGCCTCGCCCTTGAAAAGAAGGAGGTTCTCGGCCAGGTGCACCAGCATGAAGCCGCCGAGCAGCAGGCCGGAGACGGCCATTACGGCCTTCCTCCCTATCGAAGTCGTTATGAAGCGCTTGATGAAAGTTGTTTCCATAAGATATATGAGCTCCAGTGTCTGTCAGTTGCCGGTGCGAGGTCTTAAGGCCAGGGCGGCGTAATATCAGTTGAATAATACAATCATAAAATATAAATATGAGCCATGGCAAGTGCGATCCCCAAATCCGATGCATAGATATAGTAATGCCTTAATTCAGAAGCTTGAAAAGCGGCGCTCAAAATTTATTATAATGTACAGCGAAGCGCTATTATGGCCGCTATGGCCGTCCGCGCAGGCTGGCGCAAGCACTATACGGGGAGGCAGTAAAATGAACCGCATTATTTTTTCTCTTATATTTTTCGCATTGGCGTCCGTTTCATACGCTTATGAAACTATCGATTTCAGGGGCATCATCCAGAACGCCGCGATGCAAAGGCCGACGGCGATCGCCGTAGCGGCCGGCAAGGTCTTCGTGACCGACTCCAAAGCCAACGCGGTTTTTGTCTTTGACTCGGAAGGGAAGCTGCTAAAAAAGATAGAAGGCGGGCTCAAGTCGCCCGAGGCCGTAAGTTTCGGCGGCGGCAAGCTTTACGTGGCCGACACCGACAATTCCCGCGTGGTAGTCTTTGACCCCGAGGGCAAGATGCTTTGGGCTTTTTCCAGCGAGGGCAGCGACCCCGGCCAGATCAAATCTCCCGAGGGCATCGCTTACGGCCCCGACGCCAGGGTGTATGTTTCGAACACGGGCGGCTCCAGGATAGAGGTCTTTAACGCGGACGGCATCTATCTTTACGGCTTCCCCGTGGCCACCGCGGCCGGGATCAAAATCAAGCCCGTAAAAATAGCGCTCAGCCCCTCCGGCGACATCCTGGTTTCCGATCCTGATAAGGCGGTGCTTCTGCGCTACGACAGGACCGGGAAACTCCTGAAAGAATTCCAGCTGGCCAACAACGGCGGCGCCTTCAACAAGTACGGTTATATCTACGTCATTAATTCAAAAGACGGCAAGGTGATGGAAATCTCCGAAGCGGGCGTGGCGGTGGGAACTTTCGGGACCAGGGGCAAGGGGAAGAGCGAGTTCAAGAACCTGCGCGATATAGCCATGGACAAGACCGGAATGATCTATCTCTGCGACGAGGAGAACAGGAAGGTTGTTTACCTTATGGTGGAAACGCCCTATTCCGGGCCCCGCCTTCCGGAGGCCGCCATCCTCGACCGCTTTACTTTAAAAGGACCCACGGCCAATTTGAAGTTCAAGGCCGAAGTTTTCGCCCTGACCAATGACGGCAAGATCGTCGCCTGGCTGCCGGAATCCAGGGAAATAGCCCTTATCGACGGAACCGCCAGGAAGACGCTTGTAAAGGAAGGCAAGCTGCAGGGCCAGGTCCGTTCCCCTAAGAGCATTTTCATCGGCCCCAAGGGCGAGATGTATGTGGCCGATTCGGGCAATGACAGGGTTCAGATATTTAAAGCGGACTGGACCTACGACAATATGTTCGGAGAGAGCGGTTCCGGCGAGGGGCAGTTCAGGAACCCTTCCGCCGTCGCAGTTAATTCAAGCGGCAATATCTACGTGGCCGACACCAGGAACAAGAAACTGAAGGCGTTCAGCTCCGACGGCATGTTCCTTTTTGCCGTAGGGCCGGAGTTCGGCGGCATCACGCTCGCCAGCCCTGTCTCGGCGGTCTGCGACGAGAACAAGAACGTATATATACTTGATTCGGTGCTCAAGAAGGTCATAGTCACCGACTCCATGGGCAAATTCCTTCGCGCCTGGGACGATTCCGGCAACCTGCAGGACCCCGCTTCCCTGGTTTACGACGGGAAAGGCTTTTTCTATATACTGGACAGGGGAACCTATAACGTAAAGATCTTCGACAAAAACGGTATTTTTACCTCCAGTTTCTTCGCGAAGGGCCGCGGCGAGCGCGAGCTGTGGGATCCGCAGGACCTGGCCTTCAGGAACGACAAGATATACGTCTCCGACAGGGAGAACGCGCGCATTTTAGCGTTCGATATCAGCTACCTCCCCGAAGAACCCACCGGGGTGACGGCCAAGGCCGAAGAGAAGACCGTGAAACTGACCTGGAAGGCCAAGTCGAACGCCTGGACAAGGGGGTTCAAGGTCTTCCGCGCGGCGGGTTCCGGCGGCGACCTCGAAGAGGCCGGCTCGGCCAAGGAGATGTCCTTCGAGGACTCCGCGCTGGTCCCGGGCACCACTTATTACTACTATACGGCGGCGCTTTCAGTGAGCGGCATACAGGGCGGCCTTTCGCAGCCGGCGGAGGTTTACTTCAAAGGTCCCGAGGCCCCCGTCCCTGCCCCGGCGGCAGCGCCCGCGGCGGAGGCTTCGGCGAACAAGAACGTCGCCCCGATGGAGATCCTGCCGTCGGCGTCTCTCAATTACATCTTCTCGGCCAACTATAAATATTACCAGAAGAACCCGGTCGGCAAGATCACGATCAAGAACAATACGGAGAACGATTTCACCAACGTAAAGCTCTCTTTCTTCTTCAAAGACTTCATGGACTTCCCGAGCGACACCATCGTAGAGGCGGTCAAGGCGGGGGAACAGACCGAAGTGCCCTTGGCCGCCACGCTTAACAACAGGATCCTCAATATCAACGAGGATACGCCCATCCAGTGCCAGCTCACGCTGACCTACTACATGGACGGGGCCGAGAAGACCGTCACCCTGAACAAACCCGTGAAGGTGCTTTCCAAGAACGCCATAGTCTGGGATAATTCCGCCAGGCTGGCCAACTTCATAACCATCAAAGACACGCCTATCATGGCCTTCAGGGCTTTCGCCCTGGGCGAGAAGAAGAAGTTCGAAGGCGAAGCCGACCTGCTCGACGACAGCATCCTGACCGCGCTGATGGCGTGGGAGGCCCTGGGCGAGTACGGTATATCTTACCTGGCCGACCCGGCCAATCCTTATTCGGTGCTTAAATCCACCGAGAACCTGGTGCTGGACACCGTGCAGTTCCCGCGCAATACCCTGCAGCTCAAGAGCGGCGACTGCGACGACCTGACCGCGCTGTTCGCCAGCATTTTCGAGGCCTCCGGCCTGCACGTGGCGCTGCTCGACTTCCCCGGCCACATCGCCCTGATGTTCGACACCGGCGAGACCGACGCGAACGCGGTGGGCCTGCCCGAGGACTACCTGATAAAATACAACAATACCTGGTGGGTGGGCGTAGAGACCACCATGGTTGGCAAGAGCTTCCAGGACTCGATACTGCACGTGGCCGACCTTTACAGGAAGATGGACAAGGACGTGAAGGTCATAGACGTGCGGGCTTCCTGGAACGAATTCGAACCGGTCACTCTGCCCGAGACCCAGGCGGACACCTACGCTTCGGCGGCGCTGCCGGACCGCGTCAAGGGTGCTATCGAATCCCTTATGGCCGCCCGCTACGATTACCTGAAGAAATACTACGGCCGCATATTGCAGGAAATGCCGGAGGATATCGATACGAACCTCAGCCTGGGCATAGTGCACGCCGAGTATAAAGCCTATGACGCCGCGGCAGGCTGCTTCCAGAAGGTGCTCGACAAGGAACCGTTCAACTCCGGAGCGCTCAATAATATGGGCAATCTGAGCTTCACGGGAGGCAAGTACGACGAGGCCAGGGATTATTATTTCAAAGCCTCCAAGGCCGATCCGTACGACGGCAATATCTGGCTCAACCTCGCCAGGGTTTCCGGGAAGCTGGGCAAAAAAGACGACGTGAAGACCTTCGCGGAGCGGGCGGCGAAAATAGAGCCCGAGCTCAAGAGCATCGGAGATAAATTATCCAGGTGAGGAAATAGAACGGGAGGGTATTCTTATGAAAAAAGCATTAATAGCGCTGGCGCTGATCTTCGCGGTGGGCGTGGTCCACGCGGAAAGCGGCAAGGACTGGAAGGGCTGGTACGGCAATATGCTCAAAGGCCTTAAGACCAAGATCAGCAAGAAACTCGAGTCCAAGACCCGCGTGAGCGCGGTCGCGGCCGTGCGCGGCGCGAAGCAGGGCGAGGACGCGAACGCCCTTTACTGGAAAGGCGGCGTCTCCGAGAAGGCCCAGAAGAAACTGGCCGACGAGAAGAAGCAGCTGACCGACGCCGTGGAGCTGGTGGTCGGAGGGGACGTGGAGGGCGGACGCGCGGCCCTGAAAAAGTTCATGAAGGACAACCCGGAGAGCTTCTTCGCGCAGGACGCGAAAGAGGCCCTGGATAACCTGCCGGCCGCCGAAGTCAAGCCCGAGGAGGGTAAGACGGAAGCTCCGGCCGAGGAGCCCGCCGCCGAGGAAAAGCCCGCCGCTAAAACCGGGAAATAGTTCCCGTTTCCGGCAATAAAAAACCCCGCTCCGGCGGGGTTTTTTATTGCCTTCGATAATGCTCAATCGTCCAGCGGCTCGTCCCGGGCGGGGGCGGCTTTGGCTGGCTCCAGCGGGCCGGCGCCTGCCGGGGCGGCTGGAGGCTGCTGTACTGCCGGGGGCTGTTGCGGGGTTGTGGGAACCACCCAGGTCTGGTCGGGTTTCTCGGGGACGAGGGCGGGTTCGGAAGACAAGGGCGTTCCTTCCAATACCTGGCCTTCGGGGAGCCAGGTCCTGTCCGGCTGCACCGGCGGGCCGGACATGGCCGGCGTTTCCCTTTCCGGCTGCGCGGCTTTAGGCGGGAGGTCGCGCGGGGCCGCCCCCGCCGCTTTCAGCTTCGCGTAAACGTCGGTGGCGGAGCGCCAGAGCATCTGCCTCAGCAGGCCGCTCTCGCGGGCCCCCGGCGAGAAGAAGGGATAGAGCGGCGCCATCAGGAGGTGGAAAGTCGTTTTGTGGCGCGCCTCGGTCTCGACGCGCAGGGTGCCGGTAGAAACGGCGAAGTCGGCGGTGAGATAATAGTTGACCCGCAGGGAAGAGGGAATAAGGAAGATAAAGCTGGTGTCCACCAGGTAGGAGCGGAAAAGGTCGCCGTAAGTCCAGCGCCCGAAGCTGGTGAGCTCCAGGCGCAGGGTCCCGCGGCCGCGCGCTTTGTCGTAAAGGCCGGCCTCCGAGAACACTCCCCTTGCTTTCCGGCCCAGGGCGGCGGCGTCGGCCGGCTCGACCGGCAGCGGCTTTATCTTTTTGGGCCTGGTAGAGCCCTCTCCGATGGAGTCGGTCGGGGCGCGGTAAGGGAAATTCTGCCAGTAAACCTGTATTTCAGAGAACGGGACGATCTCTTTGTCTTCAAGCATGGCCCGCGCCGTGGAACGCTCTACGCGGATATCGCCGGAATTGAAAGAGGCGCAGCCGAAGAAAGCCGGGAGGGCCGCCAGGAGCAAAAGGAGTTTGATCGTTTTCATGTATAGTTAGGGAACGGCTTCTGATATCTGTCATTCGGAAAAGCCGTATCATTTTATATACTATATTATACCGTTGTATTCATCAAGGGTTCAGGGGAGCATATGGCGCTTAAAAAAATAGAGAGGATCATAAAGACCGAGGGCAAGCCGGATATTATAATCAGGCTGGCCAGGGTGCATGACATGCGCCGCATCCAGATGCTTTACGCCGAGATCTACGGCGGCAGCTATTCCGTGCCGATCGTCACCGACAAAGAAAAGATGCGCCACGCCATAGAGGATAACGACTACTACTGGCTGGTGGCCGAATGCCAGGACCGCGTGGTGGGCAGCCTCGTCTACGCGCTGGACCTGACCTACAGGAACTCGAAAGCTTTCGGCGCGGTGGTCAGCCAGGAATTCAGGAAGCACAATCTGGCCTTCATGATGATGAAGCTGGTCCTCGACGACATTACCACCAGCAAAGACCTGGTGGACCTGGTCTACGCCACCACCCGCACCGCTAACCACGCCCCGCAGAAACTGACCGAGAGCCTGGGTTTCATAAAGCTGGGCATCTTCCCGAACACCCACAAAGTTCAGGACAACGAGACGCATTGCCTTACCGCCTACCTTACCGAAAGGGCGCTGCAGCGCCGCCGCCGGAAGCCCCGCATCATCCCCGAAGTGGCGCCCTTCTATGATATCGTACGCAAGCAGATCGCCCTGGAGAGGCCGCAGATAAAGAACGTGAAAGGGGAGTACAGCGACCATACGCAGAAGATCCCGCTGCTAAATTTTGAGGCCATCACCGCCCCCGAGTTTATCAAGCACCGGTACAAAAAGATCAAGCAGACCAGCTTCTTCGCGCATACGGTGATGCCTTTCCACGACCCCAACCTCCTGCTGATCACCCCGGACCAGGGGACCGAGGTCTACATGACCTATAACGCCAAGGACAAGTACAGCGTGGTGGTCGCCGGCATGACCAATGAGAAAAGCTTCGCGGTGGTGCTTGAAAGCATAGCCCGCAAGGTCAGCGAACTGGGCATGGCCTACGTCGAGGTCATCATAGACGCCTACTCCCCGGCCATCCAGCGCGACGCGCTGGACGCGCGCTTCATCCCCAGCGCCTATTTCCCCTGCGCCAAGCGGATGGGCGGCAAGCGCTACGACTGCGTGATCTTCTCCCGCACCTTCGAGGTCCTGGACTTCCGCAACGTCAAGATCATCTCGCTCTACAAGAACTTCCTGCGCGAATACCTCAAGCTCTGGCGCGAGAACTACATCGAGCTGGTCTTCAAGACCGACCAGAAATAGGACGGGACAATATAGTTTTAAATTGCCGCCGTTATAAGGAGACAAGCCGTGGCCGATCTTTCTGTCGAAGACAAACTTCCGCCTTTTTACAAGCCGCTTAAGAGCCGGGCGGCCGTGGATGTTTTTTTTGAAACCCCGGCTTTCGAGTATTCGCCGCGCACCTCTAAGGCTTTCTGCGCCGCTATGCGCGCCGCGCTGGCTTTCCAGGGCGGGCGCGCCCCGGTGCTGAAAGCGATTTACAAGGCCGAAGGCTTCTCTCCCGCCTCGGTGAGAACGGAGCGGGATATAGCGAATATCCCTTTTATCTTCGTCGCCGCGCTTAAAGAGCGGGACCTGACCACCCTTCCGTATTCCAAAATAGTGCTAGAGCTCAAATCCAGCGGAACCTCCGGCCAGCGCAGCCGGATGCAGCTGGACAAAGGTTCGCTGATGCGGGTGCGCCGCATGGCCTGGCAGGTTTTCGCCGGGCTTGGGCTGACCGACCTGGAGCGCGCCCACGACTATATCTGCTTCACTTACGATCCCGAGGTGGCCAAAGACCTGGGGACGGCCTGGACGGACAAGCTGCTCAGCGGCTTCACTAAGAAAGGGGAGATCTTTTACACCTTCCGCTGGAGCAAAGAGAAGAAAGACTTTTATTTCGACATAGACGGCGCGGTGCTGGCCATGAAGAAATTCGAAGACGCCGGCTCGCTGGTGCGTTTGGTCGGCTTTCCTGCTTTCGCTTTGAAACTCACCGAAGAATTCAAGAAGCGCTACGGCCGCTACCCGAAACTTAACCCGGAGTCCAGCGTAGTTACCGGCGGCGGCTGGAAGACCCTGGCCGATGAGGCGATGGATAAAAAAGTTTACCGCCGGATATTAGCCGACAATCTGGGCGTGCCGGTGGAGAACGTAAGGGACCTGTTCGGCATGGTAGAGCACGGCGTGCCTTACGTGGACTGCCGGCTCGGGAACTTCCATGTCCCGAATTACGGCCGCATCATAGCGCGCCACCCGGGCACGCTGGAGCCGCTGGGGTATAACAAGGTCGGCCTGCTGCAGTTCATTACGCCTTACCTCACCAGCTATCCTTCGCTTTCCGTGCTCTCCTCTGATTTCGGCCTGCTGCGCCCGAAGTGCGCCTGCGGCCTGCCCGGCCCTGTGCTTGAAATAAAAGGCCGCGCCGGAGTGACTAAATTAAAGGGCTGCGCTATTTCCGCGGCGACGATGCTATGAAGATACACAACACTTATTTATTCGGGAAAGTCCTGGACAAAACCGCCTGGACGCCGGACGAGCTGGAAAAGATAGGCCTGCGGGCGCAGGCGGCCCGCGAAGCTATGCGCGGCGCTTCCCGCGAGTATATTATCGGGACCCTGGTGAAAGCGGGGAAGCTGTTCGAGAAGGGCGGAAAGTACCGCAAGGCCGCCCTGGCGCATCTTAAAGAACACATAACCTTTTCCGAGCCGGTCATAGACAAAAGCCTGGACGTGATACCGGAACTCCTGGATAAGCAGGGGATGAACAAGCGGATGAGCATGGAGCTCTTCCTCCCTTACGCGCTTGAAACCACCGTGGAGCGCCGCGGTTACTCCGGGCTGATAAGGGCGATGCCGAAGGGCGTGGTCCTGCATGTGGGCGCGGGGAACGTTTTCCTCGGCATCCTGGACTCCCTGGTGATAGGCTTCCTGACGAAGAACGTGAATATAGTCAAGCTTTCCTCTTCGGGCTCAAACTTCATCAATATTTTCATGGACGCGCTGAAAGAGGTGGACGAGGAAGGGATACTTTCAAAGTCCGCCGCGATCATCAGCTGGAAAGGCGGCAGCCAGGGCCTGGAAGAGGCCGCGCTGAAGAACGTGAACGCCGTTTTCGTCTGGGGCGGGTACGAAGCGGTGCAGTCCTACCGCAAAATAGCCCCGATAGACGTGAGGGTGGAGGGCTTCGGCCCGAAGACCAGCGTGGGCGTGGTCTTTGAAAGCTGCGTCGAGAACGAGGGCATGGACGCCGTCGCGCTGCGCGCCGCCACGGACGCCTCGCTGTGGGACCAGGCCGCCTGCTCCTCGCTGCATACGCTTTACTTTATAGCGCCCGCTAAAAGGCATAAAGCCCTGGCGGCGGATTTCCTGAAGGCGGCAAAAAAACACTTCTCCCGGCTTGCTAAAGACCTGCCGCCCGGGAAGCTCTCCCCCGACGAGATGGTGGAGATAAATAAAGCCCGCCAGCTCGCCCGCGTGGACTCCGCTCTTGGCAACGCTTCTTACGAGAGCTCCGCTCCGGAGACCGATTGGACGGTGATCTACGAGAAGGACCCAGTCTACCGCGTCTCGCCGCTTAACCGCGTGCTTTACGTGAAGACCGTGGAGAGCATCGAGGAAGTAAGGGACCGGCTGCTGCCGATGCGCGGCTATATCCAGACCGTCGGAGTGGGTGGCTCCATAGAGCGCAAGAAAGTGATGGAAGTCCTGGGACCGGCCGGCATAGCCCGCATAGTGAGGCTGGGCAAGATGCTCGAGGAGTCCAACGGCTCGCCGCACGACGGGATCTTCCCGATGATGTCGCTGGTGAACTGGCTGCCGATCGAGGAGAAACCGACGCCGTTGGACCGCCTGAGCGAGCTGGTGGACCACGCCAGGAGCCGCAGCGCTTTCTACGGCCGGCATTTCAAAGGCGTGCCGAAGATAACCAGCATGGAGGATTTCGCCAAGGTTCCCTTCCTCGAGAAGAACCATGTGCTGGACAATACCCCGCCGGACAGCTCCGACCTGCTTACCTCCCGGGTGCAGCGCGGCATTTATTTCGCCAGCGGCGGCTCCACGGGCCAGCCCAAGTATATTTTTTACGACCAGAAAGAGTACGACCATACCTGCCGTATGCTCGCTTTCACCATGGAGGCGGCTGGCCTGGGCGAAAAGGATACGATAGCGAACCTGTTCATCGCCGGGAATCTGTGGTCCAGCTGGCTCTCCGTGGAAAAAGCCATCTCCTACACCAAGGCCATCTCGGTGCCCGTCGGCAGCAATCTCCCGCTGGAGAATATAGTGGGCTACCTGGAGGACTTCAGCGTGACCGCCGTGATAGGCCTGCCCTCTTTCCTGGTGAAGCTGGCGGAATACGTGAAGTCGAACCCGAAGAAGCACAGGCTCCGCGTCAACAAGATCTTTTACGGCGGCGAGTACGTGGGCGAAGAGATGGTCAAGTTCTTCAAAAGCGTCTTTCCCGGAGTGGACGTGCGCTCGGCCGGCTACGCCACCGCCGACGCCGGCGTCGTGGGCTTCCAGTGCCCGGTCTGCGTTAAAGGGCAGCACCATATTTTCTCTTCCAGCCAGTTCATAGAGTTCGTGGACCAGGACACTATGGCCCCGGTGAAAGAGGGGGCGGTCGGCGAGCTGGTGGTGACCTGCCTTTCGAAAAAGAGCATGCCTATCATCCGCTACCGGGTGGGGGACCTCGGGCGCTGGATCATGAAGCCCTGCGCCTGCGGCAGGAAGGAGCATTTGTTCGAGATCCTGGGCCGCTGCGACGACCGCATCCATGTCGGGGGGGCGCACCTGTTCGTGAACGACATCCAGAACGCGCTGGGCAAAGTGCCGGAGCTCAGCTTTAATTTCCAGGCCGTGATAGACAAAAAAGGCCATAGGGACACGCTGAAAGTACGCGTCGAGGTGAAGGCCGCGGCTTCGCTGCCGCGCTCCGCCGCGCTGGCGAATTTGCTCTGGCTGCAGATCCAGAGCCATTGCGAAGACCTGCACGAGAGCGTGCGCCTGAAATGGCTGGACGCCCCCGTCATAGAGGTCCTGAAGCCGAACACTATAGAGCGCATCCAGCGCACCGGCAAGATCCGCAAGGTCATAGACAAAAGGGTCAAGGGCTGAAGAAGTCCAGATATCTTTTAATCCCCGGAGAGATTGGACGAACTGTAGTAAAAAGAAAAGCCTTATCCTGGTTTTTGCGGCGGCGGGCAGCCGAAGATCTACCCGGGGGTAGAACCTGTACAGACGGTGATTATCGGCCTCCGCCACCAGGGGAAGGAATACCACTTCCGGCCTGAAACCTGATATCGGAACTTCCGGAGAGGTCAGCTTTGGCGGCCTGTTCTCGGGCGAAAACCATTTACAGTAGCAGCGGCCGGGTCTTTTTTCATTTCTGCACTGGGTCTTTGTACCCATGCCCGCCAGGGTTCTCCATGTTATCCTTTATACAGCAGGTTCCCTTATTATCTTAAGACCTTAAGGAACCCAAGGAAAACTGTGAATACATCAAGCTATCTTCTTACCTTCCTCTTCCTGGCCCAGGCGGGCCTTCTCTCCGCCCAAACCGGCGCTTCAGCCCCCAGCCCCGCCAGGGAGCGGCTGCTTACGGCCACAGACCATACCAAGGATTCCCGGTCCCGCTGCGAAGCGATGCAGGCACTGGGCAACAGCAAGGACGAAACTGCCCGCTATATATTGACCAAAGCCATAATGGACCCCGATGCGGGGGTCCAGAGCTGCTCCGCCATGATAGCCGGTGAAACCAGGAATCCCCAGGCTGTCGATATGCTTTTAAAGAACGTTAAAGGATACCTGGCCTCAGGCCCTGGTGAAAAAGCCGCTAAGTCCCGCCTGGCCGCTATAAATTCTATCTGGGCCCTCGGTGAAATAGGCAGCAAGGGGATAGCTCTTGAACTCCGCGAGTTTTACCGGACGCCGGATACCACTCTCAAGATAAACAACCTGATCAGCATGGGCAAGCAGCACGGGGACGCCGCAGCCGCAGCTTTCATAAAGAGCGTGGCCGCCTCTCCCAAAGAAGCCGGCGCCGTGCGCGCCGCTGCCTTTGAAATGCTGGAGGAGATGGGGAAAAGCCTGGCTATCCCCGGCCTGGCCCTCTCCGCAGATATCGGAATACCTCCCGGCGATATTATTTATTCCGGCGGCCTTACCGGGGAGATAAACCAGTGGGTAAGCCCCGACCTGCCTGTGGGCCACTCAGGGATCTTTGTCGGCACCGAGGCCCGGAACGGGCGGCTATACGTCCTGATCGGCGACTGCGTGCCCGGCTTTTTTACCCCGCCCGACGTGCGCAATATAAAAGCCTGGAAGAATTTCACCCACCAGTTCAAGTACCCGTACTACGGCAATAAAACTACCAGCCCGGCCCCCACGGCGGAGCAGCGGGCGAAGATCGTCGCTTTATCGCTGGAGCTGGGAACGAAAGGGTATAAATACGACTATACGCATATCTCCCAGAAGGGCCCCGTCAAATTCGACTGCGTCGGGTACTCCGAATATATTTATGAGTCCGTTGGCCTGAACCCCACCGACAACAGCTACGAATCCGGCCTGGGCTGGCCGCTGACGCCCTGGGAGCAGTATTCTTCCCTGGCCCCCGGCAAGTCGCAGACGGTCGTCGCTTCCCCTTTCCCCCCGGCTTCCGGGGTCCCGGCGGCCCCCGCCGAAATGCTGAAAAAAGGCCTGTTCGGCACGGCCATTGTGCCTGTTAAAGCAGACGCCGTTGCAGAACCGGAGCCGGCCAGGTAAACCGCCGGCACGCTGGCCGATATGAAAGCTCGCGGGGGATTCCGCCGCGGGAGCGACGCGGAAGGCGGAGGGCCCGCCCCTTTCAAAATAGAGCGCGGTGAAAGCGGCCCCAAGCCAGAGCGCCGCACGGAGGCCAGGGGGCAGGGAACCGGGAAATTCTCAGGCGGCCCGGAAGCGCACCCTTATTTTTATAAGGTTCATCATTCGCGCCGGGGTCCTTACTTAGCGGCTGCGGACTGGCCGGCCAGGTAGCCGGTGGAGAAAGCTTCCTGCAGGTTATAGCCGCCGGTTATCCCGTCCAGGTCCAGCACCTCGCCGCAAAAATACAGC
Source organism: Elusimicrobiales bacterium (assembly GCA_036170455.1). Classification (GTDB taxonomy): domain Bacteria; phylum Elusimicrobiota; class Elusimicrobia; order Elusimicrobiales; family UBA9959; genus UBA9959. The sequence goes on from JAVHPG010000019.1 coordinate 33,598, forward strand.
CCGGGAATAATTTTCGATTCCATGGTCTGCGGGTTTATCTCCGTTAAATTCACGCCCCCGCGGGTAACGGTGGCCTCCTGCAGCGGGCGCGGCCTGGTCAGGCGTATGCGGAAGTCTCCGAAAAGCTCCGCGAGTTTCTTCCTCTCGGGCCCGGTGATGGTGGCGCACTGCCTGGCGCGGTCGATCCCGCAGAGCTTCTCGAATACCGGCGCGAGAGAGTGCGGCAAAGATTCCTTAAGATAGCTTGAAAGCATGCGGGCGCCGTTGGCGGAGAAATATCCCTGTATAGCCGCGGTCAGCTCTTCCGGGGCCAGTTCCGGCTTCAGGTTTATGGAAAGCTCGACCTTGTTGCCGGGCTCCAGGAGCGCGTCCACTGCAGGCCCGCTCATGATCAGCAGCTTCGGGCCCGAGACGCCGAAATGGGTGAACAGCAAGTCGCCTTTTTCGGCTGCCGCCATTTTGCCGTTCACTAAAACGGAGAGCTTTACGTTCCGGAGGGTCAGGCCCTGCAGGTCCTTTATGAACGGGTCGCCGGATTCGAGGGCCGTGAGGCCGGGCCTGAGCGGCACGATGGCGTGCCCGCAGCTTTTCGCCCAGGCATAGCCGTCGCCGGTCGAGCCCGTTCCGGGATAGGACATGCCGCCGGTGGCGACGATAACTTTTTTAGAACTCAGGACGGAGCCGTCCGGGAGTTTGACGCCTTCTATTGCCCTGCCGTCTTTAAGCAGGAGGCCGGCGGCCCCCGTACCGCAAGCCACCCCGACCTTGCTGTGCCGGAGGTAGCCGCTGAGCGCGGCTAAAACGCTTTGAGCCTTGTCGTCCGCAGGAAATATTTTCCCGTCCGGGTCCGTCCGGGTGGGAACGCCGTGGGAATTCAAAAAACCTGTCAGGCTCCGGCCCGGGAAGACGGCCAGGGCCCGGTACAGGAATTTTCCGTTCTTCCCGAAAGCCTCTATAAAGCCCTTGGTCCCGGCGCTGTTCGTGATATTGCACCTGCCGCCGCCGGTGATCAGCAGCTTCGTCCCCAGGCGCGGGTTTTTTTCGAGGAGCGTCACGCGCGCGCCCAGCTCGCCGGCGCGGCCCGCCGCCATGATCCCCGCGGGGCCGCCCCCGACGACGACAATATCGGCGCAGCTGTTCCCGGAATGAAGTGTTTTACCGCTCATTACACCTATTGTATTATATTGGAGCGCCGGCTAACCCGGGGCCGCGTTTATATAATATAATCTTCTTAACAACCGCGCGTTTGCGCAGCCCGTTATAGCCGGCGGGGGGAAAGGGAGCCTTTATGAAAGTGCTGATCGTGGACGACAATGCCCTGACAAGGGACATGATAAAAGATATTCTGCTTGAAATGTCCCACCAGGTGGTGGGCGAGGCCGAGAACGGCGACCTGGCTATAGCGGCCTATAAACAGCTTAAGCCCGAACTGGTGCTGCTGGACCTGATAATGCCGGGAAAAACCGGGCTCGATGTCCTCGAGATACTCAGGGGCATAGACCCCCTGGCTAAAGTGGTCATGGTGACGGCCGTCCAGCAGGACGAGATAAACAAGAAACTTTTCGAGAAAGGCGCGACAGCCATCCTGCATAAGCCTTTCTCCTACTCCGAACTTGAAGAAGTCCTCAAGCAGGTTTCCTGAAGCCATATGACAGAAAACCCGGGAGCATTGCTGCGATTGACCGAGGCGAGCCTTAAGAAGTGCCTGGCCCGGCTTTCCGGCGTTTCCGCGGGAACCTGGGAGCTTTTGGGCATCAGCGCCTCGCAGGGGACCATAGAGGACGCCGTGAAACTTCACGATTTCGTGAACCCGGCCGCCTCGGCCGTCTATTTTAATCTCGGCGGCGGGCTCCCTTTCACCACTATTATGCTCTTCGACCCGGGCGAGATGGAATGCATCTCCAAATGCTTTATGGGCTACTCCTACCCCAGGGGGGCGGCCACCACCCAGGCCGAGGAAGTCATGCTGCTTGAGCTGGGCAATATCGTCCTCAATTCCTTGATAAATTCTGCGATGAACGCGCTGAAGCTTAGCCTCATGCCTTCCGTCCCGGCTTATCTGGAAGGCGATTACCGCATTCTTGTGAACGGGCTGGCCCCGGGCGTAGAAGTGAAGAACAAGTTCCACATAATAGCAGCGACGCTGGGCATAAAGTCCGACAAGCGTGTCGCCAGGAGCGAAGTCATCGCCCTGATCCCGGAAGACCTGGCCCTGCAGTTCGAGCGCCTCCCGGCGCCCTGACCGGTTTTCCCGCGTTCCAGTGCGAAAAAAAGGCCGTCCGCTTCAAGCGGACGGCCTTTTGATTTTCCGGCTCTTATTCCGGCAGTTCGGAGGATTCCTTCTGTTCATTCCGCAGCGCGGTAAGGGCGGCCAGGTAGCCTTTTTCTTTGGTAATAGTTTCTTTTATGAGCTCCCGGGACTCGAGATTGTCCAGCAGCTTCAGCAGGGCGCGGTAGAGCAGCACCCTTTTTTTCGCGCGGTCCTCGTGGATCCGCAGGGACGCCTGGATGGAACAGGCGCCCGGGATCTTCCGCTGGCGGAAGCCGACGCCCTCCTTCGAGATCTTGCTGAGCGCTTTAAGCCTGGTTTTCTTATCGTGGGCGATACCGGTATAGAGGTTCCAGAGTTTGTCGCCTACCTTCTCGTCCGAGCCGTAGAGCTTGACGTCCGCGGTGTAAACCGTAACGTCCATCATCTCTTCGGTTATGATCACCCTGATAAGTTCTTTTAGTCTCATAGCTATATTCTAGCAATCTGCGGGGGGTAATAATAGAAAGCCCGGAGACAATTTGATACTATTGCCTATCATGAAAAAGAATTTCAAAATTAAGATCCTGGGCGCGCTGCTCCTGTTCTGCGCGGCTTTCGCCGCCGGCGTCTATTTTACCCTGCCGGTCAACCGGGTGAACATGCGCTCGGGGCTGGTAATGCTGGGAGACCTGAACTCGGACAATAAGTGGGACGGGCAGGATGGCGCGCTGCTGGAAGGCCTTATCTCCGACCCTTTTTCCGCGTCTCCCGAAACGGCCTATAAAGCCGACGTGAACCACGACGGCCTGCTGGACGAGGAAGATATCTCCTTCCTTAAAGCTCTCTATGCCGGCGGCGACCCGTACAAGGTCAGGGAGGAATTCCTGCGGGCAGGAAAAACCTTCCCCTATCCGCGCGAGTTTTTCAGGTACGTGCCGGAAAGCGAATATCTGCAGCGCCCCGTCCTGGCCCTCCGTCACAAGGCGGAGGAAGCTTCGCCGCTGAAGTTCCTGTCCCAGGTCCGCGCCCGGGCGGCCGCCGGCTACGCGGGCCGGCTGCGGCATGAGATCTACAGCGAAGGGATCCGGTTTTCCCTGGCTTACGCGAGAAGGAAGGCCGGCCTCGCGCCCAAAGAGGCTGTTTACTCGAGGGGGAAAATAGACCGCTGCGCCGCTTTATGGGCCGCCGGGAAAGAATACGGGCTACTCCTTGAGCTCATGGGCCTTACGGAGGACGCCGAGACCCTTACTATGGCCGGGCAGCCGGTCTTTGTCGGCAAGGTCCTGTATTTCAGGGAGCATTTGAAAGCCCTGCTTGAATCGGCGGACTACGGGCAATACCTCGCCGGGAAAATTCCGGCCGAAGACATCCTGCGCCTGATGCAGCGGTACGCCAGGGAGGACCTGGGTATAGAGGTCGACCTCGTCAACCTGCCGCCCGCGCGCAACTTCCTTGACCTGAATAATTACGTGCAGCGCGCAAAGTGGCAGTATTATAAATCCTCGGCGACGCGCCGCGACTTCCGGAAATTCCTTCTTTTCGCGCAGTACGACCGGCGCTACCTGAGGGCGGCGGCGAAGACCAACCGCAAGCTCGAAGACCTCCCGCTGGAAAATCATAATCTGCCCATGGTGCTTCTGTTCCGCGAGGCCCTGGCAATAAAGGGCGGCGATAAACTGGCCGCGGTGGGGATGATAGACGAGGCTGTGCGGATCCCCTTCGCCTGGGTCAAGTCTATCCCCCGGGAGAAGCTTCCCACTTCGGTAGCGCTCGAGAATTTCCTGCTGCCCGGAAACAAAGAAGACGGCTCGGACAAGAGCCGCCACTGGAACGTGTTCGGAGGGCTGAGCCTTTACAAGTCGCCCGAAGAATCGCTGCGCCTCGCGCTGGCGCGCGAGGTGGACGACTTCCGCAAAGAGGGCCGCAGCGCGCAGTCCATGCGGGAATTCATCCGCGACGCCATGGCGGATATCAACGGGATCTATTACGTGATAAGCATGGACCCGGGGCTGCTGAAGCGGAATTGAACCGCGCCCGGGCGGCAGCGGCTATTCTTTGACCGTAAAGCCTTTGGCGCGCAGCGCGGCGGCGACTTCGGCCAAGTCGATGCCGAGGTGCCCGCAGCCGGACCTGACCGTCATCTGTTTGCCGTGGCTTTCGCGCATCACGGGGCTCTTCACCCCCATGAAACCTATCTCGAACAATATGTCTATAAGCTCGGGATATTCCGTGGTCAGGTCGTAAAGCGTCTTGTCCAGGTCAATTGTTTTTGTCATATTAAGCCAGCCTCTTTTCGCCTTTTATCTTCTGTATGTCGGTTATGTCCTGCGTCACTTCCAGCGAGCCCTGGTATTTTCCGCCTTCGCCGCGCAGCGCGAAATACCGGATGTGGATCACCCTGCCTTTCATGTTTATCCAGAATTCGGCGGAGTTCTTCGAGCCGTCCCTGAAAGACTTTATTATCGTCTCCACCGCGCCCAGGCTCTGGGGCGGGTGGCAGTTCTGCACTTTGCGCCCTATGATGGCCCGCGCCCGCAGGAAGATCCTCTCCCTGCCCTCCGAGAAGTAGCGCACCGTATCTTCGGCGTCAACGAAGGTCAGGTCCACCGGCAGGGCGTTGAGTAGCGAAGTCAGTTCCGGAAGCGAGAAATTCCCGCTGGGCAGGTTTATCGCGGCGCCGGAAGGGGCGGCGGTGTTCAGGCTGATATCCAGCGCTTCGGCCGAGGCGGCCGGCGGCTCGATAAAAATATAGCCTTCGCGGGCGCTCTGCCGGAAGATCTCGGCCCAGTCGGCGGGCTTGAGCTTCTCCAGCGAAGTCGGAAAGAGGATGTTCTCCTCCTTGAAGATCATCCCGTCCACCTCTTCCAGCAGGTCCGCAGCGGCCGCGGGGAATTCGGCGGGGCCTGCCGCCAGGGCTTTCTTGAAAAGCTCCCTTACCTCGTTGTGCTTGCCCCACATCACCTTTGAGGGGCCGGAGAAGCCGGCTTTCTCGAGGAAGGGGAAGAGCATATGCTCTTTGCGCTCATAGTGCTTTTCCACTCCGCGCAGCTCGATGACCAGGTTCTTTACCCAGTCCGCGCCTTTACCCTCCCTGAGGGAAGGCAGCAGCGCTTTGGCCGCCTCGACGCGGCGCTTTATCTCGGCGTTCTCGGCCTTGAACAGGGCCACCGGGTGGGAAGGGTCGGACGGGTCCTGCATGCTCTTTTCAAGCGAGCTGCTGAACAGCAGGGCGTGGACATTGCAGAACTTCTTTATTTCCTCGGCCGGCACGCCGTCGTCCAGCAGCGACTGCTCCAGCTCGAAGATCTCCTTGGAGGTGACCGGCCCTATTTCGGCCTCGAACCGCTTCTTCGCCTCCTCCAGCGGCAGCCCGCCGTGCAGCTGAGCGAGTATCTCTTTTAAAACTTTTTTCCTATCAGGGTATCCGCCCATAGTGCCTCCTGTCAGCTCTTTCCCTCATCATACTAAAAAAGGTCTTTTGCGGGCATGGGCAATTACATATAATTTAAGGGTCGCACCATCTGCAAGACCACGGAGGACCTACCATGAGCGTGCTTTCTAAAATCCAGCTTGAAAAATACGCGGATACCCTTATCTGGGGGCTTACCACCGCCCGCCGCAACGCTTTCGAAAAATACGACAATATCCTGCTGCGCTGCGACCTGGAGGCCCGCGAACTGGGCGAGATAGTTTACCGCAAGCTGGTGCAGCGCAAGTTCAACGTCACCTTCAATTTCCTGTCCAGCCCCGCGCTCGAGCGGAGCTTCTATGAATTCTCCGACGACAAGCAGCGCGCCTTCCTCCCCTCCTGGGACAAGGAGCTCTATAATAACCTCAACGGCTATGTGTTCATCCACGCCCCCGCTTCGCTGACCCACCTGAAGGGGATAGACACCAAACGGCAGTCCCAGGTGGCCATCGCCCGCAAGCCGCTGTTCAGGATCCGCGACGAGCGCGAAGAAAAAGGCAAGTTCTCCTGGACCCTCTGTACCTACCCCACAGAAGAGCTGGCGAAGCAGGCCAAGCTCTCCGTAAAGGAATACGCCGCCCAGATAGCCAAAGCCTGCTACCTTAACGAACCGAACCCGGCTAAAAAATGGGGCCAGATCTATAAAGACACTATGCAGATAAAGAAGTGGATCAGCGGTCTCGGTATAGACACCATCCGCACCGAGTCCAAGTCCATGGACTTCGAAATAAAGCTGGGGGAGCAGCGCAAGTTCCTCGGCGTCAGCGGCCACAATATCCCCAGCTTCGAGATCTTCACCTCGCCCGACTGGCGCGGAACCCGCGGCCGCTACTTCGCCAACCTCCCCGCTTTCCGCGGCGGCAATTACGTCGAAGAGATCAGCCTCGAATTCAAGGAAGGCCGCGCCGTGAAGATCTCCGCCAAAAAAGGCGGAGAGTATGTTAAAAAGATCATGGCCACCGACAAAGGCGCCTCCCAGCTCGGCGAGTACTCCCTCACCGACCGCCGCTTCTCCCGCATCGACAAGTTCATGGCCGACACCCTGTTCGACGAGAACCACGGCGGCAAGCACGGCAACTGCCACGTCGCCATCGGCAACTCCTATACCGACACCTACACCGGCAATGTCGCCAGGCTCGATAAAGCGAAAAAAACCGCCCTCGGCTACAACGACTCCGCCGTGCACTGGGACCTGATCAACACCGAAGACAAAAAAGTCACCGCCACCCTCAAGACCGGTAAAAAAGTCACGATCTACGAGAAAGGCCAGTTTAAATACTAAGTCTTACCGTTAGATGTCGAGCGGCTGTTGAGCGGCTTTTGATTTGTGGCATTCAGCGGTATTTGGGATAATACCTACTATGCCTACACTCCTTGCCGCGCTCAAAACCGAAAGAGGCCGACATGTCGCCGGGGCCGTTTTCCTGGCCGGCATCTCCGCCATGTTCCTCTTCTGCGGCTACGAGTTCATCCGCTCGCCCGCCGAGTCCATCTTCATAGACCAGTTCGGAGCCGCCAGGAAACCCTACGCGATAGCCTGCGTCCCTTTCATGATGGCCGCCATGATCTACGGCTACGCCCGCCTGCTCTCCGCCGTCGGCGCAAAAAAAGCCATGGCCGTCTCCATGCTCTCCAGCGCCGCCTTCTTCCTGCTCGCCTGGTTCCTGCTCGGCCGCGCCGGGAAGTGGCTGGCTTTCCTCCTCCTGGTCTTCAAAGAATCCTACGTCGTGATAATTTCCGAGCAGTATTGGTCTTTCGTAAACAGCGTCCTCAAGGACGAAGAAGGCAAGATCTTCAACGGCCCCGTCGCCGGCCTCGGCGCGCTCGGCTCGCTCATCGGCGGCTGGCTGCTGGGCCATTTCGCCGTAGGCCTCGGCACCGATAAATTCGTCCTCTTCGCAGCCCTGATAATAATTCCCGCCGCCGCTTTCTTCTGGGCCGGCTATAATAACGCCGGCGAGCCCAAGCCTTCGGCGGACGAGGCGGGGGGGAGAAAAGGCCACCTGCACCTGAGCATACTTAAAGAGAACCGCACCGTCCTCTTCATAGCTTTCATAATCTTCTCCGCGCAGGTCGTGGCCACCACGCTGGATTTCCGCTGGACCCAGCTGGTGCAGGATTTCATCCCGCTCAAGGACGAGCGCACCGCCTATTTCGGGCGCTTCTGGATGAACGTTAACATCTTCTCCTTCTCGATGCAGTTCCTGCTCACCCCTCTCCTGATGCGCTATATCCCGCGGCGCGGCATACTGGCCACTATACCGGCAGTTCATGTAGTCACCTGCCTGCTGCTGCTCCTGTATCCCTCGCTCGGAGTGGCCACCACGGCCTTGTTGCTTTTCAAGGGCATGGATTATTCGATTTTCCGCGCGGCCAAGGAAACGCTCTACATCCCGTTCTCCTACGACACCCGCTACCGCGCCAAGCAGATAGCCGACGCCTTCACCTACCGCTTCGCCAAGGGCCTCACCGCCACCGGCGTGTCCGCCCTTAAAGCCATGGGCTCAATCGCTCCCGGTTTCTACCCCGCCCTGGGCGCGATTTTCTCCGCCGCCTGGCTTGCCATGTCCTTCCCGCTCACGGCAAAACGCGCGGACGCGGCGCCCGTGAACACGAAAGCATGACGCCGGCCTGAAATATTTTTAAGTAGGGGAACTGGATGAAACGGGCCGCCTCAAGAGAGAGGCGGCCCGCTTTTTTATTTAAGCCCGTTCCAGTCCAGGGCGGTTATCCTGCGCAGGGCTTCCTTCAGCTTGGCTTCCGGTTCGGTGAGCGAGAACCGTATGTAGCCCTCCCCGAATTTGCCGAAGCCGGAGCCGGGCGCGGTGAGCACCGCGGCTTTTTCAAGCATGAAAAGGACGGCGTCGAGCGAGGCGCACTTTACGGGCGGCCTGGCCCAGATGAAGCAACTGCCGCCGGGCCTGGAGAACTTCCAGCCGCTTTCGGTCAGGGCAGCGCAAAAGGAGTCCGCTCTTTTTCTGAACACTTCCCTGATAGGCGGAACTATCGTCTCGTGGTGCTTAAGCGCGAAAGCGACGGCGTTCTGCACCGCGTTAAAGGGGCCGGAATCGATGTTCTCCTTGAGCTGGTTAAGAGCGCAGACAAGCTTGGAGTTGCCGACCACCCAACCGATGCGCCAGCCGGCCATGCAGTAGGTCTTGGAGGCGGAATAAAATTCCACGGCCAGGTCCCTGGCTCCCGGAACCTCCAGGAGGCTGGGCGCGGGCTTGCCGAAATAGATATCGCAGTAAGCCGCGTCCTGCGCTATGATGATCCCGTTCTTCCTTGCCCACTTCACCAGGTCCTTGTAGAAATAGAGCGAGGCTCCCGCGCCGGTGGGGTTATTGGGGTAATTAAGGAAGAATAGCTTGGTTTTGGCGACCACTTTCTGCGGAATTTTTCCCAGGTCCGGCAGGAAGGCGTTCTTTTCCTCGAGCGGGACGCCATGGATGCGCCCGCCGGAAAGCAGCACGCCGGTCCGGTAGGTGGGATAGGTCGGGTCCGGGATAAGGCAGTGATCGCCCGGGTTCATCACCACGAAGGGCAGGTGCGCTATGCCTTCCTTCGAGCCGATAAGTATCGAAACCTCGTCGTTATAATGAAAATCCAGGCCGTGCCTTCTTTTGTGCCAGGCGGAGATCTCGCGCCGCAGGTTCTCGTTTCCCTTCGTGTTCGGATACCTGTGGTTCAGGCCCTTGCGCACTTCGCTCACGGCGCAGTCCACGATGCCGCGCGCGGTGGGGATGTCGGGGTCGCCCACGGCCAGGCTGATGATGTCCCTGCCCTTCGCCCGCTCGGCGCGCTCCTTGCGGTAAAGTTCCTCGAACAGGAAGGGCTTGAATAATTTAAGTTTTTTGCTGAGTTCTATTTTCATAAATCGTAGCGGAGCGACGCAGGTCCCGGCGGCGCCGTAAGTTAGAAGGTCATCAGGATAGAGAGGCGGTGCACGGAGCCCAGGTCGCCGAAGGGCGAGAAGGCGTAATCGAACTGGTAGGTCTTATAGCGCAGGCCGCCGCCGAAGCTCACGTTGCGGGCGCCGCTCACGTCGCTGATCGCGCGCGTGTTGAAGCCGGCCCTCAGCAAGGTGTCCATGTCCTCGTAGACCGGAAGCCTCGCCTCGCCGCCCATGGCCAGGTAGGGCAGGTTATCGCGCGCCGCCGCGATGTCTCCGGTCAGGTTGAAATAATCCGAAAATTTAGTGACGGTGCCCAGCCGCACCATCAGCGGCAGGTTGGCCTGCTCCTTGTCATAGCGCAGCGTGCCCATTATGTTCTGGGCCGTCAGGCTCATGCGGAAGCGGTTATCGAACATGAAGGGCATGTTCAGGCCTATGTCGGCGGAAACGGTATTGTCCTCGGAAAGGATCTTCGATTTTATGAACTTGCCGGTGGCGCCCAGCACGAAGCGCTCCTCGGGGGCTTTGTTGAAGCCGGTTATGTAGCAGGCGAAGCCCACGCTGACGGCTACGTCGTACGGGGTGAAGCTTCCCAGCACCAGGCCGCTCGAGTCGGTCCGGTTTATCTTGCCGTAATTCATGTATTTGAAAGCCAGGCCCCAGGCGCCCATATCCCCGGCGGTTTCGGCGTAGGCGAAATAATCCGCGAAGGTTCCGGCCAGGTAGGGAGCGTGCATGACGGCCATGGAATTTTTCTTTATGTAGATGAGCCCCGCCGGATTCCAGTCCAGCGCGAAGGCGTCGTCGGCCAGGGCGGAATAGGCCTCGCCCAGGCCCGCGCCGCGCGCCCCGGCGGCGATCTTGAGGAACTGCCCGGAGGCGGTGCCGGCCGAGCCGGAGCTGAAGCCGGCGGCGGACAGCGGCGCCGGCAGGAACAGGGCGCAGAGCAGCAGCACCGGCAATAAAGCCGCGGCAAAAACGCTGTTTTTAACGCCCTGCTTCTTCATAAATCCAGCTTTTATCTTTCCACCGCCACCTTCAGGCTCTTCGAAGATTTCTTGTCTTTCGACTGTATGAAAGCGATATAGACGCCGCTGGCCGTATTGCGGCCGTCCCTGTTAAGCCCGTCCCAGTGCGCCATGCCGTTGACGTCCGCTTTGATCTCGCGCACCAGCTCGCCCAGGAAAGTGTAGATCCTGACTTTGGCGTAAGGGGGCATATTGGTGAAATGCATCACGTCCGAGACGGAGTTGGGCCTGTAGGGGTTGGGATAGACCTTGACGTCGGAAAGGCCGGCCTCCGGCGACGCCTGCATAAGCTGGAAGGTGGACAAATGCCAGGTCTGGGCGATCACGCGGTTATTTGCGGTGTCGGACACCGAGGACAGCGGTATCCAGATAGCGTTGGCCTCGTCGAAGAGCGCCAGGATGAGATTGGTCCGGTCCGTCCCCGGCGGCAGGTCGGCTACCCTGTAGGGCATGGTTATCGTCAAAGGCTTCAGCACCAGCGTGGGGGGGGAATGGGTTATGACCAGCCCGATGCCGGTCGGGGTAAGCCTGGCCACGGCCGAAAGGGGCGCCGCGAAAGAGGAAGTGGAGGGCTTCAGCGTGAGGACCGTGGAACTGCCGATCGAGCCGGGCGGCAGCTGTATGGATATCCGGCCGTAGGAAGTTTCAAGCGACACGAGAGTGTCCTGGCCCGCCACCGCGTTCATCCTGGTTGAGATCACGGTCCGGGTAGAGCCCGCATATTCATACGTTGAAAGCAGACCGCTCTGGCCCCGGGCCTGGACCTGGACCCAGTATTCGGCGTCTATCAGCAGGCTGGAAAAAGTGCAGGTCTCAGCTCTTACGGACTGCGAAGAGCTTATCTCCGAAAAATCCGGGTGCGTAGAGACCTGCACATTGTAGACCGTGAAAGAAGAATTGCCGTTGGGGGTCCAGCTGACCGAGAAGCCGTCCGTCATCAGGTTGGAAAAAGTCTGCAGGGCGGGCAGTATATAGGCGGTCGCGGGCAGGGTAAGGGCGGTGCCCATCGATACCGGCTCGGCCGGCACGCCGGAGAGGTTGAGCGCTGAAACCTGCAGGTAGTAGCTGGCGTTGGAGACCAGGCCTCCGAAATAAGCGGTGAAGCCGGTGGTAACCGAAGAAAGCACCGTGCCTGAAAAATACGGGCTGGAAGAAACCTGGGCGCGGTACTGCGTGCCGGGCGGGTTTTTCGGATCAAGTACATCGGCCCAGTTCACGGTTACCGAAGAAACCCCGAGGCCGGAGTAGGCCTGGATTTCCGGGTCGTAGGCTCCTGTGGACATGGTAGAGAACGTCACAACCGGCGAGGTACGGTTGAGGCGGTTGTAAGGGGTTAATTCCGGGTAGTAGGTGGTGTTCGGCTGCAGCGAAGAGAAAGTGGCGTAATTGTTCTTCGTAGCGGAGGAGTACACCGGCGCCGAGTAGTCGGAATTAGAGGAGATCCGCACCAGGTAGAGAGTGTCGTTCGGGTTGGAGCTGGGCAGCCAGTTCAGGGTCAGGGTAAGCGGCGTGATCCCTGTATAGTCCGTTTGGACCGGCTGGTTGGCCAGGGTCGCCGTGGCCGGAGTAAAAACATAATTAACGGCGCCTTCATGGTTCAGCGTCCCCGCGCGGAAGTAGTAGCTGGTATTAGGCTGCAGGCCGTTTATGGTCAGGCGGTCCAGGCCGAGAGCGGCCGTATCCGAAGAGAGCAGCACCGGGCCGGGGAAGGACGGCGAGGTAGACGCTTCGAGCAGGTAGCTCTCGGCCGAGGTGCTCTGGCCGCTGTTAGCGAGCGGCGTCCAGGCGACCGTCACGCTGGACTGGAAAACCCCCGGGAAGTTGGGGGCGGTGAGAGGCAAGGGCAGGGTCTGTCTGAATTCCGGGACGGTGCGGGTATAGATGGTCGTGCCGTTATACAGCGCTCCCTCCCTGAAATAGTAAGTGGTATTGGGGTCGAGCCCGCCGATGATAAGGTTCGAGACCGACGCGCCGGGGGTGGCCGAGCTTTTATATATAACGTCGAAAAAGCGGTAAATGGAGGCTTCCGCCACGTGGGCGTCCGCGTAGGGGTCGGGCGTAAAACTTATTCCGGCGGAGGAGCTTGAGTTCCAGGCATCCAGTGTAACACCGGCGGGCGGAGCGGGAAAGCCGGTCTTTGTAGAGGGCAGCACCGTATAGTTAGGCGTGTGTTCCCAGTTAAGGGTGCCGAGGCGCAGGTAATAGGCGGTATTGGCGGCCAGGTTCCCGAGCGTCAGCGTTCTTAACTGGTTCTGGTAAGTGTAAGTGACGGAAGAGACCACGGCTTCGCCGGGGCCGAAGGGGGAAGTCGAGCCCTCCAGCCTGTAGCCTTCGCAGGCGAAGGCCTGCCAGAAATCCTGGAACGGCGTAAAGCTTACCGTCACTTCGCGGACGGCCGCGCTTACATCGGCCAGGTCGGGAGAAAGAGGCAGCGCCAGCGTGACCGAAGATTGCGCGGCGCCGTAATTCGCGGCGTAGGCGCTGTTTATCGAGGCGACCCTGAAATAATATGTCGTGTTAGGGTCGAGCGTCGTTATTGTCAGCGTGCTGAGGTCTGTCCGGTAGGAAGTCGAGGACTGCGGAATTGTGTCTGCGGTAAAGTTACTGGTTGAAGCCTCCAGCCGGTAGCCCAGCGCGGCCCCGGCGGAGAGGGCCGTCCAGCCAAGCGTGGCCCGGTAGTCGGCCACGGAAATACGCGATAAACTTTGCGGTATGGCGGCCAGCGTGGTAAAAGAGCGCGGCGTGGCCAGGTTAGGCGTTCCCGGCAGGTTAAGAGCTCCGGCCCGATAATAGTAGGTGGTATTTCTCTGCAGGCCGGTGAGCGTGGCGGAAGACGCTGCCGCCGACGCCGTGTTCCAGGCCGAAACAAGGGAGGAAAGGGACGGGTTGTCGTAAAGGTTCAGGTTATAGCCCTTTGATTGGAGGGCCTGTATGGAGGCGTCGTTGATAGCCGTCCAGGATACAGTGGCGCTGGTTTCATAGACGGCGTCCGAAAGACCGGAGAGTTTTACGGCGAGGGTCGCGGTCGAGATCGGGGAGGTATAAGGGGTGATGGTTCCCGATATCCCGCGCGCCCTGACCTTGAAATAATAAGTGGTGTTGGCGTTCAGGCCGCCAACTATTATCGGGGGGTACCCGTTAAGCGAAGTGGAGGAGAGCGTAAATGCGGCGCTTGTGGAATACTGCAGGTCGTATGTGGTCCATTCCGGGTTGGAATTGGTGTCCCAGCCTATGCTGGCCCCGGCGGTGAACGAGGACTCGGCGGTGAAATAGGAGGAGATAGAATAGATCCCGCCGGGCGTGGCTACCCAGGTGGCGGTAGCCGGGAGGACTTGGGCATAAGCCGATTCCGGTTCGGCGGTTATTTTAACTTTGAAATAGTAAGTGGTGTTAGGCGCCAGCGAGGGATAGTTGGCCGTGGAAACGGCTATTGAGGCGCTCGAGACGAGCGTAGCGAACGAGGAGGAGGTCGAGAGTACGGCGGTGTAATTTCCGCCTGGATTAGCCCAAGTGAAATTTATGCTCCCCGTGCTGGCCTGATAAACATAGGGCGCAAGGTTAGTGGCGCGCGCGGGAACAGCCGCTGCCAAAAGGCAGGCGGCGGCCGCGAGAAGCGTTTTCGCCTTATAAAACATATCTATAGTCTAACAGACTCCGGTTAAAATTCAATGACTAATATGTTACAAGAAACGGCGGTTCCCCTGACAAGTTGCACGGGGCGCGGTTTCTATTATATTATAAATAGAAATCCAGAGGCCTAAAAATGCTAATGACCGCGGCGCTGAAACTCTTGAAAAGGGATAGACCTGCAATCCGCGGTATCGAGGCTTTTTTAGCATTGCTCGTCCTGGCCCTTCCGTCCGCCGCCCAGCAGAAAAACACCTTTCCTTCTTTCTCCGTCTCCAGCGGCACCCCGCTGCTGGCCCAGTCGCCGTCCACGGGAGCGGTAGTGGCCCAGGGCGGTAATTTCGCCGTGCCGCTGCCCGACGGCCGCACGCTCTGGCTGCTCAATAATATCTGGGCCGGGGAGCGGAAAGCCGACGGCCAGGCGGCGGTTTGGGGGATGATCGACGGCGCGGCGGCTTTCTCTCCCAGCACTTCCCCCTACGCGCAGGCGGGAGCGCTGGCCTACGTTTCCGACGAGAACAGGTGGCCGCTGCCGCTGCTCTCCGGCGACCTCGGGGAGTACAGCCAGGTGCGCAAGTTCTGGCCGCGTTCGGGGCTTTGCGCCGGCGGCAAATGCTACGTTTTCTACTCCATAATGAACAATTACGGGCCCGAACCCTACGATTATTTCAGGGTGGGCCAGGGCGTGGCCGCGGCGGAAAATCCGGCGGGGCCGTATGTCAAGGCGCGCCTGGGAGATCGCTACTCGCTCTGGAAAGACATCGAGCCCGCATTCGGTTCCGCGGTTTGTCCCGACGAGGACGGCTGGGTCTACGTCTACGGCCGTTCGATGCAGGTCCCGGGGGAGTACGGCGCGGAGCTGGCCCGCGTGAAACCGGAAGACCTGGCCTCGCGGGCAAAATATTCTTACTACAGCCTTGAAACCGCCTCCGGTTCCTGGACGGAGGATATCTCCGAGGCCTCCATCGTGCTGGAAGGCATGCCTGACGAATTTTCGGTCTCCTATAACGCTCGCCTTAAAAGCTATTTAGCCGTTTATTATGAGGCCGAGGGCGGCCGCGTATTGGCCCGCCGGGCCGCTTACCCCTGGGGCCCGTGGAGCGCTCCGGAGGCGCTGCTCTCCTGCGGCAAGGAAGAATACTGCTACGGCGCCAAGGAGCTCCCGGGCTTCGCGTCCGGCGGCGGCGGTAAAATTTTTGTTATGCTCGAGAAGAAGAACGCGCCCTACCTGTACGAAGTGACCTTCGAAGGAGGAGAACATGGCGGACTATAACATACTGGTAATAAACCCCGGCTCCACCTCGGACGAGGTCAGCTATTTCCGCGGCGCCGGCGAAGTATTCCACAAGACCGTCCGTTACAGCCCCGAAGACCTCCGGCCTTACGAGCGCCGGAAGATCACCTCGCAGTTCGACCTTCGCCGGCGCATGGCGCTGGAGGCGCTTAAAGAGCACGGCGTAGACCTGCAGGAGGTGCAGGCCGTGATAGGCCGCGGCGGCCTGGTGCGGCCCATCGAGGGCGGGGTTTACGAGGTTGACGAAGCGATGACGGAAGACCTGAGAGATGGCGTCATGGGGGACCATCCTTCCAACCTGGGAGGGATAATCGCCAGGGATATAGCCGCCGTCAACGGCGTAAAAGCTTTCATAGCCGACCCGGTCGTAGTGGACGAAATGCAGCCGCTCGCCCGCTATTCCGGCATGCCTGAAAATCCGCGCATCTCGATCTTCCACGCCCTGAACCAGAAGCGCGTCGGCCGCCACGCGGCGCGCCAGGTGGGCAAGCCTTACGACGAGTGCCGCCTGATAATAATGCACGGCGGCGGCGGCATCACGGTAGGGGCGCACGCCGCCGGCAAGGTAATAGACGTGAACAACGGCCTCGACGGGGACGGCCCTTTCACCCCGCAGCGTTCGGGCGGAGTCCCTTCGGGCGGCCTGGTGAAGATGTGCTTCAGCGGGAAATATACGCTGCCCGAGATGAAGCTGAAACTAAAGGGGCGCGGCGGCCTGGTGGCCTACACCGGTACCTCCGACTGCCTGGCCCTGGAAAAATATATACTCACCGGAGAGGTCAGGCCCGGCAGCGGCCTTGACCCGGCCAAAGTTTCGCGCGAGCAGGCCAAAGAGGCCGTGCTGGCCATGGCGTACCAGATCTCAAAGGAGATAGGGGCCATGGCGGCGGTGCTGGAGGGCAAGGTGGACGCCGTGGTCCTTACCGGCGGGCTGGCGTATAGCAAGTTGGTAGTGCCGGAGATTAAGCGCCGCGTGAGCTGGATAGCCATGGTTTTAACCTATCCCGGCGGAGATGAAATGACGGCGCTGCGCAGGTCGGCGGAAATCGCGCTGGAGTATCCTGTCAGGGTTAAAAAATATTCCGCCAGCCGCCCCCGGCTCGCGTCCGTGTGAAAATTTACCAATTCTGCCGCTCTGGAGGAAACATGAAATTCAGGAACTTCGACGAACTGCTGGGAATGGTGAAGGGAAAGACCAACCGCATAGTCGTGCCCGGCGCGAATAACGACGAGGTGCTCACCGCATGCAAGATGGGCGTTGACCACAGGATAATTTCCGGCGGCATTTTGATCGGACCTGCAGACCAGGTCAGGGCGATGGCCGCTAAAGTCGGGCTGAAGCTGGATATTTTCGAACAGATAGACCTGAGCGACCACGCCGGGATGTGCAATAAGGCCGTGGACCTGGTGAAAGCGGGCAAAGGGGACTTCCTCGTGAAGGGCCTGGTGGAGACCAAGTTCTACATGAAGGCCATCCTGCGCAAGGAAGTCGGCGCCGTCGCCGAGGGCACCGTGCTCAGCCACTTCGTGCTGTTCGAACTGTCCAACTATCACAAGCTCTTCGCCGTGACCGACGCGGCCATCATGATAAGCCCGACGCTGGACCAGAAGGCCAAGATCACCCGCAACGCCGTGGAGATGATGCGCATGCTGGGCGTAGAGACGCCTAAAGTGTCCGTGATCTGCCCGGTGGAAAAAGTGAATCCCGGCATCCCCAGCACGCTGGACGCCGACGCGCTCGTGAAGATGAACAGGGCCGGCGACCTGAAGAACTGCGTGGTGGAAGGCCCTTACGACATCTATATCGCCTTCTCCAAAGAGCTGGCCGCCGAGAAAGGCATAAAGGGCCTCGTGCCCGGCGAGACCGACATCGCCCTGTTCCCGACGCTGGACTCAGGCAACCCCGTGTATAAGTGCCTTTCTTTCTTCGGCGCCGGCATGAAGTCCGCCACGCTGCTGGCGGGCTCCAACATGCCCGTGATCCTGCCGTCCCGGACGGACACCCCGATGACAAAGCTGCATTCCATCGCGCTGGCTTGTTTTCTGAAAGACGCGGCTAAAGTGACGGCGTAAATCAACGAAGTGACGACTTAAGGAGAAAAAACTATGGCTTGGGATTTTTTAAAGAAGATAGTCGGTAAAAAAGAAGAGGAGAAGAGCGCCCCGGTGATACCGGTGCAGAGGCACAACCACCTCCCGCCGGAGAAGTCGGCGGCCCCGGCCGCTGAAAAGACGGCCCCCGCGGCCAAAGCCCCGGCCGCGCCCGTCAAGGAGAAAGCGCCTTCCGAAAAAACAGACGCCGAGCTGGCGGCTGAACTGGATAAAATGTCGCCGCAGATCCTCGCGCAGGCCAAGGACCCCCGGATGCGCGCCCTGATCATAGGCATTTACCGCAAGATGCTTGTCGACGGCGTGAACATCAACGACGACAAAGAAGTAAAGAAGTGGATGAAGAAGCATCCCGAGGTCCTCCAGGGCGGGGAAGCGGTGAAGGTGGAAACCGTACGCCGCGAGGAGCCCAAGGTGGGCAGGAACGATCCCTGCTCCTGCGGCTCGGGCAAAAAATACAAGAAGTGCTGCGGGCAGGGGAAATAATCGGGAATCTAAAACCGGGAATCGGGAATAAAAAACAGGAAACCCCGGGGCGGCCCGGGGTTTCTTGTCGTCAGGGGAGAGTTCAGTTCCAGGAAACTGCGGGGGTTTCGGAGAGCTGGACCGGGGGGATCTCGCCGGTCAGCTCTTTCTCCTGCGGAGTAAGGTCCTTGAAATTACCGAGGCCGTCTACGTTGTAGGTCAGGGTCCCGCCGTCAGTCGAGAAAGGGGTCGAGCGGATCCAGTTGAGCGAGGCCTGCAGGGCGGCCACAGGCGCCTGCTTGGTCCCTATGTTCATAGGGTCGGACATCCTGACCGCCAGGTCGAACTTCCAGCCCCATTTCACGTTCACCGTCACCGGCTGCACGGTGAAATTGGTTATGTAGCGGCCGTGCACTTTGTTGTCCTTCGGAGTATTGCTGCCGGTGGCCTGGGAAACGTAGTCGTCCAGCCGGACGCCCTCCCCGCTGTAATCCTCGGTGCCCCCGTAGAAGAAAGAAATCTTGTATTTAACGTCGATGACGTCTATCCCCATCAAATTGGTTACCTTGTAGCCGTAAACCATTTCTTTCGGTCCTTTCCAACCGGTGATATTGCCCCAGTTGAAAGAGAAGCCTGGGATGGCGCTGGCGTAGGCCGAGGCGTAGGCGGCGCTGGGCGCCCCGCTGGTGATCACGCTCCAGGCAGCGAGCCCGGCATTGGCCAAGCCGCCTTCGGCTCCTTTATTCCCTTTAAAGGATGAAAAGCCGGCGGGTTCGGGGGGGGCGGCGTTTTTCCCGGGTTCGACGGAGGTGAGGGTCACGGCCTCTCCGGCTACGGTGAAATAGTCTTTATTTTCCTGCGCCGAAAGAAAAGGGGAAACTGTTGAAAGTATCGCGGCAAGGGTCAAAGTTGATTTAAGGTTTTTCATCGTTCCTCCGTTAGCTGTATAGAGTATAGCCTGCCTATAAAATACAACAAGGGCGGTAAGGCCCAGGCCGGCCTGGGACAAAGGGCCCAGGGAAAGGGCGCCTGATTATCCCGCTTTCAGGGTACGGGGCTTTGCGGGGCCTGCACGGGGTAAAATTCAGGCCTCTGGGCCCTTGACAAATCAATGGCTGGCCCTTATCCTATTTGATAGATGATAGATAAACGCATCCTGTGAGCGCGGCAGTGATTTATTTATGAGGAAGATACTTTCCGCTTTCTTTTGCTTAAGCTTCCTGGCGGCGGCGCCGTTTTACTGCATGGCGGCCGAAGGGACGTCCGATGCGGGCGTCTCCACGGGCGTCGAACTTCTGCCGGCGGAGCTGCCCGGCCCGGCCGAGAGCTCTGTGCAGGGGAGCTGCGATCTCGATGTTTTCCGGCTTAATGCGGCGGATAAACCCGTCGACTCGGCCGGGGCCCTGCTGCGCCTTCTCCAGCCGAAATCAAAAGAAGAAGTCGCCGCTTTCAGAACGCAGTATTCCGGCAAGATCGCGGAGATGATGTTCTCGCTCCACAAGGCGGCCCGGGACAACACCATAAGCAGGGACGAGTACCATGCCATTACCGTAGGCCTGGCCCCTTACGAGCTGCGCACCGTGGAGGCGAGGGGCCCCAACGGCCCGGGCGGCCCCGGCGGCCACCACCCCGGCGGCCCCCCGGGCGCGCGCTCTCAGCGCAACCAGGTAGACGCCCTGGTGGACGTAAAGATGGCCTCCGATTCCGGCGACAAAAAGAAAGCGGAGCAGGCCGTAAACTCTGCCGTGCAGGATTATCCCCAGGACCATTCAGTGCAGACCGCGGCGGCTTCCTATTACAACGAGGCGCGCAATTTCCCCATGGCCGAAAAGACCGCCACGACCGCCATAGCGCTGGACTCAAAAGACCCGGACGCCTATAAGGCGCGCGCGCTGGCCAGGGCCTCGCTCGAGGACCGCAAAGGCGCCATAGAAGATATCAGGAAGGCCATGAGCATCGACCCGCAGGACGAATCCGCGAGGGTGCTCGCCGCGCTGCTTGAAAGCCGCAAGGTCGTTCCCACTCTCAGGTCTATTTCTTCAGTGGACGAGATAAAGCGCGCTATGGGCGCTTATGACGATGCCCCCGACGCGGTAAAGGGCGGAGCCGGCGGCGGGATGGGAGTTCTTGCGGGCGAGCAGCCGGCCGCCCCCGATTTTTCCAGGTCCAAGGCCTACCTCAAGACGGCCGTCGCGAAGAACCGGCTCGGAGACTACGAGAACGCCGCCCGCTACGCCGGCCAGGCCATAGAAAAAGACCCGGCCAATTACGAGGCTTATCTCGAGCGCGCCAACGCCTATAATTTCCTGGGCCGCTACGACGACGCCGTGAGGGACGCGGGCTACGTGATAGAGAAAGACCCCTCTAACATGCAGGCCCTGAATATGCGCGCCTGGTCGCTTAACCGCAAGGGGCAGGCCAGGGACGCGGAAGCCGACGCCAGCCGCGCCATCGGCCTCAGCCCCGGCTACGCCGACGCCTGGTTCAACCGGGCCCTGTCCTACGAGAAGCAGGGCGACTACAAGCGCATGCTCGAGGATTTCAAGCAGGCGGCGGCGCTTAGCGGCGCCTATTCGACCCGCTACCAGGACGCGGTGGCGCAGTACGGGCCGCGCGTGCCGGGCTTTAACGGCGGCCTCGCGGCGCGCCGGGACGCCTCCGCCGGCGGCGGGGCGCAGCGCGGAGAAGGGCGCGCACCCGTCAAGCGGTTCCTGATACTCATGTTCTTCACCCTCACCGGAGGCGGGCTGGTGGCGGCCGGCCTTATGCATATAATGTCCTCCAGGCGCGACGGGGAGGCCTCCGCCGCCCGCATCACGCATCCCGACGTGCTCTCACCTTCCGTCTTCTACGAGGGCGTAGCCACCGGGAAGTACAAGATCGACCGCAAGCTCGGAGAGGGCGCGATGGGCGTGGTCTACGAGGCCACCGATCAGTCGCTCGGCCGCAAAGTGGCCATAAAGAAGATGAGCGAGGAAATAAAGATGAACGAGCGCGAGAAGCAGCGCTTCCTCGACGAGGCCCGCACCGTGGCCCTGCTGCACCATCCCGGGATCGTGGAGATCTATACCATCTTCGAAGAGGAAGAGAATATCTACCTCGTGTTCGAGCACGTGGCCGGGCAGACCCTGGACGTGGTGCTGAACAAGGAGGCCCGCCTGCCGTTCGAAAGGGCCCTGCCGATGTTCGGCGAGACCGCCGGGGCGCTGGCCTACGCCCATTCCAAGAACGTGGTGCACAGGGACCTGAAGCTTTCCAATATCATGCTTTCTTCGGAGGGAACAATAAAGGTAATGGACTTCGGACTGGCCAGGCGCGCCCAGGAGTCCCTGGCCCGCGCCTCCAAGAGCGAAGTCGTGGGCTCGCCGGCCTATATGGCCCCGGAGCAGGAGCTCGGGGTTTCCTCGGTGGAATCCGACATCTATTCCCTCGGCGTGTGCCTCTACGAGGCCCTCAGCGGGGTGCTGCCTTTCCCGGGGCCTGATTTCCATTACCAGAAAACCCGTAAAACCTGGCAGCGGCTCTCCGATATGATGCCCGGCCTCCCCAAAGGGGTGGACGCGCTGGTGGAGCGCTGCCTGTCCCCGCTCCCCGAGGAGCGCTTCCACAGCGCCGACGACTTCCGCCGGGCCTTGAACGAAATAGTCTAAAAAGACAGTCAGCCGCTGACCTTTTTGCCGGCGCCCGGCAGGATGAGAGGCGGCTCTCTCTTTTTTATCTTTATATCCCGGATTATGGAAAAGCCTTGTCGCTTATAACCCGGTTCAAGGCATTTTAGTTTTATATAATCTTTTTGGCAGCCCGAGCCGGGCGCCTTGAATTTCAGGAGGACCTACCATGATAGCTCTTGTTAAAGCTAAAGCCGAGAAAGGCCTGTGGCTGCAGGACGTGCCGAAGCCGGTAATAGGGGATAACGACGTCCTTATAAAAATAAAGAAGACCGCCATCTGCGGCACCGACATCCATATTTACCAGTGGGACGACTGGGCGCAGAAGACTATCCCGGTGCCGATGCACGTGGGCCACGAGTTCGTGGGGGAGATAGCCGCGCTTGGCAAGTTCGTGCAGGGGCACTTCGTAGGGGAGCGGGTCTCGGGCGAGGGGCACCTGGTCTGCGGGCACTGCCGCAACTGCAAGGCGGGGCACCGGCATCTCTGCATAAACACCAAGGGGGTGGGGGTGAACCGGCCCGGCTGTTTCGCCGAGTACCTGGCCATACCGGCGGAGAACGTCTTTTCCATCCCGGAGGGGGTTTCGGACGAGGAGGCTTCGATCCTGGACCCGCTGGGGAACGCGGTGCATACGGCGCTTTCTTTCGACCTGATAGGGGAGGACGTGCTGATCACGGGCGCGGGGCCGATCGGGATCATGGCGGGCGCGATAGCGAACCACGTGGGGGCGCGGCACACGGTGATCACCGACGTGAACGAGTACCGGATGGACCTGGCCCGGAAGCTGGGGCTGAAGGTCGTGGTGGATTCGCGCAGCGAGAAATTGCCCGAAGTTATGAAGAAGCTGGGGATGACGGAGGGATTCGACGTGGGGCTGGAGATGAGCGGCAACCCGCAGGCTTTTAACGATATGATAGCTTCGGTGAAGATGGGGGCTAAGATCGGGCTGCTGGGGATCCTGCCGCCGGATACTACGATCCCGTGGAGCAACGTCATTTTCAAGGCGCTGACGCTGAAGTGCATCTACGGGCGGGAGATGTTCGAGACCTGGTACAAGATGTGCGCGATGCTGACGAGCGGCCTGGACATCAAGCCGGTGATCACGCACCGTTTCCCGGCGAAGGATTTCAAGGAAGGGTTCGAGATCATGTCCTCGGGAAAATCCGGCAAGATCATTCTGGATTGGACCGGGATCAATTGAGACGCGGTTTCGTTCTAACTCACGTCATAGAAGCGTAGTCGGGGTGGCAGCGGTATGGGCCCGTCGGGCACGGTGTCGGCCACACCGTGGCCGCACCTCCTCTCTCGGCCTCCGCTCTTACGTAAGCTCCGGCCTCCGAGAAGGCCCGCCGAACC
>JAVHPG010000020.1:0-4084 GCA_036170455.1 Elusimicrobiales bacterium
TGAACACCGTGGACGCCCAGCTCGGCTGGGACGTGAAAGCCTTCGACCTGTACGCGGGCATACTCCGGGGCTCGGGCGGGTTCGGGGTGCGGTGGAAACCGTTCTACCAGAATTCCAAATGGGACCGGATCAATATACTGGTCGAAGCCTCCGAGTTCGGCCGCAACCGCGAGATCAGGGGGCGGCATTTCAACGACGCGCGCTATGACGCCGGAGTGGACGTGGCGATCAATAAATATGTTTCGGCCGGAGTGCGGCTGAACGACATGGCCGAGACGAAGCGGATCAATTACACCACGCGCCTGCTCTTCGAGGACAAGGACATCTCCTATCTTTTCGGCTTCGCAAGCCTGGGGTCGCTTAAGAAATGAAACTGAAAACTATCTACCGCTGCCAGGAATGCGGGCAGGCCCAGCCGAAATGGGCCGGCCAATGCTCCGGCTGCGGCGGCTGGAATACCCTGGTGGAAGAGGCCGAGCAGGTCCTCTCCAAAGCCGCGGCCGCCGCCCGCGGTCTTACCGATTTTTCCGAGCCGCCCGTGAAGCTTTCCGAAGCCCGCGCCATGAAAGCCGTGCACGCTCCCACCGGCATCGCGGAGCTTGACCGCGCGCTGGGCGGCGGGCTGGTCAACGGCCAGGTGGTCCTGCTCGCGGGTCCTCCCGGCATCGGCAAGAGCACGCTCACGCTTGAAAGCTGCACCGCGCTGGCCGCCGGCGCTTATGCCGGCAAAAAAGTTCTTTATGTTTCCGGGGAAGAATCCCTGTCCCAGGTCGGTTCCCGCGCCGAACGTCTTGGGGCCAAGCCAGACAATGTCTACCTGATGAGCGAGACCAACCTGGCCAAGATCATCGACGAGTTCCGCAAGCTCAAGCCGGCCTTCCTGGTGATAGACTCGATACAGACGGTCTACCATCCTGATTTCGTAGGCAGCCCGGGTTCCGTCGGCCAGATAAGGGAATGCGCCTCGGAGCTCCTGAAGCTGGTAAAAGCGGCCGGCGTGCCGCTCTTCCTCCTTGGGCATGTCACCAAGGAAGGCTCGCTCGCCGGGCCCAAGGTCCTTGAGCATATCGTGGACACGGTACTTTACTTCGACACCGAGAAGAATAACGTCTTCCGCGTCCTGCGCCCGCATAAGAACCGCTTCGGCCCCGTGGACGAGACCGGGATCTTCGAGATGACCGCTCGCGGGCTGCTCTCGGTCAGCGACGCCGGGCTGATGCTGGCCGACTCCGACCGCGACAGGGCGCTGGCCGGCCGCGCTTTCGCCGTGGCTTTCGAGGGCGCGCGGCCCATGCTCGCCGAGATCCAGGCGCTGGCCGCCCGGTCCTATCTTCCCTATCCCCGCCGCACCGTCACCGGCATCGACCTGAACCGCGCGCAGATGCTTATAGCCGCGCTCGAGAAGAACGTCGGACTGCGCTTCGACGAGATGGATGTGTTCGCCTCGCTGCAGGGCGGCATCAAGCTTAAAGACCCCGCGCTGGACCTGGCTTTCTGCGCGGCCCTGATCAGTTCCGCGAAAGATATCGCGATGCCGCCCGACTGCGTGTTCATGGGCGAGGTGGGCATACTCGCGCAGGTATCCAGTCCGGGCTTCATGGACCGGCGCCTGGCCGAGGCCGAGCGGCTCGGCTTCAAAACAGCTTTTGTCCCCCGGCTGCCGAAAAAAGACGAAGGGCGCTTTAAGACCCTGAAGCTCGAGGTGGTCAGGGATATGGGCGGGCTTTACGCCGCCCTGGCAAGATTAACGCCGGTGAAAGCCGGCAAGTAGAAAGAACAAGGAGCTAACATGATAGTCTGGATCTTCAGGGCCGTGGCCCTAATAGTAACCCCCGCGCTTTCCTGGTTTACCGTCTCCAAGGACCTCAAGGGCCTCGCCTTCGGCGCCCTGATAGGCCTGGTGATAATAGGCGTGGAATATGTCTTCGAGAACATCAGCCTGTTCTCGCTCATCATCGGCATCATCGGCGCCGTGGTCGGCGTCATCCTGTCGAAACTACTGGACTACACCGTGTTCCAGATCGGCAACCAGGACTTCAACGACATCTGGCTCAAATACAACATCATCGTGCGCTACGCGCTGGCGCTGCTGGGCGTGATGATCAGCATCAAGAAGATCCCCGAGCTCGACGACCTGGACAAGAACATCCTCTCGATGGGCAAGAAGGGCGGGAAGAACATGAAGGTGCTGGACCTGTCGGCCATCGTCGACGGACGCGTGCTGGACATCTGCGACACCCACTTCATCACCGGCGGTATCCTGACGCCCCGCTTCGTGGTGCAGGAACTGCACGCGCTGGCCGAGGCCAGCGACCCGATAGGCCGCGCCAAGGGCCGCCGGGGCCTGGATATCCTCGCCCGCCTGCAGGAGTCCCGCGACATCCCGTTCCGCGTGATAGACCGCGACTTCAAAGAGGTCACCGACAACCAGATGAAGCTTGTGACCATCGCCAAGGAGCTGGGCGCAGCCGTCATCACCACCGACTTCAATATCAACAAGCTGGCCGCGCTCGAGAACGTGACCGTGCTGAACATCAACGACCTCACCATCGCGCTCAAGCCGGTGGTCCTCCCCGGAGAGGATATGAACGTCTTTGTCATGAAGGACGGCAAGGAAAAAGAGCAGGGCGTGGGCTATCTCGACGACGGCACGATGATAGTGATCGAGGACGGCCGCGAATTCATAGGCAAGAAAGTGGACGCCGTGGTGCAGTCCATACTGCAGACCTCGCAGGGCCGCATCATCTTCACCCGGGTGAAGGGGAAGGCCGCCGCGCAGGGTCCGAAGCAGCCGTAAATTTTCTTCGCAGGTTACTGGCGTGATGAAAAAAGAAAAGAAGCCGGGCGGGGCCGAGGCTATAATACTGGCCGGCGGCTCCGGCGCGCGCATGGGAACGGAGAAGCAGTACCTGCAGCTCGCGGGCCGGCCCATGCTGGAGTGGACGGTGGAAGCCTTTACCTCGAGCGGCCTTTTCTCCAAAGTCATACTGGCGCTCGCCCCGGGGAATTTAGAAAAATACGGGCCGGCCTGGGAAAAGGCCGGCGTCAAAGTCGCCGCGGCCGGGGCCACCCGCACGGAATCCCTCAGGAACGCTTTCAAGCTGGTCAGCCCTGGCGCGGAGCTGGTAGCCGTGCACGACGGAGCCCGGCCGCTGGTGGACGCGGCGCTTATAAAGGCCTGCCTTGAAAAAGCGGCTGAAGCCGGCGCTGCGGTGCCCGCCGTGCCGCTGAAGGACACCGTAAAGAAAGTTTCTCCGGGCGGCTCGTATTTCGAGAGCACCCCGGACCGCGCCTCCCTGATGGCGGTGCAGACCCCGCAGTGCTACCGGCTTGAAGTACTGGCCGCCATACTGGACGCCGCCGGGAGCGGCAAAGATTACAGCGACGAGTCGCAGGTCCTTGAAAAGCTGGGGATAAAAGCCGCGATGGTGCGTTCGACTTACCGCAACATCAAAGTGACCACCCCGGAGGACCTGATTATCGCGGAGGCTTTTATGAAAGATGAAAAAACCGTTTCCACGCGTTCCAGGGTCCCGCTTGCGCGGGCCGGCTTCGGCTACGACATTCACCGCCTGGTGGAGGGGCGCCCGCTGGTAATCGGCGGGATCAAGATAGAGCATACCAAGGGCCTGCTCGGCCATTCCGACGGGGACGTGGTGCTGCACTCCATCTGCGACGCGCTCCTGGGCTCCATCTCCGCCGGGGAGATCGGCGTCTACTTCCCGCCCACCGACCTTACCCTGATGGGCATTTCCAGCGCGGTTATCGCCGAGAAGGTGCTGGAGATCCTCGCCTCTAAAAAGGCCCGCATCATAAACGTGGACGCCACCATAGTGGCCGAAGAGCCGAAGCTGAAGCCGTATTACGCGGCTATCCGCGACTCGGTGGCGAAACTCTTTAAAATGGACGCGGGCGACGTTAGCATCAAAGCGAAAAGCCGCGAGGGGCTCGGCGAGGTAGGCCACGGCGACGCCGTAGTCTGCTACGCCGTGGTCAGCGTGCTGAAATGAAAAAACACAATTTAAGCCTCTCCCGCCCGGTCCTCCTGCTTTCCATGGTTTTCTTCGGCGCCTGCGCCGCGCCC
>JAVHPG010000021.1:0-4011 GCA_036170455.1 Elusimicrobiales bacterium
TCGGCGTATATTCACTCAATTTTATCAGCATACCGCATTTGTTATGGAATTAATACAAGGCTCCCGCCTGCGGTTTAATCCGGGGCTTTCCTGATTGTTGTTCCGATCACAGTTGTCGAGTGAACTGAATTCTCGCCCCTTGCGAATTGAAAAACGACTGCTATACTATTAGGGTGGAATCTGCTTCCGCGGCAAATAGAGGGATCTATATGAAAAAACTTCTTTCACTTATAGCGGCTGTAATTTTCTCGGCCTCGTTCGGAGGCGCGCTTAAAGCGGCCGATAATTTCGGCCTTAAAGCTTCCGAACCCCAGGCCGCTCCGGTGGTCTCGGCCCCGGCTTCCCTGGAAAAGGTGTTCGCCGCCTCTCCGGATGTGCCCACCCACGGCTATACTCTTTCGGAGCGCAAGTCCATGGTCGGCCACAATACAGGGCTGGAAAAGGGCGCGACCAAGAGCATTTATCTGAAATCCCTGGAAGGCCAATACCGCCCCTTCGCCGATTATGAAAAGACCGGCTATCTCATAATGAGCGCCGATTTTAATTTCGACTCCGCTCCCGGCAAGCTCGAGATGGCGAGGAACCTGCCGGCCGACGCGACCCTGGTCATCTTCGCTTCCAGCGCCGACCCCGCCACCAAGGAAAGAGTGCTCAGCGCCTATGAAAGCGTGGTTCCGCGCTCCCGCGTAAAATTGATAGCCCTGCCCAATGCCAGCCAGGGCTTCTGGGCGCGCGACGGGATCCCCGTGCCGGTCTTCAGCAATGCGGGCAAGTTCGGGGTGGTGGACGCGGTCTACGGCCACCGCTTTGAGCCCGACGCCGAGATCGCGAAGCTCTTCCACGCCGGCCTCGAGAAGCACGAATTTTATTACGAGGGCGGGAACTTCAAGGCCAATGCCGCCGGCGACTGCGTGATGGTCAATTACGGCGCGCATGTAAAGATCCCTGACGACATCTTCACCGGCTTGTACGGCTGCAGGCAGGTCATCCGCCTGCCTTTCGTGGACGGGATAGGCCATGTGGACGAGCATGTCAGTTTTATAAGCGACAAGGTGATCGTTACCGACCTGCCGGAATACAAGGATATCCTGCAGGGCAAGGGGTTCACCGTGCATATGCTGCCCAAACCGAGCGGCGCTTATGAAACCTACGCCAACTCCCTTATAATGGACGGCAAAGTGATAGTCCCCGTCTTCGGCCGCCCCACTGACGAGCGGGCGCTGGCCGTGTACAGGAGCCTCGGCCTCAAGGCCACCGGCGCCTCCTCCAATACTTTGTCCAACCGCGGCCAGGGCTCTTTGCACTGTATAACGATGGTTTACCCGAAAGTGTCCGCGACCGAGCTGATGAAGGCGCTCGGCGGGAAAGAGTTCTGAGCCGGGGAACCCGGCTGTCCGCCGGGAGAACCGGAGCGGGTAGCCGGCGGTCTTTTTCGCGGCCGGCTAGGGTTCAGCCGGCTGTGAGGCGCGGAGATTTTCAAGCTTGAGCAGGTTCTGCCTCGCGCTTTCCAGGCCCGGAGACAGCCGCAGGGCGCGGCGGAAAAGTTCCCCGGCGGCGGGATAGTTTCCCTGCCGCGCGAGCAGAACGCCGTAATCGTTCAGGGCTTCTGTATTGCCAGGATTGTCTTTAAGTATTTTCCCATATAAAGCCGCGGCTTCCGGCAGCCTCCCCGTTGCGGCGTCGGCGCGCGCCAGGGTGAGCAGGGCCGGGGCGTAATCGGGCCGGATCGTGACCAGCTCTTTTATCGCGGCCAGGGCTTCTTTGTTCCTGCCGGCTCCGGCCAGGACGGTATATTTGTTGAAAAGAGTTTCGGGGTCCGAAGGTTTTGCCGCCAGCGCCGCTTCCAGCGCCGCCAGCGCGCCGGTGATCTCCCCTGTTCTCCACCGGGCCAGGGCCAGGCCGTTAAGGTAGATCGGGTTGCCCGGTTCCTCGTTAACGATCCTTTCCAGCAGCGCCCTGCTTTTCAGCGCCCGTCCGGCTAAATAATATTCCCGCGCCAAATTGTAGAGCATGGGCTTCGAAGAGGAGCGGAGGGCCGCGTGCTCGTAAATTTTCAGGTCCGTGCTACGCTGCGGTATATTTACTACCGAAGCGAGGATCAGCACGGATGCGGCCGAGGGCATGAAGCGCCGGAGAGCGCCCGCGGCTCCCAGCCAATTCGTCGCCAATAGGAAAAGCCCGGCATTTGCTATGTAGACCCAGTGGTCAAGCATCAGGTCGTTCGCTGCAAGGAGCGGCAGCTTGGGGGCCAGGTTCAGCAGGTACCAGGCGGCGCAGAAAATTATGACCCGCCCGCCTTTTTTCGCGATAAGGAAAGCGGCCGCCGCGAGGAGCGGCAGGGCGGTGTAGCTCAAAAGCGCGTACTCCGACTGCATGCGGTGGGAGTGCATGTCGAAAGGGAGGACGGCCTCTTTAAGATAGATGAGGACGGTTTGCGGAACTTTCAGGAACAGGCCGGAAAGCACCGGCGCCCAGCCCCTGGAAAGCGCGCCCAGCCCAAGGGCCTCGTGCCGGATAAAAAGATAGACCGGGATAAAAGCGAAGAAAGGCAGCAGCTTCAGGTAGTCTTTTTTATCGCGTTTCAGGTACCAGAGACAGAGCGCGGCCAGCGCCGGGGTTATGATCCCGTTCTCCTTGAAGCCCGCGGCGGCGAGAAAAAAAACGAAAGAAAGGGCCGCCCTGTCCTTAAGGAAGAGCAGAAGCGCCGCAATCATGCAGGCCCCGGAGGCCAGTTCGGCCCGGCCGGCTATTATCAGGAGCTGCTCCACCGCCGCGGGATGGGCGGCGAGCAGGACCGCGGCCCAGAAAGCCGCCGGGCGCTGGAAGCCGAGCGCCAGGGCCAGGTAGAAGGACAATACAGCCGCTCCTGCGTGGAAAATAAAGTTGGTAAGGTGATAGCCGAAAGGCCTGTAGCCCCAGAGCGCGAAGTCGGCCATGTTGCTGACGGTCTGCAGGGGCCTGTAATAATTTATCCCCTGGCCGAAAGGGTCGCCTTTAAAAGCCCCGGCCAGATTCGCCGCGCTGAGGGAAAGGCGCGGGTTCTGCTCTATCATCCGGTGGTCGTCCCACAGGAACCCCACCTGAAGCGTAAGTCCGAAAGCCAGGAAAGCCGCCAGCGCGATAAGGGTAGGAGAGAGCAGATCTTTGAAATTTAACTCTTTAAACATGATTTGAATTATAGCAAGTCGTGAAATGGTAAAATATCATATGGAGAAAGTGAAAATAGCCGATGGCTCCGAGGTTTACTGGGACGGGCTGCAGTATGACGCATTCAACGCGCCGGTCCATAATGACCTTAAATTTTACCTGGCCGAGGCCAAAAAAGCCCGCGGCCCGGTCCTGGAGCTCGCCTGCGGCACAGGCCGCCTTACCATCCCTTTAAAGAAGGAAGGGGTGGATATAACCGGGCTGGACCTGGCCGCCCCAATGCTGGAGCGGGCCAAAGCCAAGGCAGCCGGGGCCGGGTTAAAGATCCCTTTCCTGCGCGGAGACGCCCGCAAATTCAGCCTCGGGAATAAATTCAAGCTTATTTTCATGGCTTTTCATTCCCTCCAGCATTTAGGCGGGCGGGGCGATCTTGAAGGGCTCTTCGCCTCCGTCTCCAGGCACCTGGCCCCGGGCGGGCGGTTCATTTTCGACGTTTTCAACCCGGACCCGCGCTGCCTGGTCCGCGACCCCGAGGAAATGCTGCCGGTGGCTTACTACGAGAACCCGGCCGGAGGGGGGAAGGTCCTGGTTAACGAAACCTATTTTTATGACAGGGAGGCGCAGGTTTCCCGCATCGCCTGGCATTACAGGAGCGAAAAAACCGGAAAAACGGTCAAAAAAAGCCTTAATCTGCGGTGTTTTTACCCTGAGGAGTTGCTGGCCCTGGTCCATTACAATGGTTTTAAGGTGGCAGCCAGGTACGGCGACTTCCGGGGCCGGCCTTTTCGCGCGGCCTCCAGGGAACAAATTCTTATCTTGAACAGGCTCCGCTAATTTGCTATCCTTAATCTACTATGACTACCT
>JAVHPG010000022.1:0-18748 GCA_036170455.1 Elusimicrobiales bacterium
ATTTCGCGGTCTTCCAGGCCAGCGCCGCGCCCGCCGCCTCGCAGTACCAGGCGGGGGGACTGGCTTCGGCCGCCTATTATTGGCGCACCCGCTCCGCTGACAATGCCGGCAACTACTCGGCCTGGTCCTCCACCTTCTCGCTGGTCATAGACACCGCGCCGCCCACCGTGGCGGACAACCAGGCCGGGGACGACGCCTGGCGGGGGAGCGACCCCGGCGCGGTCTACAATGTGGACTTCGCCGACGCCGGCGGCTCGCTGCTGAATACCGTGCAGTATTCGGCCTGGACCCTGCCGGGCCTGGGCGGCAGCAACCTGGTGCCGTGGACCGATATAGCCGCCCCGCCGGTGAACCAGGCCTCCTATACCGGCAACTGGGCCGCGGCCTTCGGCCTGCTGGCCTCCGGCACCAGCTATATCACGGTGCGGGCGGCCGACAAGGCGCAGGGTTCCGTGGAGACCCAGGACGTCTTCTACGTCAGAAAGGACGCCTCCGCGCCCTCCATAACGGACAACCAGGCCGGCGACGATGTCTGGCGCAATTCCAATCTCGGCGTTTATAACGTGGACTACACCGACGCCGGCGGCTCGAAGCTGGACAGATTCCAGTTGAAGATAACCACCGGTCCGTCGCAGACCGGCACGCTGCTGCTGGACTGGACCGACAAGGCCGGCGGGATGAATTCCGAGACCTATACCGCGGACTGGACCCTTTCCTTCGACCAGTGGACGTTGCTGGAGCCGGGCACCTCCTACGTGTCGGTGAAGGTCTTCGACGCCGCACAGAATTCCGCCACCCTCACCGACGCCTTCCATATAAGGAAGGACACCAGCGCGCCCTCCATAACCGACAACCAGGGCGGCGACGAAGCCTGGCGCGGCTCCAACTCGGGTACGTACAACGCGGACTTCGCCGATATGGGCGGCTCGAACCTGGCCTATTTCCAGGTGAAGGTCACAAGCGGCCCCTCGCAGACCGGCGCGCTGCTCTCCGACTGGCTGACCGTGGTTTCCGGGATCAACGCCGCTTCCTATTCGGCCGACTGGGCGCTGCCGGAGGCGGTCTTCACCGCCATGCAGAGCGGCCTGAATTACGTCTCGGTGAGGGTCTTCGACAACGCCGGGCTCTCCGCGAGCCTCACCGACGCCTTCTACGTAAAGAAATCAACCGCCGCGCCGCTGGTGACTGATAACCAGGCAGGCGACGACGCCTGGCGCAACATGGCCGGCACCCTTTATAACGTGGACTTCGCGGACGCCGGGACCTCGCTGCTCTCCGCCGCCCAGTACAAGGTGACGTCGCTGCCGGCACAGGCGGGAACGCTGGTCAAGGACTGGACCAGTATAGCCTCCAATATCAATGCCTCAGCGTACACGACCGATTGGTCGGTGGACTTCGCAGCGCTTTCCGAGAGCGGCACCAACTACGTCTCGGTGCGGGCTTGGGACGTGGCCGGGGCCACCACCACGGTTCCCGACGTCTTCTATATCCGCAAGGACATCACGCTGCCCGGCATAGCCGATCTCCAGGCCGGCGACGATATCTGGCGCAGCGGCGACTCCGGGGCCTATAACGTGGACTTCACCGATGCCGGCGGCTCGCTGGTGGATAAGTTCCAGTTGAAGGTGACCACGGGGCCGTCGCAGACCGGCACGCTGGTGGCTGATTGGGCCGACGCCGTCACTGGCGTGAACGCCGCCGCTTATTCTACGAACTGGCCCCTGTCCGCCGGGCTCTGGAACGCGATGATAGAGGGGCCCAATTACGTTTCGGTGCGCGTCTATGACAAAGCGGGCAACAGTTCCGCCCTCACTGACGCTTTCTATGTGAGCAAGGACACTACCGTTCCGTCGGTGCCGGCGCTCTCCTCGCCGGCCGATCTCGCTTACGCCCGCACGCTCTCACCGGCGCTGGACTGGGCCGACGCCGCCGACGGGGCCTCCGGGATCTCCGGCTACGAGGCGCTGGTCTCCACGGACGCCGGCTTCTCCGTGACGGCCTCCTCCGGCGCGCCGGCGGTTTCGCAGTTCACGGCCGCCCTCGCGCTGTCCACGACCCATTACTGGAAGGCCCGCGCCAGGGACAATGCCGGCAACTATTCCGGCTATCCGTCCGCCTATGCCCTGGTGGTGGACACCATGGCGCCGGTCATAACCGACGGCCAGGCCGGCGAGACCGCCTGGCGCAAAGCGGATGGCGGCGCGATATACAACGTGGACTTCGCCGACGGCCTCTCCGCGCTGGATACGCTCCAGTACTCCGCCTGGACCGGGGCGGGCCAGACGGGCGCCAACCCTGTGGCCTGGACCAATATAGCGGCGGGCCTGGGCCAGCAGCAGTACCAGGCCGACTGGGCCGTGAACTTCTCCCTGCTGGCCGCCGGCACTAACTACATCTCCGCGCGGGCCTGGGACCTGGCGGGTTCCACTGGGACCCTCTCTGACGCCTTCACCGTGCTCAAGGACACTTTCTCGCCTTCCGTGGCCGATAACCAGGCAGGGGACGATATCTGGCGCAATGCCAACTCCGGCGCCTATAACGTGGACTTCACCGACGGTCTCTCGGGCCTGGCTACCGCGCAGTACTATATCAGCACGGACCTCTCCATGGGCGGCTCCCAGGTCAAGAATTGGACCGACCTCTTCTCCGGCCTTAACGCACCGTCCTACACCGCGGACTGGAGCCTGTCGGCCGCCGCCTGGAGCCTGCTGCCGGAGGGCACCTCCTACGTTACCGTGAGGGTCTTTGACACTCTGGCGCAGGACGCCACTTCCTATGACGTCTTTTACGTGAGGAAGGACACCACCACCCCCGAAGTAACCGACAACCAGGCCGACATAGCCCTGGCCGGCTCGCAGTCGGACGTCTCCGCCATCAATGTGGACTTCTCCGACACCGGCGGCTCGCTGCTCTCCTACGCGCAGTATACGGCCTGGTCCGACGGCTACCTGACCGGCGGCGAGGTTATGCCGTGGACCAATATCGTCACCGGGATCAACGCCGCCTCCTATGCCCAGAACTGGCCCATAAATTTCGCGGCGCTGCCCAATCTGGCTTACTCCTACATCACCGTCAGGGCCTACGACAACGCAGGCAGCGTGAAGACGCAGAACGCGTTCTCCGTCTACAAGAACGCCTCGGCGCCCGCCATCACGGATAACCAGGCGGGAGACGATACCTGGCGCGCCTCCAACACCGGGACCTACAACGTAGACTTCCAGTCGCAGTCCGGCCAGAACCTGGATAAATTCCAGGCGCGCGCCTCCACCAGCGCCACCGGCGGTCCCTACAGCCCGGACTGGACCGATGTGGTTATGACTATCGGCGCGGTGAACTATACGGCGGACTGGCAGCTCCCCGCCTCCGTGTTCAGCGCCATGCAGGCCGGCAGGAACAACGTCTCCGTGCGGATCTTCGACCTGGTGCCAAGCTCCGGCACTTTCGACAATATATTTTACGTCCAGAAGGACACCTCCGCCCCGGAGATAACGGACGGCCAGGCTGGCGACGCGGCCTGGCGCATGGCGGCGGGTACGCTTTATAACGTGGATTTTGCGGACTCGCTCGCGGGTCTCGCCACCGCGCAGTACAGGGTCATGTCCGGCGCGGGCCAGACCGGGACGCTGCTGAAGGACTGGACCGACATAGCTGCCCTGACGCAGGGCCAGGCGGTCTATGACGCGGACTGGGCTGTGGATTTCTCGTTCCTGGCCGAGGCTTACACCAACTACGTTTCCGTGCGCGCCTACGACGTCTTGGGCCAGGCCGCTTCTCTCGACGACGCCTTCACCGTGCTCAAAGACACCACGCCGCCCTCCGCTCCCGCGTCAGTCTCGCCGGCCGACAATGCCCTGTTCTCCACCTCCACCGTCTCCTTTGACTGGTCGGATTCCTCCGACCCGCGCTCGGGTCTGGCCGGTTACACTCTGCAGGTCTCCACCTACGCCGATTTCCAGGCCGTGGCCTACAGCTCCGCCACAGCCGTTTCCGCGGCCACGCTCTACAATACGGCCGACGGCGTTTATTACTGGCGCGCCAGGGCCGCCGACAACGCCGCCAACTATTCGGCCTGGACGGCCACGCGGGCTTTCGTCGTGGATATTTCCAGCCCGGAGGTGATAAATAATCAGGCCACTCCCACGCAATGGTATGTCTCCGACCCAGGGACGGTCTTAGACGTGGACTTCCGCGACCTCTCCAGCGGCCTCACCTCGGTGGAGTACAGCATAACCTCGCTGCCGGCCGGCGGGGGGGACCTGTATAAGGACTGGACGGTGATAAACTACACGCCGGGAGGCCTGGCGCTTTACAACGCGGCATGGGGCGTGGATTTCGCGGCGGCCAGGGACGGCCTGAACTACGTCTCCGTCAGGGCTTTCGACCGCGTCGCCCTCTCCTCCACGGCCGCGGACGCTTTCGTGATACGCAAAGACACCAGCGCCCCTTCCGTGACCGACAATCAGGTCGGCGACGACACCTGGCGCAACGCCGGCGGCGCGCTCTATAACGTGGATCTCGCCGACGCCGGCGTGGGCGTGAGCACGGCCCAGTACCGCGTAACCTCCCTGCCCGGCGGCGCGGGGACGGTGCTCAAGAACTGGACCGACCTTTTCACCGGCCAGTCCTACGCCTCCTACACTTCGGACTGGAGCGCGGACTTCTTCGCCCTGCAGGAGACCGCCACCAACTACGTCTCGGTCCGGGCCTGGGACGCGCTTGGTTCCTCGCGCACGCTGGAGGATGTCTTCTACATACTCAAGGACGTCTCTAATCCCTCCATAGCCGACAACCAGGCCGACACCGCCTGGCTGGCCGCCGATCCCGGCGCGGCCTTCGACGTGGATTTCGCGGACCTGGGCGGGGCGAAGCTCTCGAAGTTCCAGACCAAAGTGACCACCGGCCCCGCGCAGACCGGCACGGTGGTCTGGGACTGGACCGACAGGATAACCGCCCTCAACGCCACCTACTATAACCTGCTCTGGTCGCTGGACTTCGCCGCCATGCCGGAGGGCCTAAATTATGTCTCGGTGAGCGTTTACGACAATGCCGCTAATCCGGCCGCGCAGACCGACGTCTTCGCCGTGCGCAAGGACACCACGCCGCCGGCGGTGACGGACCTGCAGGCCGGCGACGATACCTGGCGCAGCGCCAATAACGGGGCCTATAACGTGGATTTCGCCGATACCGGCGGCTCGCTGCTGGCTAAGTTCCAGGTGACGGCCTCCAGCGCCGCAGGCCTGGCCGGCACGCCGCACTTCGGCTGGACCGACCTGGTGGCCGGCATAAACGCCGCCGCCTATACGGCGGACTGGGCGCTTACCACCGAAATGTGGACCCTGCTGCCCAGCGGCACCAGCTATATCTCCGTGCGGGCCTGGGACAATGCCGGTTCTTCCGGCACCCTGGCCGACG
This sequence comes from Elusimicrobiales bacterium, assembly GCA_036170455.1. Classification (GTDB taxonomy): domain Bacteria; phylum Elusimicrobiota; class Elusimicrobia; order Elusimicrobiales; family UBA9959; genus UBA9959. The sequence goes on from JAVHPG010000022.1 coordinate 5,413, forward strand.
CCTTCTATATCAGGAAGGACACCCAGACCGTGGCCATAACAGACAACCAGGCCGGGGATACGGTCTGGCGGAGCGTCAACGACGGGCTGTATAACGTGGGCGCCTCGGCTTCCGGCGCCTCGCTCGTGGACAGGCTGGAGGTGCGCTCCTCCACCATGCCGGGCGGCACGGGGCCCTTCACCTCGGACTGGACCGCCGCGGTGACCGGCATAAATTCAGCCTCCTATACCGCGAACTGGGCCCTGCCGGGGACGGTGTTCGACGCCATGCTCAGCGACGCCACCAATTATGTCTCGGTGCGGGCCTACAACCAGGCGCAGAATTCCGCCTCGCTGGCCGACGCCTTCTATGTGAGGAAGGACACCGTGCCGGCCGTAGTGACCAATAACATCGCCGGCGGGGACCAGGCCTGGCGCAACGCCGCGGGTACCACCTATGATCTGGACTTCGCCGACGCCGGCGGCTCGCTGCTCAGCAAGTTCCAGGTGAAGATAACCACCGGGGCCTCGCAGACCGGCACGCTGGTGACCGATTGGGCGGACAACGTCACCGGCATCAACGCCCCGGCCTATTCCGCCGACTGGCAGCTCTTCTCCGGGGCCTGGGACCTGCTCAAGGAGGGCACCAACTACGTCTCGCTGCGGGCCTACGACATAGCCGGGAACATCGCCTTCTCCACCGACGCCTTCAGGGTGTTCAAGGACACCACTACGCCCTCCGTCACGGACCTCCAGGCCGGCGACGACTCCTGGCGCAACGCCAACAGCGGTCTCTACAACGTTGACTTCGCCGACACCGGCGGCTCGCGGCTGGCGAAGTTCCAGGTGCGCGCCTCCAGCAACACCGGCGTGTCAGGACCCTTCTCGCCGGATTGGACCGACAATGTGGCCGGGATAAACCTGGATTCCTACGCTTCCGACTGGTCCCTGGTTTCAGGCGTCTGGGACCTGCTGCGGGAGGGGACGAATTATATCTACGTGCGCGTCTACGACAACGCCGGAAATCTCTTTACCTACGGTTCGCAGCCCTTCTACGTGCTCAAGGACACTACGGCCCCTTCCTTCGTGAACGGCGCGGCCGGCGGGGACCTGAGCTGGCGCAATTCCTCCGGCACGCTTCACAATGTCGACGCGCTGGACACGGGCGGCTCCGGGCTGTCGGTCTACCAGTTCAGCGTCGCCACCGGGGCCGCGCGCACCGGAGATATTCCCGTGGATTGGACGAATATCGCTTCGGGCATCAACTCGGCGGGCTACAACTCCGACTGGGCCTTGCCGCAGGCCGCCTGGGAGCTGCTGCCGCAGGGCACCAACTACGTTTCCGTGCGGGCCTGGGACTATGCGGGCTCCACAGGCACGCTGATAGATGCCTTCAGGATTTTCAAGGACACCACGCCGCCGTCCGCCTCTTCGGCGCAGGCCGGGGAATTCGACTGGCGCGGCCTCAATACCGGCCTTTACGACGCTGACTTCGCCGACACCGGCGGGGCGCTGCTGGCTAAGTTCCAGGTCCGCGCCTCCACCACGCCCGGCGCGGGGCCCTATTACCCCGACTGGACGGATAACCTCACCCTTATCAACTTATCAACTTATCAACTTGATTGGTCCCTGACCTCCGGCCTCTGGTCGTCCCTGTCCGACAGCGCCACAAATTATATCTCGCTGCGGGTGTTCGACAATGCGGGCTCGTCGTTCACGCTGACGGACGCCTTCAGGATACTCAAGGATACCACGCCGGCCGTGATAAGCGACAATCAGACCGGAGACGACACCTGGCGCTCCGCCGCCGGGACGCTCTATAACGCGGACTTCTCCGACTACGGTTCCCGTGTCTCCAGCGCGGCCTACGCCGCCTGGACCCAGCCCGCGGCCGGCGGCTCGCAGTCGCTGGCCTGGACGCAGCTCTTCACCTCCACAGGTCTGCTGTCATACGTGACGGACTGGAGCGTCGACTTCAACAACGCCGCGCAGGGCTTCAACTATATCACGGTCAGGTCCTGGGACAAGGCCGGCAACCAGACCGAGCTTGTGGACGCTTTCTACCTGAAGAAGGACACCGCCGCTCCGGCGCTGACGGACCTCCAGAACGGCGATACCACCTGGTACAGGCTGAATCCCGGCGCCGTCTTCAATGTGGACTTCGCCGACTCCGGCATAGGCCTCTCCAGCGCCGCCTACGAGGCCTGGACCGGGTCCGGCAAGACCGGGACCAACGTCGTGGCCGCCTCGCAGATCTTCAGCGGAGCGCCCGTCGCCTCCTATACGGCGGACTGGGGCCCGACGGCCGCGGCCTTTGACCTGCTTGCCCCCGGGACCAACTACATCAGCGTCACCGCCTGGGACGCGCTGAACTATTCCTCGGCGGCTGTGGACCTGTTCTACATACTGAAAGACACCGTGCCCCCGTCGGGCATTACCTCGCTGTCCGCCGTCACCCCGCCGGCGGCCGCCGACGAGGGTAAACTTGACGTCTACTGGAACGCTCCCGGCGACGACGGCCTGACCGGCTCGGCCAGCTACTACATGATACGCTATTACACGGGCGACATTAACGACGGCAATTTCGACTCGGTTTCCGTGTTCGTTTCCACGCTGGTCCCGAAGGCCGCCGGGCAGGCCGAGGGCGTCACTATAGCCGGCCTGACCCCGTCGGTGACCTATTACGCCGCGGTGAAGGCCGTGGACAAGGCCGGCAACACGGGGGCGCTGTCCAATATGACCTCCACCTACGCCGGGCTGGACCTCACCGCGCCCGCGGCCATCACCGACCTCAGCTCGCTGCAGGGCGATTTCCAGGGCCAGATCAACCTGCACTGGACCGCGCCCGGCGAGGGCGTGGCCGGAGTGGCCAACGCCGGTACGGCGCAGGCCTATATCGTGCGCTACGCCACCTTCGCCGTCAGCGCAGGTAATTTCAGCGCTCCCAGCGTCTCCTCCTACACCCAGACCTGGCTGCCGCTGGCTAACGGCCAGGCCGAGGCCAGGGTTATGGACGGCCTGACGCCCGGCACCAGCTACTCCATAGCCATAAAAGCCGTGGATGAGGTCGGCAATACAGGGCCCATCTCCAACGTGATAGTGGGCACCGCGGCCCCGGCCGGGGCCGCCTCCGGCGCGCTGGTCTACGGCGATAATACCGCCAATCTGAAATACCAGACCTGGGCCCCGCCTAACTGGAGCCTGGAATCCGACAGCGCGCTGGGCGGTTCGGTCATACGCTGGTCGGCGCTGAAGTCCGTGCCGGTGGTGGCCAACCAGAAGCTTGCCGGACTGTTGAAATCCGACAATTCGCTGAGCGTGCTCAAGTGGAACGGTTCCGCCTGGTCCGACGTCACGCCCGCGCCGGCCCCGGCGCCTGGCGGTTCCGCGACAAGAAGGTTCGACTTGGCCCCGGAGAGCCTGACCGGCAGGATGCTGGTCGCCTACTATAACGGCACGCTCGGCGCCGTGACCTACGCCGTCTGGTCCTCCTCGGCCTCGGCCTGGGCGGCCGCGCCGGCCAGTCTGCCCCTGACCTCCCTTACGGGAAGTATAAACTGGGTGCGGCTCAAGTCCATGCCCGGTACCAACAGGGTATTGCTGGCGGCGCTGGATGCCAATTCGGATATATCCGCCGCCGTATGGAACGGCTCCGCCTGGATAAATAACGTGAACCTCACCGCCGCGGCCTCGATAGCCACGAGGGAAGCCTTCGACGCCGCCTGGGAGACTCAGACCGGCGACGCCCTGGTGCTTTGGGGCACCGGCACCGGCACCAGCTACCGCAAATGGTATTCCACCTCCACCTGGGCCACCTCCACGGCGGGCCCGGCCATAGCGGCCACGGCCGGCGCCAACTGGATACGGCTGTGCGCCGATCCCGTTTCCAACAGGATAGGCTTCACCTCGCTCGACGGAGACCTTGACTGGAACGTGGCCGTCTGGCGGCCGACGGGCCCCGAGAGCTGGTCCGCACTGCCTACGGAGGACGCGGCCATGAGCGGCAACGCCTACCGGATGACCGACTGCGCCTGGGAATCGCAGTCCGGACAGCTGCTGGCGGCGGCCGTGGACGCCTCCCCCGACAATAATAAATTCGACTGGATAACCTGGTCCGCCGGGAGCTGGAGCCCGGCCACGCCGTCGGCGACGGCCGCCAACGGCAACACCGTATTCGCCAGCAGCATAGCCTGGCTCTCTCTGATCGCGGACCCGAACACCGACAATATCGCCGCTCTGGCCATGGACACCGTCAACGACGTCAGGAGCACGGTCTGGAACGGCTCCGCCTGGGCGGCGGACGGCGCCACCACCAACGTCCTGCACGAATCCAACGGCAGCGGGCATATATACGAGTTCGCCGCGGCCGACTTCGACCGGCACGACATAGCGCCCCCGACGGTGGTCGACAACCAGACCGGCGACGACAGCTGGCGCAGCGCCAGCCCGCTCTACAACGTGGACGCCACGGATTCCGGCGGTTCGAAGCTGGCGAGTATACAGACGAAGCTGCGCTCCGCGCCCGGCGACGGCGGCACGCTCTGGCAGGACTGGACGGATCAGGTGACGGGCATAAATCTGGATTCCTATCCCGCCGACTGGCCGCTGGCCGCCGGGACTTTCAACGCGCTTCCGCAGGGCCAGAGCTATGTGTCGGTGCGGGCGCTGGACAATGTCGGCAACGTGTCTAATTCCATAGTGGACGCCTTCTACGTGAAGAAGGATACCACCGTCCCGACCATAACCAACAATCTGGCGGCGGATTTCGACCAGACCTGGCGCAACGCGGCCGCGGGAGCCGTATATAACGTGGACTTCGCCGATTCCGGAGGCTCGCAGATCTCATCTATTACTTATTCGGCCTGGACCGGGGCGAATGAGACCGGGACGAATTTAGTGTACAACGCCATAATTTCCTCCGGGACCGGGGTGGGGAATGCCTATGCCGCAGACTGGGGCGTCAATTTCAGCCTGCTCGGTTACGGCACCAATTACATAACCGTCCGGGTCTGGGACTGGGCTTCCTCCAGCGCCACCCTTAAGGACGCCTTCAGGATCTTAAAGGACACCCAGGTTCCGGCCGGCATCGCGGACTTGGTCGCCCAGCCCGGCCCGGTGCGCGGCAGTGTGACGCTCGGCTGGACCGCTCCCGGAGACGACGGGACGGCCAACAACAACATCCAAGGCTCCTACCTGGTCAAATATTCGACTTACGTCCTTACGGGGACACTATTCGATTCCGCAAGCACCTATGCGCAGACTTGGATCCCGCAGAACGCCGGTGCGCCCGAATCCAGGGTTCTTTACGGGCTGGAAGCCGGGAAAACGCACTATTTCGCGGTAAAAGCAAAGGATAAAGCCAACAATGTCTCGGCTGTTTCCAATATTCCCTCAAGCCTGCCGCAGACCGCCAATGTCTATATAAATGAGGTCTTTCCCACTGGCGCGGTCGCGGCCGACGACTGGGTGGAGCTCTACAATAATACTCCGGACACTTTTACCCTCGCAGGCTGGACGCTGGTTTACGACCAGGGTTCGATAGACCTGCCCGGGCCCGAAGTCACCGTTTGGACCGGCGCCGCCGTGGACCGGAGCAGCGTTAACGCCACATTCCTGATCACGCCCTCGTTCAATCTTAACGGGGCGCAGTCCTACCATGTCATACTTAAGGACGCCGGCGGCAACCAGATAGACCGCGTACAGTGGCCCGCGCTGTCCTCCGGCATGTCTTTCTCCAGGATAGCCGACGGCAACGCCGATTATTTCGACGCCGACCCGACTCCCACCAGAGGGTACGCCAACGCCGTGGCCACCGATCCTGTGAAGATAAATGAAGTCTCTTACGGCGCTCTTGCCGGCCAGTTTATAGAGCTTTATAATACCGGGACCTCAACGCCCGCTCTATCCGGCTATTATCTGCGCAGTTCTTACGGCGGCCGGTTCAGGTTTACGCGCATGATATACGCTAAATCTTACGCCCTCATCGACCAGTCAGCGCTAAGCGACGAGGCCCTGCCTTATGTCTCGGCGTTCGGCGCAGCCGGTCTTACGGCTGCGGGCGATTTCGCGGCGCTTGAGAATGCGGCGGGACAGACCGTGGACCGGGTTGGCTGGCAGTCAGGCTCCGTTTACTCCATGCGCAATTATAAGGCCGCTTTGGTCACCGCGGCGGACTGGGCCCCGGCCAATGCCGCGGCCTCCATAGGCAGGGTTCCGGCTGAGGGAAGCGATACCAACTTCGACTCAGCCGACTTCGCCGCGCAGACGGCCGCTACGCCGGCCTCACGCAACAACGGGGCCGGTCTTTCCGCCGCCAATACGCTTTCGTATCCCGCGGCCGCCCAGGTGCTGCCGCGCCGCTTCCCGTTGCGTCTGGTCCTCGGGGCCGTTTCTTCCGCGGGTACGGACAATAATTTAGTGTTTTCCCGCACCGCCGGAACGGCCGACCCGTATTCTCCGCACCTTTACAGGCTACCGGACATCGGTTTCGACCTTGCCAGCCTGGCCGCGCAGAGCACCGCCCAGACGGGGCTTTCATTCGCGGACCAGGACGGCCGCGCCCTTGCGAATGGAGCTGTTTATAAACTCATACTTAACAGCGGAACCGGGGCCGCCTCCGCGCCGCAGATAATCCGCCCCGGCCTGGTCTACGACGCTTCGGTGCACGCTGTTAATGTCTCGTCAGCCGCGCCGCAGCGGCTCGGGGAAAAATCAATGGCTGCCGCTTTGCGTTTTGAGGTTTACAATAACAGCCCTTCCGGCTACAACTCCGTAGAGATCGCCAGCTTCACGGTGCGCCTGCTGGATCAGAATCTGGCGCCTCTTAATACCGCCATGGCAAGGAACCTCTTCCAGAGCATTTCACTTATTAAGGATTCTCCGGCCGGGATGTCCGGCATTTATGAGTCGGGTCTGGATCTTAGCGTGGCCACCGCCACGGCGAAAGCCGCTATAGTCCTTGACGGGACGGGAGCCCTTGCGTTTACCGTGCCCTCTTTGGCCGCGGCTATGACGCAGGCTGCGTCCACGGCGGCGTATTACGTGGTTTTTGAGGCGGCTCAATTCGCCTCGACCCAGACCCCGAACACTTTCCGGGTAAGCTTTGATCCGGCAGCGGATATTATACTGCGTGATACTCCAGGCGCCGAGACGCAGTACTTCACTCCAGGCGCTTCCGTGCAGACGGGGTCTACTACCATTATGGTGCCGGCCGCTCCGCCTCCGGGCACGGTCTGGCCTTTTGACGCTGGCGTACAGGCCGGGATTGTTTCTCCGGTAGACTATTACAACGGCGCGCTGGTGTCCTCTGCTGTCTATATAACTTCCCTTGACGGCGTGCTGCGCGCTGTCAGGTCCACCGGCCAGTTTAAATGGGATTTTCCAACCTTGCCGCAGTCGCCGATAAGAACCTCCACGTTGGTCACGGAAGAGGGCCCCGGGGTGTACATCTATTTCGCGGACGATAACGGCGACGTATATAAAGTGAAGGATAATGACGCTTCCCCGCAACAGATCTGGAAGCGCCCGCTCGGAGTTTCCGTGCGTAATAATCTGATAGGTTCCGTTGATAAAATATACTTCGGGGCCGCGACCGGCGGAGTTCGCTGCCTCAACAAGGCCGACGGTTCCGACTGCGCGGGGTGGACAAATGACGCCGGGTTTACCGCGCCGGTTTCCGGCACCTTATCCCTGGATGATTATACTCCCGGCGTCAACGCTTCCTGGATCGGTCTTGAGGATGGAAAGGTTGTTAGGTTTATGACCGCAAGCGGCGTTATCAGCAGCTTTTTCCAGACCGGCGGCCCGATAAAAGCGTCGCCGTACGCCGACGCCGCGTATAAGGGCGGCAATAACCTGTATATCGCTTCCACCGACGGGAAAATTTACGCCAGGACCTCGGCCAACCTCACCACGCAGCCGGCCGCCTGGTTTGACTTCGATTCCGGTGCTCCCATCTATACCGCTCCTTTCAAGGACCTGTCGAACGGGAAGTACATGTATTTCGGCAACGATGCCGGCCGGCTCTACAAGGTGGACGCCGCCAGCGGCACGCCGGTGATGACTTTCCAGGCCAACGGAGCTATCCGGTCCTCGCCAGTGGCTGTGCCTGCCGCTTTCTCCGGACTGGTCGCCGGGGAAGATTATGTCTATTTCGGTTGTGACGACGGGTATATCTACGCGGTCAACACGAATACCGGGCAGTTGCGCAGCGGCTGGCCGGTGGCCACAGGCGGCGCGGTGCGGTCGGACCCGGTGGCGGATCTGGACAACCTTACCCTTATGGTAGGTTCGAGCGACGGTAAGACTTATGTGCTGTATATAGGGCCGTAAAAATAGAGGGTCGGGGCTCCGGAGCCGGGTATACCGGGTAAAGCCAAGGACCTGCAACGGTGCCGAGAACTGCGGTGCCGCCGGTTTCGGAGAGCATTTATGAAGAGAAATGGAGAATTTAAATTGAAAGAAGTTCTTCCCGGATATTTTTCCTGGGTCGTAGCGCTCGCGTTTTTTGCCCCACAGCTTTTCAACAGCGAGGCCGGGGCCGCGGACTGGCCGCTGTTCCGCAATGACTCCGGGCGGACCGGCTTCACTTCCGAGCAGGCGTATCCGCCGCTGGCCCCGGCCTGGAGTTTCGAAGTCCAGGGGGACGTTACCGCCGGGCCGGTAGTATACGGAGGCGTCGTTTATGCCACGGCCAGGACGGGCAGCGTGTACGCGCTGAACGCTTTTACGGGGGAACTTATCTGGGATTATTCCAGCGACGACTGGATAGACGCGTCGCCGGCAGTCTCGAGCGCGGCCGTCTACGCGGCCGGCCGCGACGGGCGGCTTTACGCGCTCGACCGCCTTACGGGGCAGGTGCTCTGGCAGGCGGAACTCAGCGCGCCTTCGGCCTCCAGCCCGCTTTTTTTCAACGGCAGGGTCTACGTCGGCGTGGGCGCCCCGGTCAGGAAACTCAAGGCCTTCGACGCCGCCACGGGGACGCTGCTGTGGGAAAAGCAGGCCAACCAGCCGCTGGAGTCCGCTCCCTCCACCGACGGGAGGTTGGTCTATTACGGCTCCAACTCCGGGCGCGTTTACGCCGTTAACGCCGTTACCGGCCTTGATATCTGGCCGGCTCCCGGCTATTTCCAGACCATAGGAAGTTTCGGCATGAACGCCGTTCCCGTCAGCGGAGGCTCCGTTTACGCCCTCCCCGGCCATGACGAGAGAAAGATGTTCCGGCTCCTTGCCGCCGACCGTTCGGAGGCTGCGGTCACACGGGATTTCGCCGAGCTGCCGGGGTTGGCCAGCGAGAACGAGGTGACTTCCCCGGTCGTGTCCCCGTACGGGATCTTCGCGGGCGCAGGCTCCCGGCCGCACAATATTTACGCTTTTGACGCGGCCTCCCTCGAGGACCTGTATTTCAGCTCTCCGACCGCCGGCAATGTCGGGTCTTTCGGCATGCTGTCCTCCCCGGCGATGGCGAACGGGGTGCTGTATTTCGGGACCGTGGACGCGCGGCTTATCGCCATAAGCTCCTCCGGCGCGGTGCTGCCGGGGACGATAACGCTTTCTTCTTCATCCTATGCCTCCCCGGCCGTTTCCAACGGCTTTGTCTATACCGGCGTGCTGGGCGGGAAGATCCTGGCTTACAAGGCCTCGCTTATAACCTCCATCTCGGCCCCCAGCAGGTACGACGTACTTGACGGGACGGTTCCGGTGTACGGCTATATTAAAAACCCCGCTTTAACGGCCTATACGCTGGAATACGGGGCCGGGGAAGCCCCTTCCTCGTGGAGCCTTATCATCTCGAGCCCGGCGTCCTCTGAAATTTCCGGAGGCCTCCTGGGGCAGTGGGATACCGCTTCGATCGCGAACGGACTCTATACTCTGCGCCTGACCGCGTCCGAGTCTTCCCCGTCCGGGACCCTGCCGCAGGCGAAAGCCGTGGTCAGGGTGAACCATGTCCCGCAGCCGCCTTCGGGTCTTTCAGCGTCGGACGAACCCGCCGACAGCGGCAATAAACTGCGGCTTAACTGGACGGCTTCCCCTTCGGCCTGGGTTACGGCCTCCCGCGTTTACCGCGGGTCCTCCGGAGGCCCGCTCTCCTATCTTGCCCAGGTCAGCACCCCGGCTTTGACCTACCTGGACGCTTCGGCCGTAACGGGTTCCACCTATACCTACGCGGTGCGCTCGTTCGACGGCTATTCGGAATCCGCCGCCTCCGGCCAGGCCTCGGCCTTCTCGATCAATAATGATCCGTCTTCCGATTCCGCCGCGCCCTCCGCCCCTGCCGGCCTTTCCGCCGCGCCCGGGTCTTCAGGCGGGACGGCGGCGCTGGCCTGGACCGCGCCGGGCAATGACGGGATAGTCGGCGCGGCGGCCGGCTACGAGATACGCTACGCGACCTGGTCTTTCGCCTGGGCCTCGGGCTCCGTCTGGAAGAGCAGCCGCCCCGCCGCGGGTCCATACGGCACTGCCGAGGCGGAAACCGTCTCCCGTTTGTTCGGCGGGGTCACCTATTATTTCCTGCTTAAAGCGTACGATTTCAACTCCAACTATTCGCCGGCGTCGAACGCCGCTTCCTCGTGGGCGACCCCCGACCTGGTCCCGCCGGCGGCTCCTTCCTCGTTCCAGGTCGCCGACAAGCCCGGCGACCACGGCGGCGCCCTCGTCCTCGGCTGGCTTCCCTCCCCCGACGACGGGGCCGGGGCTGACGACGTCTATGGCTATAAAATATTCCGCTCCGAGTCTTCCGGCGTCCAGGCTTCGAGCGCGCCGTACGCCGAGGTGGGGCCCGGCTACTCAGTTTACACGGACACCTCCGCCCCGGAGAACATCAAGTTCTATTACGCCGTGGCCGCTTTCGACAGCACGAATAATTCCACGACGACGGCGGAGGCTTACGGGGTATCCGCCGATAACTGGCGGTTCCTCGATAAATCCAACGGCGGCACCGTGAGGCTGGCCGACGGCGCGGAAGTCAATATTCCCCCGGACTCGGCCTCGGCCAACGACAGTATACTCGTGACGAGGCTGGAGCAGGCTGATTATTTCGGGACTTCGGCCAGGGTAAGCGCGGATACCGGCGGCGCCAGGTCTACCGGGATAGTGTACGAGGTAAAATTCGAGAATCCCGCCACCAAGCTCCTGAAGGCCGCAACGCTCACCCTGCCCTATACTACGGCCGAAATAGGTTCCATCCCGGAGGCGAACCTGCGGGTCTACCTCCTTGACGGCGCGCGCTGGTCCCTGGTCAACACCTCACGCGTCCTGCCTGACCAGCATAAGGTCAGCGCCGAGGTCGAGCATTTCTCGGTCTATTCCGTCATGGGCTACGTGCCTTCCGGGGCCCTCCTGGCCGCGGGGTCCGTTTATACGTATCCTAACCCGGCAAAGGGCGACACCCTTACTTTCAAGTTCCTGCCGGCGGACACTTCTTTCGTGATCATAGACGTTTACAACGTCGCGGGCGAGAAAGTGGCGCGGCTTGAAAAAGCCGGCTGCCCGGGCGGGGTTACTTCCGAGATAACCTGGATAATAAAGAATATAGCCAGCGGCGTATACGTTTACCGCGTCGAGGCGCTGAGCGCCTTGGGTAAGAAATCCGTTACCAAGAAACTGGCGATAATACATTAAGAAGAATCGAAAATCGGAAATCGAAGATCGGGAATCGGGAATCGGGAGTCGGGTGGCGGGAATTTTTGAGGCGCTTATGAAATTGAACTACAGGTTCGGGGATATAAAGAACGTCTTTGTCCGGAAAAAGCAAAGCGTTATATTCCTGTCCGCCTTTATTTGCCAGTTCATGGTCATGAACCCGCAGCCGGCTCGCGCCGCCAAGATCTATCCGTCGGCGGGGACCACTTCGGCTTCTTTCCTTAAGATAGGCGTGGGGGCCCGCGCCGTTTCCATGGCCGGCGCCTATACGGCCCTGTCCGACGACGCCTATGCCGTATACTGGAACCCCGCGGGTCTCGCCCTGCCCGTGGGAAAGACCCTGGTCTTCACCCATAATGAATATTTCCAGGGGCTTGGCCAGGAATATTTCGGCTTTACCCTGCCCGGGGAGGATATAAAGCTGCTGAAGGGCAGCATTCTCCGGAGCGGGCATCTGGGGCTGGGGCTGAATTATTTTTATACGCCGAAGGACATGGAGCGGCGCAGCGGCCTGAACGAGACTTTCGTCGCCGTTTCCCCGGTGGAGGGTAAGTTCAGCGCTTACGACCTGGCTTTCTCGGCCGCCTACGGCTTCAGCTACAGCCGGGACCTGCGGCTCGGCGCGGCTTTCAAGATAATAAGGCAGAGCATAGACACGGAAGCGGGGAATACCGCGGCGCTCGATCTAAGCGCTCTTTACGACTTTCCCTGGCTGGACCGTCAGTTCACCGCCGGGTTTACCGTGCAGAACTTCGGGCCGGGGGTAAAGTTCAATTCAAAGAGTTTCCCGCTGCCGCTCACTTTCAAGGCGGGCCTGAGCCACCGTATTTATGAAAAGGGCCTGCTTGTCGCCCTGGATGTTTCAAAGCCGATAGATAACTATCCTTCCATAGCCGTCGGGCTCGAACACCCGCTTTCCGACAAGCTGTTCCTGCGTACCGGCTACCGCTACCGCCAGCACGGCAACGAATTGGGCGCTTTTTCCGGCTTATCGGCCGGGCTCGGCTTCGTTTACAACGACCTTCGCTTCGACTACGCCTTTACGCCTTTTGGCGACCTTGGAGTAGCGCACCGCATCTCGCTGTCTTTCCGCTTCCGGCCGCCTTCGGTCCCGGAGCCCAAGCGTCCCACCGGGGCTGAGCCGGCGGTCGAGCGCCTGGAGGGGGCCGCCCTGACGCAATATACGGTTACAAAGCGGCCACTGAGGATCTCCCCGCATGGCGTGGATTACGCGGTCGAAGCGGTTTCCTCCCGCGCGGCGCTTTCCCGGATAGATTTCAGAAGCCGCCAGCGCGGCTCCGAGGAGATAAACCTGGAAGTGATGGAAGGGACCCTGCCGCAGGTCTTGTCCGCCCGGCTGCCTAAAGGGTACCGGCCTTTATTGGCCTGGCAGTTCGGCCCCGGGTTCGCCGGCGCGAACGGGGATATAAAACTGACTTTCAGCTTTTTGGAGGCCGTGGTAAAGTCGGGCGAGCCCGGGCTCTTTTACCTGACCTCTTCCGGCTGGCGAAAAAATTATCTGGAGCCGTCCGTCTGCGTGGAAGGAATTTGTTCGCTTTCCGCCGGAGCTCCGCTGAGCTCCCACTACGTGCTTGCCGTCAAGAACTAATATTCTCCCAGCGTGCCGGCTTTCCTGGCGCGGTTTACGGCCATTGAGAAAAGCCAGGCTCCGGCGGGGATCAAAACCAGGTCGAAGATAAAAAGCGCCAGCAGGTCGC
>JAVHPG010000023.1:0-3964 GCA_036170455.1 Elusimicrobiales bacterium
CATAAGCGGCTACGCCACCCTGATAGACGACGACCTGGCGGCCTCGAGCCCGATAAAGACTGAAATTTCGCGGATCATAGAGGCAGTCAGGCGCGCGGCGGTGCTCACCTCCAAACTGCAGGACTTCGCCCGCAACCCGAAAATAGAAAACCCCGGCGAAACCGGGGATAAAAAAGACGGAGATTAAAAGCGGGAGCTAACCGTGCCGCAGGCCCGCCGAGATCTTCAGGATCCCGGCGGTTTCTTTTTTTGAGAACCTCAGCCCGGCCACGAAATCCTCCCCGGCAGTCCCCATCAGGACGGCAAGGGCGGCGATGCGGCTTTGAACGCCGGCCCGCGGCAGGATCGATCTATCGAAAGAAAAAGAAGGATGGATGAAAGCCAGCGCGCCCAGTTCCCGGAGTATTTCCAGGGCCGGCAGCGGATCGGCCTCCGCCAATATTTTCACGAGCTCATTGCGCAGCCTTTCGCGGGAAAGCAAGCCGGGGAAACCGCCCTTGACCGCGGCCAGCGCCTGCTCCCGCGTGCCGGCCGCAAGCCGCCAGCCGAAGCGGCCGCAAAAGCGCGCCGCCCGGAAAACACGGGTAGGGTCGTCCTCGAAGCTTTTCTCATGCAGCACACGCACCAGCCCGGCCTTTATATCTTCAAGGCCTTTATACGGGTCCAGCAGGCTGAAGGCTTCAGCCCCGTTCAGCCGCACGGCCATTGCATTGCAGGCGAAATCCCTGCGCTTCAGATCTTCTTCTGCCGAAGCCGCGGACAAAACCGTGGGAAGAGCGGCGGGTTTAAGGTATGTTTCTTTCCGGAACCGGGCGAAGTCCAGGCGGCGGCCTTCGGCGGAGAAGAAACGGACGGTAAGGAAAGGTCCGAATTTTTCGTGCCGGCCGCCGTAAGCCTTCTCCAGCCCGGCCACTACCGGCGCGGCTTCCCCGCTCAAAAGGAAATCTATGTCGGCGCTCTCGCGCCGCAAAACCCAGTCGCGGGCGCAGCCGCCCACGGCGTAAAGCTCCAAGCCCGCGGCGTCCGCCAGCGCGGCGGCTTTTTCAAGCAGCGGGCGGTCGTTCAGCGGGACGAGTTTCATTTCTTTTTCAGGAAGGGGACGGTTTCGCTGGCGGGGGTCTTGAGAAAGTCCACCAGCTTCTTAAGGCGGAGCAGGGCGTCGTTCTTCGCGTGGAGGGCCTCGGCGGCGCTAAGGGCGGCCGTGCGTCCGGCCAGGCCTGCCTTCACGGGGATGGTAAAAGGCAGGTCCAGCTCGCGCGCGGCGGCGGGCTTTACCGGAAGAAGCTGCAGGCCGTCTTCGCGGGCCATGAATTCCATAACTTCGGTCTCTTCCTCCCGGTCCTTGTCGTTCTGGAGCAGGGCGGAAAGCTGGCCCAGCCCGAAGAAGTAAAGCGGCTCGCCGCTTAGGCCCTGGCCCTTGGTCAGCGCGCCGCGCACCGGCTCATAGTCGGCCTGCATGCGGGCTATCCATTTGTCTTTCTCCGCTTCGTAGGGTTCGGGCATTACGAAGGCCAGGATATCCCTGGCAGGATCTATGTAGAGGAAAGGCTCCTCGTGCTGGACCATCTCTTCGCACTTGGGGCAGACCAGCAGGTCGAATTCGCCGCTGAGGATAAGTTCTTTGACGTCATGATCGCGGTCCCCGCGGACCACGGTCCAGAAGTCGGCGTCGAAGCCCTCGCCGCAGTGTGGACACTCTACCCTGAAGACGCCTTTGGTGGCCATTAGAGCGCGACTTCCTTGTTGAAAGCTTCTATCAGCCTGTCGTATTCGGTTACCATACCGAAAGTCTCGTCCCAGTAGGACGGGTCCCAGAGCCGGCGCAAATCGTCCGAGGTTCGGCCCTGCTGCTCCACCCAGGTGAAGTATTTCAGATTATGCACGGCTTTGCGGTCGGTATAGGTGAGCTCCTTCATGTAATTCACGCTCTCGCCGAGCAGGCGGCGCTCGAAGTCCACCAGCGCGTTCTCGCGGGTGTACTTGCCCATTTCTTTCTCCATTTCTTTGAGGCGGGAACCGTAGAGCTCCATGGAGTCGGTGAAGACGGTGACGATGACGTCGTCCTTGCCCATTTCATAATACTTCGCGGTCTTGATAGCGCTGAGCATATTGGAGATGCCGGAGAAGCCGAGCAGGCCGAGCTTCTCGATGACCTCTTTCTTCACGCCGTACTGGGCCAGGACTTTCTTGCCCTCGGGCTCATTGAAGAGGCGGGCGAGGCGGACGCAGGCTTCGTCGTCGATTGCGGTGACGACGTCGGTATTGCGGACATTGTGGACCCAGGGGATATGCTTGTCGCCGATGCCTTCTATGCGGTGCTCGCCGAAGCCGTTATTTAGGATGGTGGGGCACTGCAGGGCTTCGGAGGCGGTGATCTTCATCCCGGGGAATTTCTTCTTGAGGTAATCGCCGGCGCCTATGGTTCCCGCGGAGCCGGTGGCGGAGGTGAAAGCGGCAAGGCGGCTCCTGGGGCCCTTAATGGCGTTGAAGGCTTCTTCGAGGGCGGAGCCGGTGACATGGTAATGCCAGGTGGGGTTGCCCATTTCTTCGAACTGGTTGAAGATGACGCAGTCTTTGCGCGTCTTCTTTATTTCCCAGCACTTGTCGTAAATTTCTTTTACGTTTGATTCGGTGCCGGGGGTGGCGATGACTTCGGAGCCTATTTCTTTGAGCCAGTCGAAGCGCTCTTTGGACATGCCCTGGGGGAGGATGGCTACCGGGGTGGTTCCGAGGAGCTTGCTGTCGAAGGCGCCGCCGCGGCAGTAATTGCCGGTGGAGGGCCAGACGGCTTTCTGGGCCTGGGCGTCGAACTGGCCGGTGACGAGCTGGGGCGCGAGGCAGCCGAAGGCGGCGCCTACTTTGTGGGCGCCGGTGGGGAAGTATTTGCCGACGATGCCGACGACGCGGGCGTCGATGCCGGTTATTTCTTTGGGGATTTCGAGATAGTTGACGCCATTGAAGAGGCCGGTGTTATGGTCGTTATGCCAGTTGATGCGGAAAAGGTTGACGGGGTTTATGTCCCAGAGCCCGACGGGCTTAAGGGCCTTCCTGGTCTTCTCGGAAATAAGCGAGGGATCTTTCATCTGCGCAAAGGTAGGTATCACTATCCTCCGCTTCCTGCACAGCTCCGCGTTCTTCTTCACGATCGCCGCATTAACCTTAAGCTTAGCCATAGAAGTACCTCCGTCCTGAATTCTTCGCGAAATCTTAATTTAATTATACAAATATAAATCCGGACTGTCCTTTACATAAGAACAGCCCGGACAAAAAGCCGCGGGAAGCCGGGTCGGGGCGGCGAGGGTATGGGCTTGGCTGTCCTTAGGTCCTCCTGCCAAATAAAACCCTGGCTGGTCCTTTCAAACCAGCCAGGGTTGGCAAAAGCAAGCTTACTGCGAGCTGCGTTGAGTTAGAGTTTTATCTCTACTTCGACGCCGCTGGGGAGGTCGAGCTTCATGAGCTCGTCCACCGTTTTCTGGGTCGGGCTGATCAGCTCGATGAGGCGCTTGTGGATGCGCATTTCGAACTGCTCGCGGGACTTTTTGTCCACGTGAACGGACCGGTTCACCGTGTACTTGCGGATCCTCGTGGGGAGAAGGACCGGGCCCGCGATGAGCGCGCCCGTCCGCTTCGCCGTTTCGATGATCTTCACGGTGGACTGGTCTATCAGCCTGTAGTCGTAAGAGTTCAGGCGGATGCGGATCCGCTGCTGAGCGGGCTTAGCTTCTTCTTTTTTAGTTTCGGCCATATTATTCTATTATCTCCGAGACGACTCCGGATCCCACGGTGTGGCCGCCTTCGCGGATAGCGAAGCGGAGGCCCTTTTCCATGGCGATGGCGGAGATCAGCTCGACGGTCATCTCGGCGTGGTCGCCGGGCATGATCATCTCGACGCCGGGTTTAAGCTCTACTGAACCGGTCACGTCCGTGGTCCGGAAGTAGAACTGGGGTTTGTAGCCTTTGAAGA
>JAVHPG010000024.1:0-3920 GCA_036170455.1 Elusimicrobiales bacterium
GTAAGTGCCCTGGAGGATGCCCTGCGTGCCGATGTAGATCCAGGAGCCGGCCGTCATCTGGCCGTACATCATCAGGCCCTTCTTCTCAAGCTCGTCGAAAGTTTCCCAGTTGGCCCAGTTCCCCACCAGATTTGAGTTGGCGATTATCACGCGCGGCGAGTATTCATGCGTCCGCAGCACCCCGACGGGCTTGCCGGACTGCACCAGCAGCGTCTCGTCGTTCTCCAGCTTGCGCAGGGAGGCGACGATAGCATGATAGCAGTCCCAGTTCCGGGCGGCCTTCCCCCGCCCGCCGTAAACTATCAGGTCCTCCGGGCGCTCGGCCACCTCGGGGTCCAGGTTGTTCATCAGCATGCGCAGGGCCGCTTCCTGCTGCCAGCCCTTGCATGAAAGTTTATTGCCCCGCGCCGCGCGTATTACGGTATTGTTCTTAGATGAAGCCATATTTATATCCCCGTGCCTGTCACTCCACGAAATAGCCGCTCAGGATCGCTTCGGCTACCGCCTCTATCCGCCCCGAAAAAACCTCGTCGCCCTTGAAGGCGGGAGAGATCTTGCGCAGCTTCGCCAGGGCATTTTCCAGGCGGGCGCTGGATCTCAGCGGGCGGTGGAACTCCACCCCTTCGGCGGCGGCCATCAGTTCTATGGCCGTTATGCGCGCGACGTTATGGACCACGGTGCCGAGCTTCAGCGCGGCGGTCATTCCCATGCTCACGAAATCCTCTTTATTGGCGGAGGTGGAGATGGAGTCGGCGCTGGCCGGGTGGCTGAGCACTTTGTTCTCATTGCAGAGCGCGGCCGCGGTGACATGGGCTATCATAAAGCCGGATTCCAGGCCCGGGTTGCGGGCCAGGAAGGGCGGCAGGATCTTGAAGTCGCTCACCAGCTGGGCTATGCGGCGCTCCGAGATATTCCCAAGGGCCGTTACGGCTATCGCGGCGAAATCGGCCGCGAAGGCCACCGCCTGGCCGTGGAAATTGCCGCCGGAGAGCACTTCGACGGAGCCGCGTTTTTTCCCCTCCACCACCAGCGGGTTGTCGGTCACGCTGCCGAGTTCGGTCTCGAAAGTGTTGACCGCGAAGTCAATGGCGTCGAGGGAAGCGCCCATGGCCTGCGGCATGCAGCGCAGCGAATAAGGGTCCTGCACCCGCTTATCGTTGACTGTGTGCGAGGCGCGTATCTTGCTCCCCTTCAGCATGGCCTCCAGCAGCTTCGCCACCTCGAGCTGGCCGGGGTGCGGCTTGAGCGCGTGGATGCGCATGTCGAAGGGCGCCGGGGTGCCTTTGAGCGCTTCCAGGCTCAGCGCCCCGGTGAGCACGGCGGAATAAACGAGGTTCATCGCCTCGAACAGCGCCAGGCCGCCCACGGACTTCATGGCCTGTGTGCCGTTTATCAGGGCCAGGCCCTCCTTTTCGGCCAGCTCTATGGGCTTAATCCCGGCTTTCTTAAGCACGGCGGCCGAAGGCTGCCATTTCTCTTCGCCGGCGAACTTCGCCAGCCCCTCGCCTATCAGGGTGAGGGCCATATGAGCGGAAGGCGCCAGGTCGCCGCTGGCGCCGACCGAGCCTTTGGAGGGGATGAATGGAATGATCCCCTTGTTTATAAGGCTGGACAGCGTTTTTACCAGCACGGGGCGCACGCCGGAATTCCCCATGGCCAGCTCATTGGCGCGGGCGAACATCAGGCCGCGGGCCTCGGCGTCGTCCAGGGGTTCGCCTACGCCGCAGGAATGGCTGCGTATGAGGTTCACCTGCAGGCTTTTAAGGCTTTCGCGGGAGACGCGCTGGCTGGCCAGCTCGCCGAAGCCGGTATTGATGCCGTACATCACCTTATCCTGGCGCAGAAGGGACTCCAGGCCGGCACGCCGGGAGGCTATGAGCTTGAGGACCCTGGGGGCGATCACGGTGCGGCGGTAGCCGAAAGCCACTTCCGCTAAATCCACTATATCCGGCCTGGAACCGAGACTGAAAGGTTTTGTCATGATGTTTTTCCTCCGCACTTTTCCATAAGGTCCGCCACCGTCACCGCGCCGGCGGCCTTGAAAGCGCTGATAAAATGACCGAAGATCTTTCTGGTCATCTCCACGTCGCTCAGGGCGCGGTGCCAGTTCTCGTTGGAGAAATTAAGTTCGGCGGCTATATTGCCGAGGCGGTTGCTCTTGAACTTCCAGCTCTTCCTGGCGATGGTCAGGGTGTCAACCACGTGAAGCTTCGGGAATTTCAGCCCTACCCGCTCGAACTCCGCCGTCAAAAAACCCAGGTCGAACTCCGCGTTATGCGCCACGATAACGGAATTTTCCAGCATCGCCAGGAGCCGCGGCGCCACGCCGGAGAAAGAAGGGCTGTCCTTCACCATTGAATCGGTAATGCCGTGGATGCGCGTCACTTCCGGGGGGATAGGCAGGCCGGGATTTACAAGCTCGGCCAGCGTCCCCACCCGCTCGGCGCCGCGGAAATTGATGGCGGCCACCTCGCAGACGCGCGCGGCGCGCGGGGAAAGCCCAGTCGTCTCCACGTCTATAAAGGTAAAGACGGCCTCGTCTATACCTAGTTTATCTATAGCATCGAACATGCCTTCCTTAAGTTCACCCGCAGCCGTCACAGGTAGCCGTAATACGCGAACCGGGTCCACAGGCCGAGCAGGACGGTGATCGCCACGCTCAGCCAGACATTCACCTTGGACAGGTCGATAATGCGCTTGCGCTTCAGGTAGAAAAGCTGGAATACCCAGGCCGCGGCGAAAGGGAGCCACCAGTAGCCGGCCGCGAAGAAGAAAGCCCAGAGCACCAGGCGCTCGAAGATGAGAAAATACTTCTCGTCGAAGTTCGGGAAACCCTTTCCGAACATGTCCTTTTCGAAGAAATAGACGAGCACCGTGGTGAAATGCGTGACCAGCACCAGCATGGCGGCGATAGCCGCCCATTTCTCCCCCAGCAGCAGGTCGGGGCCGTTAATGATCACCGGAGAGATCATGAACAGCACGTAGAAATGCACCGCCTGGTCCGCCAGGAAACTGAGCGTGTTATCCCTGAAGTGAAGGACCTTCATGCTGTAGACGCGCAGTTGGTCGGTGGCGAAATGCGCGGCCAGCATCAGCGCCAGCGCCCCCCACCCGTTGACCGCGAGCGGCCCAAGGTTGAACCAGGTCTCCGGCAGGAAATTCCAGGTCAGGGCCGCCGACACGACGAAGTGGGTCAGGCAGTGGAGCAGCATCCCCCACACGTTCCTCCGCTTCAGCCGGTTGACGACGTCGAACTGAAGCGTGAAGTCAGCGAGGAGATGCGAGAGCAGCAGGCGCCAGAAGATTATCATTTAGCCCTTTGAAGTAAGGTTGAAGGACTGGTCCCAGTCCTTGGGCGGCTCCTTCATATACAGCTCCGCCTGCTCTATGTAGAACTGCGAGGGCCCGTCGTTAGGACGGGCAGCCAGCGCGGCCTGAAAGTCCTTCAGCGAGCCGGCGTAATCGGCCTTGTAGAACTTCTCTATCCCGGCTTCGTAGTTTTTCAGCATCGCCTTGATTTCCGGCGCCGCCTCGCCCTTGCGGGCGAAGGGTTCATAAACCCTGACGGGGATGGCTTTGCCCACCACCCGTATGCTGCCGAGGTAGCGGTAGTCGAAAACGTCCTTGAGCCCGGCAAAGGTCGCCTCGCTGGTCATTATCTTGGAGTGGAAGAACTTGTTCGCGCCCTCGAGGCGGGAGGACAGGTTCACGGCGTCGCCCATCACGGTATAGGAAAGCCTGGTCTTGGAGCCCATATTGCCGACGACCATCGGGCCGGAGTTCACCCCGACGCGGGCCGCGGGCTTTATCGTGTACTGCGTGAGCGCCTCGTTCAGGCGGCCCATCTCCACCTGGCAGTCCACGGCCGCCAGCAGGGCGAGTTTTTTATGTTCCTTCTGGTCCAGCGGGGCGTTCCAGAA
>JAVHPG010000025.1:0-9031 GCA_036170455.1 Elusimicrobiales bacterium
GGCTTTTGCGCCCGCGTGGGAGAAAAGCGAAAGGAATACCGCCGCTACGCCGATCTGGGATATGTTTTTTAGGTTCGTCATGCTAATAGTATACAGCCCGGAACCGTTTTGTTTAAGTGGCCAAGTACCCAGGCCGGTCCTGTTTTTATACCCAGGGGGGCCTAGGCCTCTCTAGGCCCTCCCCGTATAGGCCCTTGGGTCTATGGAAATAGGCCTATCCTAAAAAGATGATTGAGATATAAGGACTTATTTGGATTAGACAAAACCGGATGAAGCCAAAATGAGGGCCTGGATGAATATATAGGCGCGAAATTTAGGGGATTCTTATGAAAAGTCCGGCACCGAAATTATATTTAACTGAATATCGCGGCCGCTAATATAATAAAAAAGGACAGCGCGATTTAACGCTGCCCTTTTATTAACCCGTGATATTAATCGTCAAGGGCGTAGTTCGGAGTTTCCTTGGTCACTTTAACA
Organism: Elusimicrobiales bacterium; assembly: GCA_036170455.1. GTDB lineage: Bacteria > Elusimicrobiota > Elusimicrobia > Elusimicrobiales > UBA9959 > UBA9959. Next base: position 478 of record JAVHPG010000025.1, read on the forward strand.
TCGTGGACATGGCTTTCCTTCAGCCCCGCGCCGGAGATGCGGACGAAGCGCGCTTTCTTCCTGAGCTCCGGCAGGTCTTTGCAGCCGCAATAGCCCAGGCCGGAGCGCAGGCCGCCGGTGAGCTGGTGCACGATATCGGAAACAGAACCTTTAAACGGGACCTGGCCCTCTATGCCCTCCGGAACAAGCTTTTGTTTTTCTACTCCGGCCTGCCCGTAGCGGTCCTTCGACCCGGCTTCCATCGCGCCGACCGAGCCCATGCCGCGGTAAGCCTTGTAGCTGCGCCCGTGGAACAGGATGATGTCCCCGGGCGCTTCCTGAGTCCCGGCCAGGAGGGTTCCGAGCATCACGCAGTCAGCGCCGGCGGCGATCGCCTTGGTTATGTCCCCGGAAAATTTTATCCCCCCGTCGGCTATGACGGGAATGCCGCGCCTGGCGGCGGCCCTGCAGCATTCGCTTACGGCGGTCAGCTGCGGCACGCCGACGCCGGAGATTATGCGGGTGGTGCAGATAGAGCCGGGGCCGATGCCCACCTTGATAGCGTCGGCGCCGGCCTTTATCAGGTCCAGCGCTCCTTCGTAAGTGGCCACATTGCCGGCTATAACTTCTACGTCGAACCGTTTCTTCACGGCCTTGAGCGTACGCAGCACTGACTCGGAATGGCCGTGCGCGGTGTCGAGCGAGATCACGTCGGCCCCCGCGGCCACCAGTTCCCCGGCGCGCTCTACCGCCGCTTCGCCCGCGCCTATCGCCGCGCCTACCCGCAGGCGGCCGGCCCTGTCCTTGCAGGCCTCGGGATAATCTTTAACGTTCTTCATGTCCCTGGTGGTGATGAGGCCTTTAAGGCGGTACTGCCCGTCCACGAGCGGCAGTTTCTCTATGCGGTGCTCGTACAGCAGCTTCTCGGCTTTCTCCAGGGAGATGCCGACCGGGCCGACGACCAGCTTTTTAGTCATCGCCGAGGAAACCTTCCTGCCAAGGTCTTTCGCGAAATGCAGGTCCCGGTTCGTAAGCAGGCCGGCCAGCTTGCCCTGCGAAACCACGACGAGGCCGGAGATCCCGTGCTTGCGCATCAGCTCGAGCGCGTCGCCGAGCGTCTCTTCGGGCGAGATGGTCACCGGGCTGGTGATAACGCCGCTTTCGTGCTTTTTGACCTTGGCCACCTCCAGCGCCTGCTGGTGCGCGGGCATTGCCCGGTGGATCATCCCGATACCGCCCTCGCGCGCCATCGCTATGGCCAGGGCGGATTCAGTGACGGTGTCCATGGCGGCGGAGATCAGCGGGATATTAAGTTTGATCTTCGCGGTCAGGCGGGCGTGGATCGAGGTCTGCTTCGGCAGCACCGAGGACTTCGCCGGGAGCAGCAGCACGTCGTCGAAAGTAAGGCCGAGGCTGATCTTATTCTGTAGCATTGTTAACCTCTTTTTTATTCCCACTCGATGGTGGCCGGCGGCTTGGAGGTGATGTCGTAAACCACGCGGTTTATGCCGCGCACCTCGCTGACTATCCTCGAAGAGATCTTTTGGAGCAGGTCGTGGGGCAGCTTCGACCAGTCGGCCGTCATGCCGTCCACCGAGCTTACGCAGCGCAGCGCGATGGTGTATTCGTAAGACCGCTCGTCGCCCATCACGCCGACGGACCTGACCGGCAGCAGCACGCAGAAAGCCTGCCAGATCTTCGGGTACCAGCCGGCGTCCTGGATCTCCTCGCGCATCAGGCGGTCGGCTTCGCGCAGTATTTTCAGGCGCTCGGGCGTAACTTCGCCAAGTACCCGTATCGCGAGGCCGGGCCCCGGGAAAGGATGCTGCATCAGCACCGGCTCCGGGATCTTCATGCTGCGGCCGAGCTCGCGCACTTCGTCCTTGAAGAAGAACCTGAGCGGCTCGATGAGCCCCATCTTCATCTTCGCGGGCAGGCCGCCCACATTGTGGTGGCTCTTTATGACCGCCGAAGGCCCTTTTACGGAAACGGATTCGATAACGTCGGGATAGAGCGTGCCCTGCAGCAGGAAAGCGGCGTCCTTTATTTTTTTGGCCTCTTTATCGAAGACCTCTATGAAAGTGTGCCCGATTATTTTCCGTTTCTTCTCCGGCGAGGTGACGCCTTTCAGCCGCCCGAGGAAGAGCTTTGAAGCGTTCACTATCCTGACGCTGTAGCCGAACTTGTCGTGAAAAACTTCCTTCATGCGCTGCGAGTCGCCGTGGCGCAGCAGCCCGGTGTCCACGAAGATGCAGCGGAGCTTGTCGCCGATGGCCCTGTGCGCGAGCACGGCGGCCACGGAGGAGTCCACCCCGCCGGAAAGACCGCAGATGACGGTCTTGCCGCGGGCCTGCTTCTTTATTTCAGAGACGCTTTCGGCAAGGCAGGAAGAGGGGGTCCAGCGCTCTTTATAGCCGCAGATGCCGCGCGCGAAATTTTCGAGCATCTTCGCGCCCTGCCCGGTATGGTGGACTTCGGGATGGAACTGGAGCGCGTAAAGATTGAGCGCGGGATTTTCCATCGCCGAGATCCCGGCGGCCGAGGCGGAGGCGGTGACTTTGAAGCCGGGCGGGACTTTTTTAACTTCGTCGCCGTGGCTCATCCAGACGTTCAGAGTTCCGGGCAGCCCGGCGAGGAGCTTCGAGCCCCTGCGCAGACTGACCTTGCCGAGCCCGTATTCGCGCCGGGAGGCCTTGCTCACGACCCCGCCGTATTCGCGCGCCATAAGCTGCATCCCGTAGCAGACTCCCAGCACCGGTATGCCCAGGCTGAACACGGCCGGGTCCGGCTTGGGGGCGGCTTTGTCGTAGACGCTGGAAGGCCCGCCGGAAAGGATTATCCCCCTCGGCGACCGGGAGAGGATGTCCTCCGCCGCGGCGCTGAAAGGAAGTATCTCGCAATAAACCCGCAAACTGCGGAGCCTGCGGGCGATAAGCTGGGTGTACTGGCTGCCAAAGTCCAAGATAAGGATCTGATCCATCAGTGATTAACCTCAAGACCCGCCAGAAGGATGACCAGGACTACGCTTAAATTCTAACAAATTAAGAGCGTGAACGCCCTATCCCGGGGAGCGCTTATTCTAGCCAAAGGACGCGAATCGTTTGTATCATAATAAACGACCCCTGGACCCGCTACGACACCAATGACAGTACCCAAAAAAATATTCACAAGGACGGCTCTCTTTTGCGTCCTGGCCGCGCTGTCGGCTTCGTGCAGCCTGGGAGAAAAAGACCCCGCCCTGCGGCTGAATACCGCCATAAGGAACAAGGACAAGGCAAAAGTCGAGCTCCTGCTTGCGCAAGGCGTCCCCGTGAATACGGACCCCGGGCGGGGCTGGACACCGCTCATGCTGGCCGTAATGCAGAACGACGGCGAGATGACCGAGCTTCTGCTGAACAAAGGCGCGGATATCAATGCGAGGAACCGCGACCGGGAAACGCCCCTCAACCTTGCCGCGAGGTGGGGCAAGGAAGCCTCCCTGGAAAGTCTGCTGAAACGGAAAGCGAATATCGAAAGCCGCGACCGCATCAGCTGGACCCCGCTTATGTGGGCGTCCCTGCGCGGCAGAGACACGGTGATAAAAAAACTGCTGGAAGCCGGGGCCAATATCAACGCGATGGATTCAGACAACAACACTCCGCTGATACTTTCCGCCTGGCGCGGCCATACGGAGACCGCGATGCTGCTGCTCTCCCTCGGGGCCCGGCCCTCCGCCGCCAACCGCTTCGGCCTGGACGCCGCCGGCGTGGCCCAGAAGAACGGTTTCCCGGAACTGGCCAAAAAACTCCGCTTATTAACCCCGCAAGAATAAAAGCCGGCCGCCGCATTTTTTACTTAGCGAAACGATTCAGGAAAGCCGCGCAGAAGCGGTCGAGGCTGGCTTTTTGGAGGATAGTGCCGCGGGCGGCGGCGCCCATTTTTTTTTGCGCGGCCTGGGAGAGCGCAATTACGCGCTCAAGCCCGCGGGCAAGCGAGCTGGCAGAGAGCTTATCGTAAAAAAATCCGTTCTTGCCGTCCTTGATGAACCGCTCCATATACGGGGTGCGCCGGGCCAGCACCGGACGGCCCAGGGCCATGCTGAGGAAAGCTATCGAATTTCCGGCGGCCTCGTTCACATACCCGTCGCGCACGGGGATCACCACAGCCCGGGCCCCCGCCGCCGCGCTCCGCAGATTATGAAGGTTTTTGGCCAGCGGCAGGAATTCGACCCCGCGGGGAAGTTTGGAAGGCTTGGCGTCACTGAAAATCTTGAGACCCAGCCTGGAGTTTTTTGCCGCGCCCGCCAACGCCGCAAACTCGCGCCCCGCCGAACCCGCCGAGAAAACATAATCCCCTGCGCCAACCCGCTGCGGGCTGTAATATTCGCAGTCGACGGCATAGCCGCGCTTCAGCAGGCGCGGCTCTTCCAGCCCCGTATCGGCCCAAAGCCCCCAATCGTCGGACTCCAGCATATACCCGGCGTCCACGACGGCCAAAGCTTTCAGCCGCCGGGCAAGGTCCGCCGTGAAATTCTGCCCCGGCATCGGGATAAGGTGGTTCGCTATGAATACTTTTTTCCCCGCCGCGGCCTCCCGCGCCAGCCAGAGGAAAGCCGGCGCGCACCGCGCCCGCTTGGGAAAATCCAGCAGGACGATCAGGTCGTAAGGCCCGGCCGCAGCTTTCTTCAAGGCTTCCAGCCCGGAATATTTTAAACGCTTCCCCCCCGGCGGCGGCAGCGTCCCTAGAAAATCGTAGTGATAATCGAAATCGTGGACAATATCCAGCGAAAATTTTTTACCATTCCCAAAAGCGCGCACGAAAGCCCGCTCAAAATGCAGGTTCTCCGGGCATTCCGCGAAATTCGCGAGCAGGATCTTCATCACATCGAAATTCTAACAAAAAAATACCCCGGCGGACGGCCGGGGTATTTTCTTTAAGCGCCGCCGCCCTATTTCGCGCCGTACAGGAAGGTCACGAAGTCGTGCCAGCCGGCCGCTTTGTCGAAAGCGAAATCGGTGTACTTGTTCTCGAAGATCCCCTCGAGCTTCTCCTGCGGGATGCGGGTTTCAGCCGGCGGCAGGTAAACGGAGATGCCTTTGCTCTCCGACATCTCCTTGCCGACGCGGTTAACTCCCGCGGTTTTATTATCGATCACCAGCTCTCTGTCGATATACTCCTGCAGCTCGGCCGCTTTCTGCTTCAGCTCCGCCGCTTTCGCATGTTCCTTCGATCCCGCGGCGGCCAGCTTCACGAACTGCGATACGTCTCCGTAGAAAGAGATGGTCATGGCGGGGTCCGAGCCGGCCCCGACAGCGTCGTAGCGGATGACGCCGTTGCGGGCCGCCTTCAGCGCGTCCATATCCCCTATCTCTTTGGCCAGCCTGGCGAAATCGGACATCTTCACGGCCAGGCCGTCCAGCTTCGAAGCCCGGAGGGCCGAGAGCTGCACGTTTTTCTTTACCACGTCGTAGAACATCTTGAAAGCTTCGACCATCAGGGCCCCGGTATCTTCCGTGCCAAGCGCGGGATTTTTGGCCATGGCGCCCAGGAACAGGTTGTACGGGTAGCCCAGCCCCGGCACGGTCTCTTCTGAGCCCACGATGACCTGCGCGTCGTCCTTCACCTCGAAAGCGACTTCGGCCATGTTCATAAGGCAGGCGTCGAAAGCCAGGATGTCCACTTTGCCCGCCTCCTTGAGGATAAGCCCTATCTGGGGGGTCCTGATATAGTTGCCGGTCTCGTCGTCGAAAGAGATGCCTTTCTGCTCCTTGCGCGGGTCCATCCAGCCGGACCCGTGGTTCCAGATTATCAGCATATAGCGCTTGGCGGGATATTTTTCTTTGGACCATTTCACGAAATCCACGGCCCGCTTATAGTCGCCCATGTCCACCGTCGCGGCTTTCTGTATCACCGGCGAGGTTATTTTCTCCTCGTTGGAATCTTTTTTGATGTACAGGCGGCGCGAGCCGGTCCAGTCGCCGTCCAGGTCGGTATCGCCGCCGGCCTGGCCTTTCATGCGGCCTATCTCCACCACTATGTTCATGTCCTTGGTGGAACCGATCTTTTCCATCTGGTTCACATTATAGAGCCCGGCCAGCTCCAGGTCGTTTTTGCCGTTCACGAAGACCATCACGGTCCATTCCTTGGGGGCCGCCGGCGCTTTCGCGGCATCCGACAGGGCGGGGGCGGAAACAGCGGGCGCGGACAGGCTCCTGGATGCCTGGCCGCCGAAATCGGTTTTTATTTCCGCTGCCATGGCCGCGGACGCCGCCGTCAGGGTAAAGATCGCCGCGATTAATATTTTCTTCATAAGGTCCTCCGGCTTCCTGCCACGCCAATAGTATAAGCGGAAACGCTTGACCTGTCAAGGCTGGCAAGGCCCACCCGGCCGAAGGCCAAAAGGCCTATATAGCTTGGGCCAAAAAACTCGGGGCAGGGGGTCCTGCGCCCTTTGTGTCCGGGCGGGAATTCTGGCACAATATGTCCATAGCAGCCCAGGAGGCAACAGAATGAATAAACTATCCAGCATCGCGGCAGCCATAATATTTTCGATCTCGGCCACGGCCCAGGTGAAAGCCGCCGAAAGCCAGGTCCTCGGTAAAGCGGGCCTTTCTCTCCCCGCCGTACAGGCCCCCCTCCCCGAAGCTCCCAAGTCCAACCAGTGGAATACCCTGAAAAAGATCACGGTCAACGGAGCCCAGCCGGACATGAACGACACCCTAGTCGGCATGGTGCAGCACGGCCAGGACATCGATAAAGTCGTGAAAGAACTTAACGACAACGGCTTCAAAGCGAGCGCCTCGCAGGACAATCTCGGCGGCTATATGGTAATGGTGGACGTGAAAGGCCTGGACGCCGCGGACTATGCCGTAGGCCTCGCCCGCTATTACTACATCACCGAAGTCAAAGTCGGCCAGAAAGTACACAACCAGCTTTTCGGCCTGAACAATAAATCCACTTTCGCCGTCAAGATGGGTACCATAAAGGGCGGGATGAACCACAGCCCCGTGGACCTCAGGATCAACAAGCTGGACTGGACCATCTCCGGCGGCATGAACCTCTCCCAGGTGGATGTCAAGATAAACCACGAAGCGAAGACCATCACCGGCGGCGCGAACCTTTCCCCCGTCGACCTTAAGTTCGCCTGGAGCACCGAAGAGGTGACAGTGCAGGGCGGCGCCAATCACAGCCCCGTCAATTATACCGTCAACTGGAAGAACGGCCTCCTGGAAGGCTACGCCAACAACTCCCCGGTAAAGCTCGAATTCAATATGTCGGAAGGCTTGGCGGACGCCACCATAGTCAGCGTGAAAGGCTACGCCGGGCACGCCCCGGTGGATCTTACCTATAACAAGGTTAACGGCCATATCGGCGGCTATATGAATTACAGCCCCGTGGACGTGAACCTGGTCAACTGCGACCTATACGACTTCCTGCAGTATTTCTTCCTTTTCATGAAAGGCCCGGCCATTTAGCCGCCTTTAACAGGTTAAAAGCCCCCCGGCAATGGGGGGCTTTTTAATTTTACAATAAAATCATTTCGGGAATTTTAATATATAATATAATCAATGAAGCGCTTACTGCTTGCCGCGGCCATAGCCGCGCTTACCGTGCCGCATGCGCCCGCCGCCTGGTGGGCGGAAAACGATTACACGAGCGGCTCCAACGGCCTGAAAAAAGACTCATTTTCCGTGTTCAGGAAAACCGCCAGCCCCCTGACCTCCGGACTGAACGTTGCTTTTTACAAAGACAGGGCCGGCTACGGCGAAAGGATCTACTCTTTCCGCCTGCCGCTGATGTACTCCGGCCCGACGTATTTCATCTCGCTGAAGCCTTTCCTCTACCCCGTCTCGCCGCTCACCCGCTCCGGCGCCTCGGGCGGAAAACTCTACCTGCTCGCCTCGCTGAGCGACAGCCCGGACGAGAGCTACACGCACCTCGCGGTATCGGGCGCCTGGGCCCGCCAGAAAGCTTTCAGCAGCGAAGCCGGGACTTTGGAAAGAAGATCTTTCTCCCAGTCGGCCTTCGAGGTACAGGCGGAAAAGTCTTTCTACGGGCAGTTCTTTTTCCAGGCCACGGCGGCCGGCTTCCCAAAGCCCGCGGGGGTTTCGAATTCAACGCTGTTGCGCCCCGTCCTGGACCAAAGCGACCTGGCCTACCTCGGGACTTTCCGCCAGCTGACCGCTCTCCCGGAATGGGCGCTGACCGCGCAGCTCGCGCGCAGCATGAAACCGGAATATGACAGCCATCTTTACGTGGGATATAGTAAAATATCCTTCAGGCAGGCGGACAGCGCGAACTCGGTCACTGCCGGGATGAAGCTGGGCCTTAACGAAAAGAGCTCCCTGGACATGGCGTACAACGCCTATAAGCAGGAGCGCTCGGCCTGGAAGAGCTATTACAAACTCCTTTTGCAGATATTTTTTTAGGACGGGATCAAAATGGTAACGCAGTCGCAGGAAAGCCTGGAAATGCTGGTGATGGTCTCCCGGCTGCTTTCCTCAAAACTTGATATTTCAGAGCTGCTCACCACCATCATGCGCCTCGCTTCGCGCGTGGTAGGGGCGGAGCGCGCCTCGCTTTACCTGCTGGACGA
>JAVHPG010000025.1:9131-55244 GCA_036170455.1 Elusimicrobiales bacterium
GCCTCGCTTCGCGCGTGGTAGGGGCGGAGCGCGCCTCGCTTTACCTGCTGGACGAGAAGGCCCAGGAGCTTTATTTCGACGTCGCGCTCGGCCTGCCCGAGGACGTGCAGAAGATGCGCTTCAAAGTCGGCGAGGGCATCGCCGGGACCTGCGCCAAGGAAGGCCGTTCCATCATCATCAACGACACGGCCGCCGACCCGCGCCATTCCAAGAAGGCCGACTCCAAGAGCGGCTTCACCACGAAGTCGCTGCTCACCTGCCCCATGATCATCAAGGGCAAAGTGATCGGCGTGGTGCAGGCCATAAACCGCATCGAAGGCGACTTCACCGAGATAGACAAGAACAATTTCGAGGCCTTCTCCAGCCAGGCCGCCATAGCCATCGAGAACTCCCGCCTTTTCTCCTCCGTCAAGGAAGAGAAGCGCAAGATGGAGATAGTTTTCAAGCGGATAAAAGAAGGCGCCATCCTCACCGACATCTCCGGCGAAATAATCATCATAAACAACTCGGCGAAAGTTTATCTCGAACATGAAAAGTACAAGTTCGGGAACATCAAGGACGCCTTCAGGAATTTCGAGACGAAGCCCGCCCTGGAAACCGTAATGGGCGGCGAGGAGCCCGTCTCCCGGCTCGAGCTTTACCGCGAGAAGCCAAAGCGGTTCTACCTCGACTGCTCGGCCATCAAGCTTTTCAAGGAAGACAAGGACGGCAACGAGGTAACGGAAGGCCGGCTCTGGATCCTGTCCGACGTCACCGCCCAGCGCCTCGAAGAGCGCATGGCGCGCAATTTTCTCTCCCTGATCTCCCACAAGTTCAAGACCCCGCTGGCCTGCATCAACGGCTACGCGCAGATCCTGCGCGACGAGGCCGCGGCCAAGGGCCTGCCCGAGATGGTGCAAAAATCATCCGCCACTATCTACGGCCAGGGCCAGAAGCTGAACGGGCTGGTGGAAAGCCTGCTTGATTTCGTCACCATCGACAGCCTGGACGCCGCCTCGCTGGAAAAGATCGAGTTCGACGCCACCGACTTCCTGGAGGAAATAGCCGAGGACGCCAGGGGCAGGTTCAAGGAAACCGGCGGCCTGATCATAAAGACCGTCACGCCAGAGGCGGTAAAAGTAAAGGCGGACCGGAAAATTATCGCCGCCGCCGTCAAAAGCCTGATAGACAATGCCGTAAAGTTCAACCAAGGCAAGGATAAGCTGGTCATCCTCTCCTCCCAGTCCAGGGACGGGTACGCCCTCCTTTCCGTAGGCGACAACGGCCCCGGCATACCCGGCGAAGAGCTTGAGAATATTTTCCACAGGTTTTACCAGGTGGAAGCCTCCTTCACCGGCCAGGTGGAAGGCTGGGGCCTCGGCCTGGCGCTGGTAAAGAAGATAGCCGAGGTGCACGGCGGACGGGTCTTCGCGAAGTCGCAGCTGCAGAAAGGCTCGGCCTTTACCCTGGCGCTCCCTAATTAGACTTTCCGGTACAAAGAAAAACCCCGCTTTTTAGGCGGGGTTTTTCTTTGTACGGCGGCGGGGTCAGACCAGGTTATTATCCGCCAGGAGCTTCCTCAGCTCCCCCATCTCCGGGTTTATCACGTAAGGCTTGCCCACGGACTGCATCGCGCTCTGTATGTCCTTCAGGCCGTTGCCGGTCACCAGGAGGACCACTGATTCGTTCTCCTTGACCTTCCCTTCCTTAACGGCCTTGCGCAGGCCCGCGTAGGTCGCGGCGGCCGCGGGTTCGGCGAAAACATTGGAGCCGCGCGCTATGCGGGGTATCGCGTCCAGGATCTCCGCGTCGGAAACGCTTACCGCGAAGCCGCCTGAGTCTTTTATGGCCATGACAGCGGCCATCCCGTCGCGCGGCAGGCTGACGGAAATGCTGTCCGCTATCGTCTTACCAGACACCGGCTGCACGTCCGTGCCCGATTCGAAAGCGCGCTTTATGGAATCCGAACCTTCGGCCTGCACCGCTACCAGCTGCGGCAGGCGCTCGATGATGCCCAGGCGGTGGAACTCGACAAAGCCCTTCCAGATCCCGCTTATGATATTCCCGTCGCCCACGGGGACGAAAACCTTGTCGGGCGTCTCCCAGTTTAGCTGCTCGCAGATCTCGAAGGAGCAGGTCTTCTTGCCTTCGCGGGTGAAAGGATTGATCCCGGTGCTGCGGTTATACCAGCCGTATTCGGCCGAGGCTTCCAGGCAAAGGTCGAAAGCGTCGTCGTAGGTCCCCTTCACCATGATGACCGTGGCGCCGAAGACCAGCAGCTGCGCCACCTTGGGCGCGGGCGCGGTCTCGGGCACGAAGATCACAGTCTTCATGACCAGGCTGCCGGTCAGGCAGGCCAGCGAAGCCGCGGCATTGCCGGTGGAAGCGGTGGTGATGACCTTTTCTTTCAGCTCCATGGCCCGGGCGATAACTACGGCGCTGGCCCTGTCCTTGAAAGAGGCGCTGGGATTGCGGCCGTCGTCCTTTATATAAAGGTTAGGCACGCCGCACTCGGCGCCCAGTTTCTCGGCGCGGTAAAGCGGGGTCCAGCCGACCTGCACCGGCGGCACGTTCTTTAAATTTGAAATAGGCAGGATATCGATATAGCGCCAGATGCTGCGCTCGGGGTTATCCTTAAGAACCTCGTAATTAAGCCGCTTCTTTATAAGGTTATAATCGTAGAGCACCTGCAAGTTTCCGCCGCAGGAACTGCAGTTGTACTTGATCTCGGTAAGCTTATGGTCTTTCCCGCACCGTATGCACTGTAAAGTCTTTATTTTTTTCATAGGTAAATAACTGATCGAGAATCGAGGGTCAAGAATCGGGAATCAAGGAATTCCTACAGGATTCCCGATCCTGGATTATCGATTTTTTAACCGGGAAGCACCGTCGTGCCCGCCTTACCGGCCAAAGTTTCCTCGAAGAGGTCCGTCTTCGATATATAAGCCACGCTCCCGCCGCCCTTTACGAATTCTATTACGGCTTTTATCTTCGGGCCCATGGAACCGGCGGGGAAAGGCGGGGGCACCTGGTTGTAGAGGGCTTCCAGCTCGGAAACTTTTATCACCCGCAGGCTCTTCTCGTCCGGCTTCTGGTAATTCAGCTTCGCGCCGTCCTCGCCGGTGAAGATGGTCAGGCTGACCTCCACTTCTTCTCCCCGGGCTTTGGCGCGCTTCATCAGCATATTGCCCAGCAGGGCGCTCGCCAGGTCCTTGTCGATCACGGCCTCCACGCCGGTGTACATTTTGAGCGCTCTCGCGCCTTTGGCGGGCTTGGTGAACTTCACATTGTAATTGGTGGTATAGGTTTCTTTGCCGTCTTTTACCTGCGGGGTAACTTCGCGCACCGGGATGCCGCCGCCGCCGACCGTAATCGGGACTATGCCCTTGTCGAGCAGCGCTTCGATAGCGTCTATCTCCACTATATCCACCGGCACGGGGGAGGGCACCACGCGGCGCCAGATCTCTTTGCCGGAAGCGTCCTTTTTATAGAGCTTCATGGTCCAGCCATCGGCCGCGCGCTGCTTGGCCTCGTCCGCGGTGTAAGACTGGCCTATGTATTTGGAGGGGTTCTTGAAATCGGGGTCGTCCTTGTCCACCACCACCTGGGTAACGATCCCGGCCACGATATTGTCTATGCCGCGGATGTTCAGCTCGTTATTGAGCTGGGCCAGCATGAAAGCCATCGCTCCCTGCGTGTCGGCCACGCAGACGTCCAGCGGCAGCGGCGGCAGGGCCGGGCGGCACATTTCGGCGCGCTGCAGAACATTGCCTACCTGCGGGCCGTTGCCGTGGGTCATGACGTAGCGGTCCCCGGGGTGTTTCTCGAAAATATCGGCGACCAGCTTGCCGGTCTCGGCCGTGCGCTGCCACTGCATGGCTATATCGGGATTGATGGCTTTGCCGTCATTGTCTTTAAGGCCGACCGGGGAAACTTCATTTCCGCCAAAGGCGAAGATCCTGATCTGTTTCATTGTGGCAGCTCCTGGTTGCTCGATTGCGGCGCTTCGCTCTGCGCCTGTTTCGCGTTCACTAAGCCTGTGCTTATAAATTCAAGCGCCGCCCGGCGCACCGCTCCGGTAAATCTTGACAGTTCCTCGCCGTCCCTTTCAAGCCTGGCCAGCAGCCGCAGGGTAATTTCAAGCTGCACGCCTCCGGCCGAACCGCGGTTCACTATATTTTTAGGGGAAATCCCGGCCAGGCGCGCGCAGGGGGTTACGGCCGCGAAACCGGCGTCCTCGAGCCTTTTGGTCACCAGCGCCGCGGCGCTTTTATTTGCGCCGCCCACGCAAATCCAGCTTCCGCTGTCCGCCTGAGCGTGAAGGGACAGGCCGAGCGTGCCGGAAGCCGCCAGCCGCACCGCGTCGGGATCGTCGAAATGGGAGGCCGTCACGTGGAGGCGGCCGCTCTCCTTTCCCTGCCAGCCGTTGAAAATATAGAGGTTGAAATCCCGGCCGGCTATGCCGCGGGCGAGGCGGGAGGTGGCGCGCTCTATATCCCCCCCGTGCACGGCGAAGACGGAAACCTGGGAGCCGCGGTTGTAAACTTCCCGGGAATAATCCAGGCCCTCGACATTTGCGGCCTTGAGGGAAGCGAAATCCTTATAGGTGTCGCCGCCGCGGCGCAGAGCGGTGTCCCCAGCGGAGCAGGCGGCCAGAAACAGGAAGAAAAGCGGCAGGAGGATCTTCATTTATCGCGAACACCCGGGCCAGCCGGGCTATCTATATAATATAAAAAATAGGGCCTTTCAATCTTTATACCGCAGAGGTTTCAGTTCCCCGGCGCCATAGCGCCGCAAATACGGCTTCATCAGCCCTACGCAGACTCCCCTGTCGCGGCAGCCGGAACAAACCGGCGGATAAGCCCGGTCTTCGGGGGGCAGGCTAACTATGGCCAGCCTCCGCAGCGCTGGTAAAAGCAGGCAGCGCGGGAAATGGTAAAGGCGCGCCTCCCCGAAACCCGCCAGGGAGTTTTTGCAGGCATTGACCTGCTTCGCGGTGGCGGAAAGCCGCACCTCCAGCCTCTTAGCGTTCCTGGCCCCGCTGCCCTCCGCCTCATAGTGCATTACAACAACGCGGTACCGCCTGCCCCGCATCAGCCGCTTTATGAAATTCAGGGTGGCGCCGAGGCGCCGGTAGTTGAGCTTGTGCAGTATGACCCTTATTTCAAGCAAAGGCGCCGCCTGCAGGGCCAGCAGGTTTTTTATGCCGAGCACCGTTTCTTTAAAAGCGCCCTTTACCCCGGCCACCGCGTCATGCGCCTCCGCCGTCGGGCCGTGTATGGAAACCGCCAGGGTGAAAGGCGGCCTGGCCGCCGCGCCAAAGCCCGCGGCAAAAACCGGGTCCGAGAAGCGCCGGCCGTTTGAGAGCAGGGTCAATTCCTCCCCTTCAAGCCGCCGCCTGAAATAGTTTATAGCCTTCAGAAAATCAGGGTTCAGCGTAGGCTCGCCCCCGGTCAGGTTCCAGGCGCCGGCCGTGCCCGCGTTCTTCCTGTAAGCCGCGGACCCGCGGAGATATTTTTCCAGCCTGTAAGCCTGTTTAAGCAGGCCGTAGTCGCGCGGGGTATTCAGCGAAAACCCGGCCGTGTTCGCGCACATCAGGCATTTATTGTTGCATTTGTTCCAGACGGGGATATCGGGCATCTATTCCGCTATAATAACAAAAAGCGGGCTCTTTTTCGTGTTTTTTAAATAATTTCCCAGCCCGGCCGCGCAGGCCAGGTTTCAAGTTGGCAGGTAAATCTGGTCTATCGTTGCAGAATGCTCCTCTACCTCCTTTAGAAAACAAAAAGCCCAAAAGAGCAGTCGGGAGGCCAGAAAGAACCGCCTGAACTTTATATAATGGATTCTATATTTAAAAGTATTATACCGGCTCGCGCCTCCCGGAAACCGGGGGGTGCCTGTAAGTTATAAAAATTGCGGGATAGCGGAAATTCTATTAACACCGTCGTCCGGAACGTTGCACCCATAAAAAATATGATATTCGGAATTCTAAGCCTTAACCCTCGCGGCAATGCCGCTCTTATACAGAACACGCTCAAGAAAGCCGGGGTCTCCCGGCCTGGCGGCAACTTGCACTCCGGAAGCAATATCGGATTCCGGTGCAGCGCCGGCGGCGACGGGTTTTTTGAGGATACGGAAAAAAACATCCGCATCGTTTACAGCGGGAGGATCTATAACTATCCCGAATTAAGAGGGGAACTCGAGGCGGTGGGCGTTAAATTCAGGTCGCGCCTGGAAAGCGAGCTCGTCCTGCGCGCCTATGCCGCCTGGGGGGACGGCTGCCAGGAGCGGTTCAACGGGGAATGGGCTTTCGCCGCCTGGGACGGCCGGACGAGCCAGCTTTTCTGCTCCCGCGACAGGTTCGGGCTCAGCTCTTTTTATTATTTTATCGGCAAGGATCTCTTCGTGTTCGGGTCTACGGCCAAAATACTGTTCTCCTGCCAGTCCATAAAAAAAGAGACGGACAATAACGCCGTCTTTCACTACCTGACGGAGAATAATTCCGAATTTCCCGGCGGAACATTTTTCAAAGGGATAAAGCCGCTGGAAGCAGGCTGCAGCATTTTGCTGTCTCCGGGGAAGAAGCCGACGTATAACCGATATTACTCCCCGAAGTATAACCCGGAAATGGGCGAATTCAGCGAGAAGGCCTTAAAAAAGCACTCAGCTGAATTCTTGGAACTTCTGAAGAGCGCTATAAAAACCCAGATGTCCCCTCCAGGTCAGACGGGGATCATGCTTTCGGGCGGACTTGATTCGTCCGCTCTCGCCTGCCTGGCCGACGGTTTTGCTCCCAAAAAAATAAATCTTTTCAGCATCAACTGGAAGGAGGAATCCGAGTATATAAAGGCGGTGGCCGGGGTTGTAAGCTTCAAACACTGCGTCATCAGCCCCGAGGAGGTCGGCGGACTGCCGTGGGAGGAGATGGAAAAAAGGGTCCTGGCTTCCGAAATACCTTTTAATTCGCAAAGCGATATCGGGCACATACGGATCCAGCAAAGAGCGGAGAAGGAAAATATTAAAGTGCTCCTGGACGGCAACGGCGCGGACGAGCTGGTGGCCGGCTACCCGGAGCGATATTTCAACTCGTACCTGAACCAGATCATCTGCGCCAAGGATCTCCCCCGGTTCGAGAAAGAATTCAAGACGGTTTTCGCCGGCCGCCTGCGCGAGTTCGGTATCGACGGGGAAATGCCCCCGGGCTTCTACAAGATATTTTTAAGAAGCCAGTCCAGCGCGCCGCAACTGTCGGAATTTTTCAGCGGCGAAACCGTGGACCAGTCCTTTCTCCGCAAATGCGCGCCGCTCGCCGCCCCGCCGCCGGGACTGCCGCTGAGCCTACAGCAGGACCTCTGGCGGGACACCCTCGGCCTGGCGAACTGGCATATCCCGGTACGCCCGATAAAGTACCGCTATCCGTACCTGGACCACCGCCTGGCGGAGTATGCTTTCTCCGTGCCGGCCTGCTACAAGATACACGGCGGCTGGACTAAGTTTTTAATGAGGACGGCGCTGGATGTGATCCTTCCCAAAAAAGTCTGCTGGAGAAAGGACAAAGTAGGGGGCACCGTCCCTGTCTATACCTGGAAAGTTTTTTTGACGCGGAACAAAAAGAAGCTGAAGGAGATCGTATCGGCACGGAACTTCCGTTCCGGGGAATTCCTGAACCAGAAAGCCATTCTTCGCAGATTCGACGCTCTTTTCGAGGCGGCCGTCTCCCCGGATACCTCGGACGTCTCCGGGCTGTGGCGGTTCGTCAACCTGGAGCTGTGGCTCGGCGAGAATATGCGCTGACCGCGCAGCTAAAATGTCTTTTTAGGGTATTGGAGCGCCGCCTCGAACAGCGGTTTCAGCCCGCTCCTGTCGATGTCGGCCTTGCTTTTTGAAGAGCGGTACGCGGCTTCTATCCCGTTCTTAAGGGTTATTATTTCCCCCACGTTCTCGTGCAGGTGCTTTACGGCGCTCTCGGCGTGGGAGAAGCAGATGCGGTCGAAGCCGAAGGCTTTATACTTCCGCATGAACAGCGCCGCTTCCTTTAAATTCTCCCTGACCAGCGTCATGTGCCCGTGGATCACGGTCTCGCTATGGAACGCTTTCCTGTATTTATTCAGTCTCCGGATATTCCCGAGCACCGTCTTCCATTTCGAGCCCCTGTTCACCAGCTCATGGGTTTCTTTGGTCGCCGCGTTGATGGAGATATAAATAAATAGAGAGTTCCGGACTATCTTTTGCGCCCATTCGTCGTTTATCAGCATGCCGTTGGATAAAAAGGACACGGTCTTTCCCTGCGAGGCGGCGTGGTCGAAAAATTTTTTCGCCGCCTCGATGAATAAGGGCTCACCGCCTTCTATCGCTATATTCTGAAAAGGGCCGAGATCCAGGTTTCTTTTTAAACTCTCCACGTCCAGAGTCCGGCCCCCTACGTGGGCCTGGGTGCACATCAGGCACCTGATATTGCAGGACTCTCCGAAGCGCAGGTTGAGCTGCTTAAGGCCGCTATAGGCGATCTTCAGCGGCTTGGCGGCCGGCGGCGGCGCGATGGCCGCTTTGTTCAGCAGATGGCAGCGGGCGTAACATTTCAGGGCGCCGTTCAGGGACAGCTTTCTCAGCGCCTGGACCGCCTTTGAATTGCAGATCTTTGATAAAGGGGTTTTATAAATATCGCCGAAAGGCACTGCCTCGGGGCAGACGCAGGCATAGACCCGGCCTTCATGATCTACATGAATTTCTTCCCAGAGCCTGGGGCAGTAGGTTTGTCCGCGGATCTTGCGTGGCGGGATCGACATAAAGATAAAAGCGTGTTTTCCTATACCAACGGGGCTTCATTCCCGCTTCAGGCGGACTGTCGTTAGCGCAGCTTCCTGTTCTGCAGTTGAAAGATGGACCTTAACCCGCGCAGGTCCTGCATTAAATGCTGTAAAGAGCGCAATTTCGCAAGGCGCTTGAAGATATAACGGGGCCCGAAATAGAACTTCCTGAAAAAAATCTTTTGCAGTTCCATCAAACGGTCCTTGGAGAGATCCCCGGCCGCGATAACGGGGGGGACGGTTGAAAACAGATTTATATACTGGTCCCAGTCTATAGTTGAAACATCCAGTTTCCCCTCCAGGACAAATTTATCAAAGAAAACGGAGCCGGGCAGGGGCGCGAAAATACAGCATATGGCAAAATCCGGGTCCAGCTCCCTGGCGAAAGCTATGGTTTCAGCGGCGGTTTCTTCCGTTTCCCCGGGAGTTCCCAGCATGAAGCTGCAGAAAGAAAGAAGGTCGTGTTCGCGGCAGATCTTGACGGCGCGGCGTATCTGCTCCAGGTCGGTCCCCTTGTTAAGCTTCGCCCGTATTTTAGGGGAGCCGGATTCCACACCGAAGGAAACAAGGCGGCAGCCGGCCGCGCGCATTTCCCGCGCCAGGTCGGCCGTGATATGGTCTACGCGGCTCGAACAGCTCCAGGCTATCTTTATCCCGCTTTCACGTATCAGTCCGCATATCTCAAGGGCTCGTTTTTTATCGAGCAGGAAAGAGTCGTCCCAGAAAAGGATCTCGCCCACGCCGAAATTTTCCTGGAGGTGTTTTATTTCCGTCAATACGTTTTTCGGGGAGCGAAACCGGACTTTTCCCTTGAACACGTTGTTATGGCTGCAGAAGTAACATCCATAGGGGCAGCCTCTCGATGTTATTATGGCCGCGGCCGGCGCGCTGGTCAGCCGCCTGGAAGCCGGGAGGCTGTATTGCCCCATCCGCATCAGGTGGTGGGCCGGGAAAGGGAGGGTATCTATGTCCTGTATCGGAGGTCTTTCCGGAGTTTCAACAACTTGCCCCCCCGCCCTGAAAACGAGGCCTTTTACCGCCGCGGGATCTGTTCCTTCTTTGACAGCTTTAAGCAATTCCAGGCACGTTTCCTCTCCCTCGCCGCGCACCACGAAGTCCACATAGGGGTTTTCCAGTATTTTAAAAGGCAGGGCCGTGGCGTGCGACCCGCCCGCAGCGACTAGAACGGACCCGTCAGCTTCCTTTACAAGACGCGCAAGCTCCAGCGCCGTATTGTGGGAAGAGGAGGAGACGCTTATCCCGACGATAAAAGGGCGGAGCTGCAGCACTTTTCGCTTAAATTCCGCAGGACCGAGCTCCTCTATACTGTTATCCAGTATTGCGACTTTGGCGCCGGCCCGCTCCAGAAAGGCGGCTATATAGCCGAGCCCCAGCGGTTGAGTTATTCCGGAAGCCACTTTAAGTATTTCCGCGCTCGCTGGCTGGTGAGGCACCACAAGCAGTATGTCGGTCCTGGCCATTTTAAAATGTTGCATTATTAAGACCGCCGGGCCGCGCCTGAGCGGACCCGGGCGCGGCCCGGTACCCCCATTTTCATTTCTTGTCCGGAGACAGGGAGAGGGCCTCTATATCCACCGGCAGCTTCGCGGCCCCGCCGGCGAAAAGTTTTTCGCGGAACCCGGGGTCGTTCATCAGGCACATGGAGCACTTCCCGAATTTTGAGAAAAAAGGATGGGCGACCATTGATGCGGCTATTTCAGCCAGCGGGCGCCTGCGGACATTGCCGAAACTCACCGGTATGGCAGGACAGGGCTGCACGTCTCCGGTAGGGGAAATATAAAGAAGGTTCCTTTCCATGGCCGAACAGCCCTTGCCGCGGCTTTTCACCATCTGCAGGGCGTCCTCCAGGTAAACATATGACGGGTCCATCAGCGCAAGCAGCCGCTTTTCTTCTTCGGAATTAAGGCGTTCGGACTCGTTCTTGCGCCAGTTCCCGGAAAGTATAGGGAAAAGTATCTTCACCCCCGACGCGCCGAGCGACCTGGCCAGGGCGATCAATTTTACCATGTCGCCGTCGCCGAGGGCGCGCTTTGAGGCGCAGGTGGAGACCAGGCAGGGGATATCAAGCGCGACGCAGCTCTTTATGGCGCCCACGGCGGCGTCAAAGCAGCCTTTACGCATCCTCAGCGAATCGTGCACGGAGGGGTCGGCGCTGTCAAGGCTGACGTTCACATTGCCGATACCCGCGGCCCTGAGCCGGGCGGCCATCCCCTTATCCAGCAGAAGCCCGTTGGTGTCCAGCGAAGTCCTGAGCCCTTTGCGGACCGCGTAAATTATAAGATCGCACAGGTCTTCGCGGACCAGCGGTTCTCCGCCGAAGAATGTTATTTTCACGGCGCCCGCTCCGGCGACGCTGTCTATAAGTTTCATCGCCTCGGCGGTATCCAGCTCTCCGGCCGGGACCCCGTAGTCGGCCACGGAACAATGCACGCAGCGGCACTGGCACTTGTATGTAACGGCATAAACCGCCGAGAACGGAACGGGCGCCGAAAGCAGGTAGCGCCTGAAAATAAAAACGGAGATCTGGCGGACGTTCTTTATTGAAAGGCGCCGGAAAAAAACACTGAGTCCGAAATAGAACTGACGAGCGGAGACGAAAAGGTTGTTTTTCATGGGTACGAAAACTTCTTCAGAACAGAGTTGGATCGCAGCCGGGTCCGATCCTGTAAATCTTATATAATTATCCATATGCGCTGCTTGAAAGATTTCGCGGGGAAAGCAAAAAACACGGGGCTGGTGTTGAAAATCTTTTTCCGGGTCACCCCCATGGGTCTCTGGCCGCGTGTTCTCGGCAATACCCTGAAAAACCTGTCCGGCTCCCGCATCCCCGCCTCCGCCGTGATAGCCGCGACCTATCGCTGCCAGCTCGGCTGCGAACACTGTTCAGCCGGTCTTTACAAACGGGACGGCAGGGAGCTCACGCTGGAGGAATGGAAAATAGTCATTTCACAGGCTTATCAGCTTGGCGTACCCCGCCTCAATATCAGCGGAGGCGAGGCCCTCCTGCGGCCCGACATCCTGGAGCTGATACGCTTCGCCTCCGCGCGCTTCGTCACGGTGCTTGAAAGCAACGGCGAAATGCTGGACGCCGGAAAAATAAAAGACCTGAAAAAAGCCGGGCTGGCCTGCGCGGCCGTAAGCGTCGACTCCCCCGACCCCGCAGAGCACGACCGCCTCCGCGGAAAAGACGGCTGTTTCGCCGCGGCAAAGCGGGCCCTCGGGCTTTGCGCCGGAGCCGGGCTTCCGTCCGTCATCTCCACCTACGTCACCGCCGGACGCGCCGACTCGGGGAACCTGTCCGCCCTTGAAGAACTGGCCCGGGAGACCGGCGCAATGGCGGTGCGGGTGATGCCGGCCAGGCCTGTGGGTAATTTTTGCCGCTCGGCGGACTCGGCGCTCAGCCCCGGACAGGAAAAGTTCATCACGGAAACGATGGACCGCTCTCTCTGCTATTTCAAAGGGCTGCCGGGCCCCGAAGAATGCGGCATCTTCAAGCGGAATACTTTTTATATTTCCCCGTACGGAGAGGTGCAGCCCTGCGCCTACCTGCCGCTGGCTTTCGGCGACGTGCCCGCGGAACCGCTTGCCGCGGTGCTGGAGAGGATGTGGACGCACAGGATCTTCAACACTCCGCGCCGGCAATGCCTTATACTTGACGACGCTTTCCGCGGGGAACACCTTCCCGACACGGGAAATTTTGCCGGGAAGCTCCCTTTCAGGGTCAAATAAACAATGCGCATAGCTTTCGCTACCAGCCATTACGAGAATCTTGCCATAGAGTACCTGTCGGCGCTTGTAAAACTTGAAGGCCACGAGACCGCGCTCTTCTTCGAGCCGGCGCTGTTCCACAATTTCTTCTGCGACAGCAATTTCCTGCACGACCGTGTCTTTAATTTCAGGTCCCGGCTGCTAAAAAGTCTGGAGGAATGGAAGCCGGACATCATCGCCTTTTCAGTCATCTCCGACAATTACCGCTGGACTCTCGACATGGCCCGCGAAGCCAAAAAGCTCACGGGGGCCAAAATAGTTTTCGGCGGCGTGCACCCCACATCCGTACCGGAAAAAACGCTGGAGGAAGGAACCCCGGACTTCATAGTGGCGGGCGACGCCGAGGAAGCCTTCCCGGAACTGGCAAGGGCCCTCGCCGCGGGGAGAGACCCGTCCGGGATAGCCAACGTTGGCGGCCGGTCAGGAGGAAAAACCTGGCTCAACCCGCCCAGGCCGCTTATGAGGGACTTGGACCGCCTCCCCTTTCCGGACAAGGACCTGTTCTACCGCGAATGCGCGCTGCTGGTAAAAAAAAGCTACATGATATCGGCCTCGCGCGGCTGCAATTATTCGTGCAGTTACTGCTGGAACTCGATGATCCGGAAGGTTTACCCTGAGGGATTTTTCAGGCGGCGGTCTCCGGAGAACGCCGCGGCGGAGCTGGAATGGGCCAAGGCGCGCTACGGCATAGAACGCGTGACTTTTTACGACGAGGTCTTCACTTCCGACCGGGACTGGCTGGAAAAATTCCTGGAAATTTACAGGCGCCGGGTGGGCCTGCCGTTTTTCTGCTGCGTCCACCCGGACAACATAGACGAGGCGGTTGTGAAGCTGCTTGAAGACTCCGGCTGCGGCGCGGTGAACATCGGCCTGCAAACCGCTAACGAGGCCACCCGCCGGCGGATACTTAACCGGGGCGGGTCGAACGACCAGGCCGCGAGGGCGCTTGACATTCTCGGCCGCTCGAAGCTGTATGTCTATTCCAATATCATGCTCGGCCTTCCGGGCGAAACAGAAAAAGACCTGGAGGACACCCTGCTTTTCTGCGCGCGGCACAAAGCGGACCTGCCGGCCATTTACTGGCTGCGCTACTACCCCGGGACGCGGATAATTGAAACCGCCAAGGGAATGGGAATACTCACCGGCGAACAGATTGAAAAGATAAACGACAGCAGGGAATACCTGCCTTACGCTACTACGGGCAGCACTTATAAACCGGATATGGCCCGGCTAGGGAACCTGATACTACTTAGCGGCTTCCTGCCTGTTGCCTGGGCGGAGACCATAGTGCGCCGCCGCCTGTACCGCTTCCTGCCCGCCGGCAACCTGCTTTTTCCGGTCATCGCCCTCACCGCCTGGATAAAAAAATATTTCAAAGGGAAGAACAGCCCCTTCCATTACCTTTCAGTAACTGATTATGCACTGTTTTACCTCTTGTACTCATGGAGGTTGATACGGACATATGCCGCGCAGCTTTTTAGATTTTAAACAATGTTCGGGAGATTCTGAACCTCCTGAAATACTCCTTTTGGCGGCGCGCTTTATAGCAAGACTCGGCCGTCAACCTGGAGGCTGTTATAGGCAACGGATCGGCAGGATAAGTACAAGGGTTAGGTAAGCAACGATATGCCGGAAGAGATTCTGAAGCACACAAAAAGCCTTTCGCCTCTATCCCTCAATGAGATAGAGGCGAAGATCGTTTCCCATGGGAACCATGTTTACATGGTAAAAAAAGATGAAAATGGGCTGGAGTATAAGGCTTTGATCGAAAAAGATAAGGGCGTGTATCTGTTCCTGACGGGATCCTCCGTGTTTTCCGCAAAAATATGGAAAATACACGCTCATGTCTCCTCAAAATGCAATTTAAAGTGTCCGGTTTGTTACGAGGAAAGCGGCAAGTATAAAGAGATCAGGCTTGGCGGGGTAAAAAAGCTGTTGGAGGAATATCCGGGCTGCGAGGTTTTGATGTCGGGAATGGAGCCGACTTGCCGGGAAGACCTTTTCGAGCTTGTCCAGGAGGCCGGGAACCGCACCTGCCTTATTACGAACGGGATAAAACTTAAAGATATCAAATATGTGAAAGAGTTGAAAAGGCGGGGGTTGAAAAGAATATTCTTTTCACTGAACGGCACACGCGGCGAGATATACAAGAGAATGAACGGAGGAGATCTTCTTGCTTCAAAGCTCGCGGCGCTTGAAAATATCGGACGTGAAAAGATAGGCACGAGTATCTCCGCCACATTGGCAAGGAACGTGAATGAAGACCAGATCCTTCCTTTGGCCAGGTTTTGTTTTGAGCGCCGCTCTTTTGTCACCGAACTCCGGCTCAGAGCCATGGCTCCGACCGGGAAGCATCTGGGCACGGAGCAGTTCTGCATGTCAGAATTAATAGAACTGTGCGCGAATGCATTGCGGATAAATAAAGCCGATATTCTCCGGGAATCCTCATTCATGCGGCTATTTATGGAGAATTTCAAACGGCTTCTGCCGTCGGATTTCCGGGATAAATTCGCCGCCAGATTGTGCACCATGATCTTCAGCGTTAATAACGAAGGCGGAGGGGCATACTCTTCGCCCGGTTCACGGATCGATCTGGACAGGATAACCGGCGGCTCTTTTAAATCCCTCTATTTGTTATATTATCTGATCAAAGCGTACGGGCCATTGTTATTGGGCGAGATCGCCATTTTGGTGCTGCATTTGCCTAGGGTTATTGTGCGCAAGAGAATGCTTATTATCACCCTGAAATGCTGGCCGAACCTGCACAATGTGGATTTATCAGAGATGGACAAATGCCCGAGCGCGTCCTGTAAAAACGGGGAGATGGAAAGATTCTGCCTTGCAAATATCAAAAACACGGCAATAGAGAAAAAATAAAATGAAAATTACCGGCGCAAAGGCTGTCGCTCTTGCCTTGAAGAAATTAGGCGTAAGCAACATCTGGGGAATTCCCGGAGCCGGGGTCCTTCCTCTTTATGACGAGCTGCGCGGCGCCGGAATTAAGACTACCCTGGTAGCCAATGAGCTCTCGGCCGCGTTCATGGCGGATGGTTATTACCGTGTATCCGGCAAGCCGGGCGTGTGTATCGCCATCCCCGGCCCCGGTCTTACTAATATGCTCACTGGGATCGCGGAGGCTTTCCTTGATTCATCCGCCATCGTCGTGATAACGATCGATCCCAGAAAAAGCCGGCATGGTTTTTATATACATGATGTGCCCCAGCTTGAGATCGTAAGGCCTGTCGTGAAAAAGATACTGAAGATCTCGTCAGTTTCCCAGGTTACCGGCCTGTGCGAGGCATATCATTACTCATACATGCATGAACCAGGCCCGGTAGTTGTGGAGCTCGGAGGCGGCGTAATGGACCAGGAAATTGAGTGCCCTGGGCGGGCCGGGGAAACCGCTACCTCTCCGGCCGGAATCACGGACGAAGCTGTTGCGAAAATCAGGAAATATATCGGCGAAGCCGGGCAGGTCGGTATTTATGCGGGCAGAGGCTGCATGGGGGCGGGCAAAGAACTGCTGGAAACCTCACGACTGCTTTCTGCGCCTATCGCAACGACCATATCGGGGAGGGGAGTGGTTCCTGAGGATTACGAGCTGTCCGCGGGCTATGGATTTGGCAGGACAGGCTCTCCCGCCGCGTATCGCGTCTTTAAAAAATGCAATCTGGTCCTGGCGGTCGGTGTAAAATTTTCCGAGATGGCGACAGGTGGATGGGGACTGAAGTTCGATAATGTGGTCCGCATCGATGCCGGAGAAGCCAATGTCGACAGGGATCATCCCTGTTTGTTCTCTGTGCAGGCGGATGCGAAGCGGGCTCTTGAAAAACTGAACAGGGCTTTAATAGCCCTTGAAAGGCCGGTGAATGCCGAGATCGTTGAAGAAATAAAAAAATGCAAAATGGAGTATGCCGCCAGGATCGGAAAGAGACCGGACGGCGGCGCCTTGTCCCCCGCGAATTTTCTGCGGGAATTAAGAAAATGTGCGCCGCGGGATTCTATCTTCGTCACCGACGTGGGATATCATCAGTTATGGAGCCTGAGCGATTATGAGATCTATGAGCCGGGAACCTATCTGACTCCCGCGGACTATCAAGCAATGGGCTTCGGCATCCCGGCCGCGATCGGCGCCGCCACGGCAAAGCCGGAGAAGAAAATCGTGTGTGTTTGCGGCGACGGAGGCTTTCAGATCAGCGGATTTGAGCTCCTGACCGCAAAAAGGGAAAAGCTCGACCTGTCCGTGTTCATCTTTAATGACGGCGCCTTGGGGCTTATCAAGGGGCTTCAGGGAGCGCGGTACAACAGAACGGTTTCAAGCGATCTGGAGAACCCGGATTTCAGGCAACTTGCAAGTTCCTTCGGCGTGCGCTACTTCCGTATTTCGAGCGGACTGAACCTGAAGGGGCAGCTTGTGACGATACTTGGCTGCAATGGCGTGAACCTTGTTGAGTGCGAGATCGTCTATGATGAACTTGCTTCGTACATAAAAGGAAGCATTAGAAATTCCTGGGACCTTACTCCACTATCCCGGAAGATGTCCATTCTTTATAAATATGTTAAATGCCGGCTGCGATCATGACTTTTCGGCACGAAAAATATAATAACAGTGATAGCCTTCCTGAAAAAAGTATTTGAGTGTCGCCACCGACTTCCGGAATCTTTTGATCTGTTCTTTGTCAAACACCTTCATCAGGCCGGACCTCTTTTCCAGAATATTCTTCTCCCACCAGTCAAGCGTCGGCGCCGTTTCTTTTCGGATATCCCTGGAGAATATATTTTTAAAACCGGAACGAAGCATTAATTCGGTGTAGCGCCGGGGTGTTTCCGGCCATCCTTTTCCAAAAGTATTTATGATATTTATCAACTGAAGGATATTCTTCACTCTGAAGATGAAGTTGAATTTATCATTGACCAGCACGTCGCACAAAAGAATTTCCCCTCCGGGCTTCAGCAGCCTGTAGAACTCGTCGAACAATAATTTCTTATCCCGGATCAAATGAGACGATTCCATAACCCATATTACATCGAAGCTTCCGGAAGAAAACCCGGTAGCGGTCATATCCGCGGCCAGAAAACGGATCTTGCCTTCGTATTTTGCCGAACGGAGCCGGGCATTCGCCAACTCAACTCCTTTTCTACTGATTGAAACACCCGTTACCCGGGAACCGAATTTAGAATGAAGATAAACGGCCGGCGCGCCTACGCCGCATCCCGCATCTAAAATTTTAGTTTCCGGCCCCAGCCTGCCCATTGAGGCGAGCTCATCGATGAGATTGTCGGTCGCTTTATCCAGATCGTCTTCGGAATTCTTAAAATACCCGAAATGGAAATTATCGCCAAAGATATGACGCCATCCTTCCGTTATCGAATCGTAATGCCGTCCAATATCTAGATATTTCATCTCTGTTCTCTTCCCGGCTTGTTCGTTCAACCGCAGTTTATATAACTTGTCCATTCCCGCCAAATCAACATTGTACAAATTAGGCCAATATTTTAGGGTATGGAACTGAGCGTAATATAAATTGTAATATACAAGAGTAATCATTGTAATTTACCTACGCGCAACGCTCCTATAATACCGTCAACTATATCCATATGAAATACTGGTCATTCGTGAGGAAAACGTCCTTGTTTATCTCTAAAAGCGATGTCGCCTCCAGTATTATAGTATACGCGGCGTATCCTCGCGCCATAGCGCTTGTTAGAAAAGTCTATCCCCTTTACGGCGCGGTGGCTATGCTGTCTTTAACCGGGAAATGTCAGTGCTCCTGTCCGCACTGCGGTGTTGCTTCGCGTGAGGACGTCCTCCGGGCGGAGCTTTCCAGGACCGAGGTGCTGGCTATTATTTCCAAACTGGAGAAAATGGGCGCGGAAGAGGCGTATTTTATAGGCGGGGAGCCGCTGATCGTCCCTGAGATATGCGAGTATGTTTCCGCCGCTGGCGGCCGTGGCATGCTGACAAGCCTGGATACCAACGGCGCATTACTGGACGGTGCAATGGTCAGGGCTTTGCGCCGCGCGGGGCTTGATAAGGTCCGGGTGAGCCTGGATAGCCCGTATGAAGAGGAGCACGATAGGTTGCGCGGTTATAAAGGTTTGTTCGGAAAAGTCATGGCCGGGATAAAAAGCTGCAAGGAGCTGGGGTTGGAATGTCATATTTCCGCCTGCGCTACGCCTAAAAACCTCAGTGACGGGAGTTTGAAAAAGATTATAGATATCGCGGAAAAATTGGGTGTAAAAACACGCGTTGTTTCTTTGGTGCGCTGCGGGAAGCTCAACCGGACAGAAGAAGGCGAGGCCTGCGGCTGTAAATCCGGATCGGTGCGGGAGGTGCTGCGCCCCGGCAAGGTTTACTGGGAAGCGGAATTTGCGGATAAAAAGGATTCGACTTTGCAGTGCGGCTATCCCGCTAAAAGGCTTTGTTATATTTCGCATTACGGTGACGTGCAGCCATGTATCTATATGCCTGTGCGCTTCGGGAATATACGCGACGAGAATATCGAAACCATAATCGGACGTATGTGGAAGTCCGGTGACGCGTTCTCTGGCGGACAGCATGATTGCCCGACCAACTCGAAAGCATTCGCTGCCATGTACGGACGCGGGCTTTCGTACAGCGGCAGCCGGGCCGTGACTTATGAGTCCCGCGCCTCTATGAACAGCCTCGCAGAGTGGGATGAGTGGGCGCCTACCTACCAGGACAGCGCGGAACCATTAGAGCGGTTTATTCATGAGGAATTGGCCGTATCGGCGGATTTCAGCGGAAAAAGAGTTCTTGATGTCGGCGGTGGTACCGGCTGTTTCGCGCGCGCCATCGCGCCGATCGCGGCGCAGGTTACGGTCGCGGATTTTTCGGCCGGGATGCTCGAGGTTGCCCGTAAGAACCTGAAAGGGTTCGGCAACGTGGGTCTTAAGCGGGTCGATATTGAAAAGGAAGACCCGGCTGAAGGCAAGTATGACATGATCACGGCCATTTCCGTAATGCACCATATTTCCAGAATTGATTTCGTAGTGAAAAACATGAGGGATTCTCTGGCCGATGGCGGGCGGATAATAATAGTCGACTCTGTCCTGGACCATAACTTCAAAGGGATACTTTGGTTCTTTTCCCGGCTTTTTTTTACAATCGGGCCTATCGGGGCTTTCCGGCTGCTCGCGGGCGGATTGAAACGTACTTCCATGTTCGGGCGGCATATGGGCAGGGAAGAGAAGTTTTCACTGGATGATTTTAAACGCAGATATGAGAAACTCCTTCCCGGCGCGGAGATCAGTATAAAACACGGTGTTTACGCTTATCTTGTGTGGGAGGGCCGTGCAGCACTACAGCCGGAGGACTAGGGGATCATGAGAAAACCGGTGGTTCTTTTGATCAAAAGCCGCAGCCTGGTCTCCAAGATAATCGCGAGCATGCCTCCGCTGGGCATACTTTACATCGCCGCCCACCTCAGGCAGCGCCTCGGCGCCGGGGTGCGCGTGGTGGACGCGGCGCTGGAACCGGACGCGATCGAGGCCGTGCGTTCGGCATTGCGCGAGCTGAAGCCGGACGTCGTGGGCATCAGTTCGCTCACGGCCGAATCCTTCCTGGCGCACAGGATAGCCGCCGCCGTAAAGGCCGAAAGCCCTGACACACCTGTGGTCATGGGCGGTCCGCACCCCAGTTCGGACCCGGCCGGAGCGCTCGCGGATGCCAACGTCGACGCGGCCGTTATAGGCGAGGGCAAAGAGACTTTTACCGAGCTGGTGCGCGTAATCGCGGAAGAAGGCCCGCGCTGGCGCGAGCCCGGGACGTTGCGCGGCGTTGCCGGCCTGGCCTTCCGCGCAGAAGGGAAGGCGGAGTACACCGCGCCCCGCGCTCCGATACAAGACCTGGACTCGCTGCCTTTCCCCGCCTGGGACCTGATAGACTATAAGAAGTTCTGGAAAACATGGGGCATGGCCTCGTTGCCCGCAAGGCCGTACCTGCCTATCTTCACCTCGCGCGGCTGCCCATACCAATGCGTGTTCTGCCACCAGATCTTCGGCAAGAGCTTCCGCCCCCGCTCATCCGGGAACGTGGCCGAGGAAGTGGCCATGATACACCGGCTGGGCGCGAAGAGCATAGAGGTGGTGGACGATATCTCCAATTTCGACCCGGACCGCTTCGACCGTATGCTGGAACTTATGCTTGAGCGGAACCTGCAGTCGGTGCTGAGCTTCCCCAACGCCGTGCGCGCCGACCTGCTCCGCGAATCCTCCGTGGACCTGCTAAAGCGTGTCGGGGTCGGCGAGGTGTCCGTGGCTGTGGAAACAGCCTCGGGGCGCCTGCAGAAGCTGCTGAAGAAGAACCTGTCCCTGGCCAAAGTAAGCCGCGCCATAGATATGCTGGCGGACCGGCGCATTTATACCCGCGGCTTCTTCATGCTGGGCCTGCCGACGGAAACCGCGGCCGAAATGCGCGCAACCATACGGTTCGCGTACGCCTCGCGCCTGCACACCGCACTGTTCTTCAGCCCCAATCCTTTCCGCAATACAGAGATGCACAACATGTACGCGAAGGCCGGCAAACTGCGTTCCGAAGCGGATCCGATCAGTTCCGAGTATTTCGGCGCGCCTTTTAACGCCAGCGCAGTGTCCGACCGCACCTATCGCATGCTTTACAGGTGGGCCTATTACAGTTTCTATCTCAACCCGGCCCGGGCTTACCGCATAGTCAGGGACGGCCCCCCCGGCTGGGACATCCCGGCGCGGGTATTCAACCTGTTCCGCTCTTACACATCCTTCCGCCGCCTCAAGGAGAGTTGTTGAAGAGGATACTGAGACCGCAGCGCTGCGCGGCCGGCACAGGCCAGCAGTGAATATTTTTAAACAAGAATAATAATTTGTGAACGGGCAACTAAGGATTAAAACCAAGAGAAAACTAACCTAATATATGGATAAGAATAAACGGCCCGCCTTTATCCGCACTATCGTATATTTCGTTGTTATCCTCGGCTCATTCCTGCACCTTTTGTCTATCGGATGGATGAAATGGGGAGATATCTTTATCGATACCGGCGAGCAACTGTGGATCCCCGCGCAGATACTCAAGGGCAAAGTATTCTACGAAGATTTCTTCAGTATATTTGGATTCTTCCCGGCTCATTTCCTGGCTTTTATCTACAAAATATTCGGCGTTAGGATAATTTCACTGGTTGGCTGCGGGATCGCGCTTACGGTTTTAATGTCCGTGCTTCTTTACAAGATCTCCGCTTTCTTTGTAGACAAGAAAATATCGTTTTTGATAATCCTAACTTTTCTTTATGTCTTCGCTTTCGGGTACTATGTCAATCCCTG
This sequence comes from Elusimicrobiales bacterium, assembly GCA_036170455.1. Taxonomy (GTDB): domain Bacteria; phylum Elusimicrobiota; class Elusimicrobia; order Elusimicrobiales; family UBA9959; genus UBA9959. The sequence goes on from JAVHPG010000025.1 coordinate 31,022, forward strand.
TATTTTCAATTTCATACTGCCTTATAGATTCGAGTCCGAGTTCTTTATTCTATTTATATCGCTTGCCCTACTGTTATTTATAAAGTTCATCTTCTCAGGAAAGGAAAAATATCTGCTTTTCTGGAGCGGGGCGATGTCTTTCGCTTTTTATTCCCGGATATTAATGCCCATCTTTCCATATTTGGCCTTTCTTGCAGCAGGTGAAATCCACATCCGGAAGAGCAGCGACAAAAGGCCCTGGCGCAGGAGGCTGTATTTAATTTCTCCTTTTTTCATTACCCTGTCGGGTTATATGTGTTATGCATTATTCATGACCAAAACACGGTCATTTTCAGTATTAACACAAAACCTCTATTATTGTCTCAGCTATGCGGCGACCGAAAAAACGTTCAGCATGATTTTGTCTGGCTTGGATAATACAGCCATAAATATATTTCTCATGTTCGGATCTTTTGCCGCACATCTTTTAACCGTATCTTTATTGGTTATGAGCATCATAGGGGTTTCATCATTTTCAACCGGGAAGAAGAAAACCTGCATTTCTTTTATTCTGGCGATCATTGCGATTGCTATTGTTCTTATATGCACGCAGAATCCTAACATAATCCTGATGCAATACAGGTGTTTACCGCTGATCCTGATAATCGGGACAGCGTATTCGATAAAAACTCTTCGTTCTTCCTACTATAAAGAACCGCTGGCTTTATTGACATTGTTTCTTGTCTCTTTATCCCTGATCCCAAGGATCTTCCTTCGAACCATTCCTTATCCATACGGATTCTACCTCCTGCCTTTAAGCCTGATCTGCTATTACCTATTCTTTTTTAAACTTCTGCGTAACTTTCTGCGGACATACTCTAATAAATATATAAAATCCTACTCATCGGTCCTGGGGGTTCTCTTTATATTTTTAATTATCCCTTATGCAAAAAAGTCGTCTTCTATGTATGCCGCCAAGAACATAAAGGTAGAAACAGCGAAAGGGCCGATATTTTTCTCAGAAGAACCTGAAGCCTCCGGAGTCAGAAGAATAATTCAATATTTAAAAGACAACACTCAGGAAAATGATACGCTAGCGGTCGGCCCGGAAGGCATAGAGCTAAACTATCTTTCGCAAAGGGAAAATTCGCTGAAAGGCTACTCCTATAATCCGCCAACGATTAAACTCGAGGGTGAAGAAGCAGGAATCTCGGCGCTTATTCAAAACAATATGGACTATATTGTCATTTTACGGAGGGAGACCGGCGAGTACGGTTCTCCTCGTTTTGGCATAGATTATGCCCAGAAAATAGTGTCATGGATATATGATCATTACAGTATTGTTGAACAGGTCGGACCTGCGCCCTTCACATCGGATAAATTCGGCGCGATAATACTTAAAAGGAAAAAGCTGCTGCGAGGGCCCATGCCGGACGGCTTCACCGGGCCGACCGGCGGTCTTTAGTCCAAAATCCGCGCTTCCTGACTGTGCTGTTCCAGTTTGTATAAATAAAAAACCCTGCCGCTGGCGGTAATCCTGTCAACTCTAACCGCGTCCTTGTCAAGGCTATCAAGGATCTCTTTTTCTTTATTTTTATCTATATTAAAGAATCCAACCCAGATTCGGTTGTTATACGCAGGGTGGTTATTCCACGCTTGCCTATTGACTAGATTATATTTCTCTTCTCCGCTGAAATATCCGATACTGTCCGGGGCATACGCGAATGCAACTAATCCGGTTCTTTCTACTGATTTTAAACATTTTCTGCTATTCGGATTCGGAGGATAATATGTATAAAGAATGTCTCCCGCGCGCCAGTTATCCGACATATATATTTCGATCGGATCAAGTTGTCCTGAGGGATCGGTCAGAAAATTCTTTGCTTCGAGTGAGGTCATGGGAATTAATATGGCCAATAAAATGATCCCGGGAAAATACGCGATCCGGTTTTTTATTACATATCCAAAACCTTCGGATATGAACAGAATAAAGATCGGGACCAAAAACAGGACCAACCGTTCATAAAACGGGTATTTCCCTAATCCTGATGCTGTTACCACGCACAGGATCGGCGACATTAAATAAAAAAAATCCCTCCTTTTTTTTGCGAACAGGTAAACGCACCCCAGAGCGCACATCGATATTGCGATACTATAGGGCACCAACCGCACCATCTTAAAACCAGCCCATAAGATATTCGCACACAATTCCAAGTCCGCTAAACTTTTTATTTTAAATGAAATAAACCAATCCTGCCAAAAATAAAGGGCCCCCTCATGACCTGTTAAACTATTGAGCTGGGCATGGTATAAAAAGAGCAGGTTTGCTGCCAGAACAGATCCGATGATCAATAGGCTTTTAAGTTTTGCTCCCTCTTTTTTCCTTATCGTGTCCTGGATCAGGACCAGGCCAAGTCCGGGCAGGACCAGGATCGCGGCATGTGATATCCACATTGCCGCCGAACCGATACTCCCCCATAAAATTATTCGTAAAATGGTTACGGGTTTTTCCTGAAGATCTTTTATTCCAAACAGCAGTATCAATCCGATCAGCACATCGCAGGAATAAGACTTGATAATTGATGAATAACGGATCAATTGCTCTGAAAGAGTAAAGAACATAAGCGCGATAGGGACAGCGATCGGCTCGCAATAAAGCCTTGCCACTTTATAAAACAGCAAAAGGGAAAAAATGCCGCAAACAAAAGGAAAAAGCCGGAGTATATAATTGCTGGAACCAAATAATTTGACGATTATGTTTTCAATTATCAAAAAACCAATTGGCTGTGCCTGATTATATCCCTGATTGCGTCCTGAAGGCTCAAAAACTTCCGTAATCTTAAGATTTACAATATTATAGGAAGTAAAATATTCATCTATATCAACCGGATTGGTCCGGAAAAATTCCACCCTCATAAAAACACCTGCGGCAATGATCAACCAGATCACCTTCCTGGAATGGCGATAAAGAAAATCTTTTATTCGCATCAGCTCTCCTTAAGGCGGTTGAACCTGGTGCGGGAGAAAACCTTGAGCGCCTGTGCCGGGAGGTCCCAAAAGAAAGGCCTGTCGCGCAGTATCCGGTACCAGCGCAGCGGATTAATATAAAACCAATAATAAGCCCGCCTGTAAAGCATACGGTAAGCGCGGTCCGGCACCTCGCTGGCGTTGAAAGGCGCCCCGTAGTATTCATAATCTATGGTGCCCACATCGGATGGCAGCTTCCCGGCCCTGGCGAACATATTGTAAAGCTCCGTATTGCGGAAAGGGTTGGGGGTAAAGAACAGGGCAAGATGCAGCCGTGAGGACCGCGCGAAGCGTATGGTCGAGCGTATTTCGGCCTCGGTCTCCGTAGGAAGGCCCAGCATGAAAAACCCGCGGGTGAAAATGCGCCTGTCTGCCAGCATGTCGATCGCGCGTCCGGCCTTCTCCAGGGACAGGTTCTTGTTAATCAATTTTTGAAGGCGCACGGATGCGGTCTCAATAGCTACCGAAACCTCACCTACGCCCACCCGCTTTAGCAGGTCTACGGAAGACTCCCGCAGGATATCCGCGCGTATACCATTGGGGAAGTTTAGCACCGGATGCAGGTTCCGCTCAAGCATAAGTTCCAGGATACGGTCGAACCGATCCGGGTCGAAATTGGATATATCATCAAGTATCTCGATGTGGCCGGCCCCCAGGCCGCGTATGACGGCCACCTCGTCAGCTACGCTCTCCGGAGAGCGCGCGCGGAAGGCCTTGCCGAAGATCTGGTGGCAGAAAACGCAATGGTACGGGCAGCCGCGCGAGGTGAACATCGGCATGTACGGCCTTATTCCAACCGAGGCCATGCCGTCGACTTCCCAGAACTTTTTATAGTCTATCAGGTCCCACGCCGGGAGCGGCAGAGAGTCAAGGTCCTGTATCGGGGCGCGGGGCGCGGTGTACTCAACCTTCCCTTCCGCGCGGAAGGCAAGTCCGGCCACACCGCGCAGCATTCCGGGCTCCCGCCACCGGGGCCCCTCGTCCATGATCAGCCGGGTAAGTTCTGTAAAAGTGTCTTCCCCTTCGCCTATTACCGCGGCGTCAATGTTAGCGTCCTGCATAACGCTTTCAGGGTCGGAAGAGGGGTGCGGCCCGCCCGTCACAACGGGAGTCAGCGGGCTTTCGCCTTTTACGGCCGCTGCTATCCGGCGAGCAAGAAAGAACTCGACAGTGAGCGCGCTTATCCCAACGACGTCCGGTTTCAGCTCGCGGACGGCGCGCCGCACCGTTTCCAGTATGCCGGGGTCGAACATCGCGTCCACCAGCCGCACCTCGGCTCCAAGTCGCTTACGAAGACAGGCGGCGATATAGAGCAGCCCCAGCGGCGGAGTAGTGGCCCCCCTCGTTATTTTCGAGACCACGCTACGGCTTTTGACAAGCAGGACTACAGGAGTTTTCATGTTGTTTTTCACCGCTGGCCCGGAAACTTAAATTCAGGATTCCCTATGTCTCATTTTAACATAATCATGCGATAAAACCGGTCAAAGACAAGGCGCCAGATTATTCCTCATTGGCAAAAGGACTGGCGACCGCATTCTTCAGGTTATGACTTGTTTTGCGCAAATATAAATTTTGTATCCTGGTTTTACGCAAACGTTAAGACCTGGATCCTAAATGATCAGGAAGCTGCCTCATCAGACGCTTTGTTTTTACAGGACTTTGCTCCCCGCAGTTTCCCGTCGCGTGTCCCGTTTTTTTGACGGTTTTGCGTGAATGGCCGCCGGCAATATCCGGACGACTGCGCGCAGCGCGCTTCTCCACATCGCGGCAGGATCGTAAAGCAAATTCATGGAATAGGCGCATCCCCAGTCGCACCAGCACCGCCCGCCGATGATGTCTGACTCCACATATTCCCGCACTGCCCGGCTCCGGACCAGCCGATAAAGGTCGTAATCGAAATCTCTCATGTTCGCATACTTCACCGATCCCAGCACCTCGCAAGGCGAAATATCGCCGTTGTCGTACAGCGTCAGAAATTTCCGGGTCGAGCGGCATTGCCGCTCGAATCGAGCGCCGGGATTTTTCGCCGCTTCGGCGCAAATGCTGTCAAGGGCAGTCCGGAAAATAAAGCTCCAAAGGGCTCGCGGCCTTATTCCGCCCGTTTTGAGATCATCCGAAGCGATGGTCTCCTTATAGGCCGCCAGGAGCTCGGGCTCATGCCGGGTTACGCGCCTGTTCCGGTCCCGCACCAGATAATAAAGATGATCATCGTAGCGGAATCGTGTTCGGCAGTACTCGACAACCCCGCGGACATTGGATGGATCCGGGCTGGTCACCGGGGTCACGATCTGCAATCTCAGATTCGTGTGCCGCTCCCGGATCCGGCCAAGGGCCTGCATGGTCTCGCCCAGCCGTTTGAACCCATCCGGAAGACGTCGCGAAAGGTCATGCCCGCCGTTCAAGGCGTCGATGCTTATGGAAACGGTCAGGAAAAGATTCGGGCAGGCCGTTAAAATATCCTGCACGGCCTCCGGGATCCGCTCTGAGAGAACCCCGTTGGAAGGAATGCTCACCCACTGAGTCCGGCAGTCGCGATGGAACAACTCGATGATCCGCGGCAGATCATCGCGAAGGAAAGGTTCGCCTCCGGATATCGTCAGGAAGGGCATCCGCCCCAGCCGTCGCGTCATCCGGCCTATTTCCTCCAGCGACAGCTCCGAACGGGCCCGCACCGCCGAATTCCTGACATTGTCCAGGTTAAAACAAAAATCGCATCTTGCGTTGCATCTTGAGGTGACGAAGAAGAAGAGTTTGGAAATCCTCCCGGGAACAAAGAAGTGGAGGACGGAAAGCGATAATTGACAGGCGGATGACAGCCTTTCGCCGCCCCATTCTTTCAGCGCAAGAGCGCAGCCGCAGCCCCAAAGGAGCAGCCGCAGCCCCAGGAGCCCACGCAAACCCAGCAGCAGGAGTGGATCCAGGGCGGCACTTCGCCGAACGAACTCCATGAACCCTCGTGCGCAATAAACGTGCAAAGCCCACGCTACGGCGGCCGCGCCGCAGGCGGCTTCCGGATATAAAGGAACAAAGCAGAGCGACGTCAAGACGAAGACGAACGCCGCGGCGGCAATAAGAAGCCTCCGGAATTCTCCCGAGCCTGCCAGCGGGCTGGACGGCAATCGATAAAGTTTGATCAGAAGCCCTGATTTCCCCCGCAATATATGTTTTTTGAGATATTTCTTTGCCGAAGCCGGTTGATGGGCAACGGAAAGGGAAGGATCATACTTGAGCGGGGCGATCTGCCGCAGCTCGCCGTTCACTACGGAATCTTCTCCGCTCGCTATCTTCTTGAAATAGACGAGCTCCTTTTGAGACCGCTGATCCCAGATGGAAGAACGATACGCCACGTTGCCGCCCGGCACCGCGGCGGCGGATGGATTTTCCGCGAAATATTCGAAGGCATAGTTCTCCTCCATGAGAGACATGATCTCAAAGATCGACTGCCCGTCATCGAGAAGAAGAGTATATCGGCCGCCGACGCCGCCGAGCGACGGGTTTTCGGAGAAAGACTTCTCTATCTTATGGAGCCAATCCGGCGGAGCGGCGCAGTCGGAGTCCAGGAAAGCCAGAATTCCAGGCCCTGCCCGCTTCGCACCGGAATGCCGCGAATAACCGGCGCCACGATGCGAATCATTTCTTAATAACAGGAGCGGGAGCTTCCGGGCAAACACTTCCGCGGCGGCGGACGTCCCGTCATCGGAATGATCATCGACGACTACGACTCCGTCGGGAGGTCGCGTTTGGCCGACGAGGGATGCAAGACAGTTTACGATCGCGCCTCTCGAATTTCGCGCCGGTATAACGACAGTGATGCGCAGCGGTTCAGGCGATTTCGGGTGCATGCTTGCTATGCCCGAATGTACAGCAGGATCCGTTCGGCTCCATTTGGCAGGCAGCGAAGCATTTGCGCGATCCAGGAGCGGCTTTCGAAGTTGCTTTTTTTGCATGGAGCGCCGATAGTTTTCGATTGAGAATTGCAGGGAACACAAGTGCGATTACCGGCAGACCCCCGGCTTTTCCTCTTTCCCCCGGCGCGATTTCTTTAAAATTCGGGCCGGGCGCAGCCGTTTTTATTTATTATATCAAAAGCAGCCGAGTTTTCACGGTTCCGGTTTTCACTGGCAAAAGCACGGGGGATAGTATTTTTCAGGTCGGGATTTTTTTTGCGTAAATAGAAATTTTATACCCTGGTTTTACATAAAAGTTAATACCAGAAAAGCCGATCTTATCGGAAACAGAGGCCAGGCGTTCAAAAACCCTATAATTAAATATTTTGCACTCGCTCAGGAGTTCGGTAATGCTGAAAATACGGCCTGCGCTTTCCATAAGCATAAGGTCAAAACCGGCTTTTTTCAGCATATTCAGAATAGTAGGTTTGGTAAAAAAATAGATATGTTCTTTGATACGGCGGAATTCCGGCCACCAGCGCCCCAAAATTATGGCAGCGGGGCTGCCTGCGTTCGGTATTACCAAACCAAGTATCCCTCCGGGCTTCAATATCCGCCAGGCTTCCTTCAGATTAGCAGAAGGATCAGGCAGATGTTCAAGCACATCCCAAAGCGTTACCGCGTCAAAACTTTCCACCGGATAACCGGCTTCAAGCAGTGTGGAAAGCTTTACCGATCCTTCTCCTAACTCCTTTCTGGCTAAGCCTACCGCGAAAGCTGAAATATCCAATCCGGAAGCCTGCCAGCCACGCTCCCTGGCGCTTGACAGAAAATACCCTGCGGCGCAGCCCACATCAAGGAGCTTACCGGGACTGCGGAAATTTTCTATCGTCTTAAGACGTTGGACAAAAGATCTTTTAATTTTGTCCTTGTTGCCTATATAATCGTAATATCCGAAGTATTCTCCGGTATAGCAATTGTCCCTATGTACGAAATAACCTTCATCGTACATCCCGTAAAGCGCTTGCGGCGCTGGCCGTGGATTGACATAAATGAGCCTGCAACGCCTGCATTTGACGAGGTTAAAACCTTTAAGAGTAAAAAAAGGGGTTGTGTCGGATTCTCCACAAAGGTTGCATGGAACCTCCTCTGATAGAGATGTGTTTTTCGGCATTTTCACTATGGAATAAATATGGCGGACACAAGTATAAGTGTGGTGAACAACGTAATCAATATTAATGATACATAAATATAACGCGCAGGGGTTCCTGGAATACATGTGGAATACATGTGGAATATATGTGCGCGCTGCCGATATGTTTTGAAGACGGTATCGGTTATCACTCCGGCTTTGGGCCGGTGTCCGGGAATATTTCGCCTTATTTTGCTTTGGAGCCGGTTTGCGGGCGGTATGCCTCAGTCTTGGCAGCCGGCATATCCCCGCGGGAAACCGCCGCCGCCAGGACCCCCTGTTCAAGCAACTTATCGACCAGCGTGTACTTAAAGAACCAGCTTGCCGCCAATAACGGGAACGGAGGCCGCCCGTTAAAAGCTATCTTTATACGCGCGGGGTTCCCAAGAACGCTGTCTTTTACGAGTTTTTCCTCGCGTAACCCGGCTTTCTCTAAAAGCAGCCGGAACGTGGCGAGGGTGAAGAGGGAAGCGTGATCGGGATTGGTAGGGTACCCGCCCCCGTACATTCCAAGCGCCACCCGGGCAAAGCCCTTTAATCCGAAAAGAGACTCGTTCGGTACTTCAAAGTAGGCCCTACCGCCTGGGCTTAGCAGCAAGGCCATGGTCTTTGCGGCTTCCACCGGGTCATCCATATGCTCAAGCGTGTCCGTAGCCACTACGACATCGAACGACCTCTCCGGGAACAAGCCCGCACGCAATTTTTCCGGAATTATCCGCCCGGTCAGTTCGTGGAATTGTTCAAGCGCCGCTCTGCGGCACAGCTCCATAGGTTCCAGGCCGGTATAACACGCCCCCGCCATGGTCAGCATATGCCCCAGGGCGCCGTGACCTGCGCCCACCTCAAGGACCTTTAACCCGCGGAATGGGCGGCCCAGCAGCGCCTCCATCCGTAAAACCCGCGCGCGATTAAGCCGCAAGTGTTGCTGGATATGCCCCAGGTATTGCGCGTAAATCTTTTCTATCAGTTCCCTGTTATGGCGCGCGGGGCTGTCAGGGCCCTGGAACATCAGGCCGCAGGCGCGGCATTTCCGCACGACCATATCCAGGCGGGAGCAAAGAATGGGGGCGCCGGTTTTTCTGCAAAGCGGGCAAGCCGCGGGCTTTTCCGTATTTTTCATAAGTACAGGCGCACTAACGCGCGAGCGGTAATATTTTCTCCGCGTTTATTACGAAGACATCACCTTCCGGAAGTTTTAATCTGAAGTCCGGGTTTGAACGGGCAGCTTCATATAAAGGATAGGGGCCTTCGACCTTACCTGTGCTCCGGCAGCGCGCCGCGGAGCCGGAATAAAATTGTTCCTCCACCAGGAAGTGCGTCAGGCCATACTCACGCGCTATCCTCCCTGCCGCCGCGGCTGAACCGGAACAGAAGGCGCGCAGCAGGGCTTCGCGCCTGTTTTTGATCTCCTCATCGTCGAGGACTACCGTGAATACGTCTATATTATTACTGTAAAAGACTTTCCTTTTAGCATAGAAAGGCACCCCGGCGTAGACAAGGCTTTTCGGGTCACCCGCCAGCAGGGAACCGGCAGGGAGCCGGCCGATATATGCGTAAAGCCCGCGGAACCGGCTGAAATCCGTTATATTGTTATAGAATGGGTGCAGCGAAACGAATAATAGCGCGGCAAGCCATGGAAGCGCCTTGCTGTTCTTTTCTCCCAGCAACTCCTCCGCGGCCAAGCCGGCCGCAAGAGAAATCGAGGAAGGAAGTATAAAAGACAGCTGCCTGGCGGCGAACAGCGGCTGAAACAGGTAAAGAACGGCGAAGCCGGCCAGGGAGGCGCCCAAGGCCGGCCCTACGGCCCTGGCGAGCGCCCCCTGGCCGCGGGAGCCGCTCAGCAGCAATTTTGCCAGTATTACCCCCAGCAAAAGCCCGGTAAATATCATATACAAGGATCCATGTTCGTTCATGTTGAGAATAAAATTAAAAACGATGTCGATCGTATTTTTAGGGTCCAGCGGCACACCGCCCCATGATAAAAATTTGTATTGGTTCCGGTCCCGGATGAACCCGGAAACCCCCCCGACACCAGGCAGGATGGTCAGCGCTGCCGAGAGCGCCAAAGCGGAGAAATACGCCCAACCGCGGCCCGCCAGTTCTTTCCTCCTGAAAAAAGGCAGCGCCAGGGCCAGGATAGCGGCTGAAAAAGCCGGGTAAGGGTATGTGACATAAAAAAGCGGCACAAAAAAAGGGACCAGCATGTATTTTTCCGAGCAGAGAACGTAGATCAGCAGCGAATTCAGCAGCGCGCCCAGCGTCCTGTTCTGGCCGAAATAAAAAGAGTCCATGGAAAGGAAATATATAGTATGGAAAGCGGCCAACAGGAAGGCTGTATCCTTCCCCCGTCCCAGACGCAGGACAGCCCGGTAGATCAGGAAAACCGAGAACAGCGCGGAAAAGACGGATATTATTTTAGCGGACCACGGCAGCCCGGCCAGGGGGAGCAGCGCTTTATAAAAGGAGATGAATACAATATTCCCGGCCCCCGGGTCCGCCGCCATTCTCCTGAAAAGGTCAGCCGCCGGGTCTCCGGGAAAAAGGGCCGGGTCGGTTATCGTGTGAAGGCCGTAGAGGTTAAAAGTGTCTATATAAGTGGAATACCCGGGCGTGAAAGTGAGCCTGTCGGTAAAAAACATGCCGAAAGCAGTCAATCCCAGGAAAAACAGGCAGTATTTAATTTCTTTTTTCATACACAGCTGTTTGGCTATAAAGCCGGCGGCTCAGGTGGCCAGGACTGTTTCCTCCATAAGCTCTTTATCTTTAGCGCCATAAAATAGCGGTATCGGCGGACGAACTGCCCCGTGTTGAAATCATGGGCCGGCCGTATTAAAAGCCGGGTCATTATCCTTAGAATTATATTACCGGGGAGGAATTTAAGCAGAGAGGATCTATTTATGAGGCTTTTCCTCAACCCGGCCGGGACCAGCGGGAGCAGGAGCAGCAGCGTGAAAAATTCGTCCAGTTCCGGCTGCGCCGCCCCTGGCCGGCTGATGATGCCCGACGGGCCTCCCCCCTCTTCCACGGCCGCGACTTCCTGCGGCTTTAAAATCCCTTCCGACGCCGCTTTCAGCGTCAATTCCGTTCCTGGATAATATTTTAAAAAGAACACTTCGTTCTGGTCGGGAGTGTGTCCGGCGTAAAACCCGGCCAGGTCCCGCAGGTCTTCCCTGGTTTCTCCCGGCAGACCCAGGATAGAATCGCAGACCGTATATACGCCTTCGCGCCTGAGCAGGTCTATCGCCCCTGCTATTTTAGCGTTCTGAGAGGGCCGCTTGAGCGTTTCTCGGCGGCGGCCTTCGTCGTAGGTCTGGACGCCGAGCTGCACCTTGAAGCACCCGGCGTCTTTGAGCAGCGCGGCGGTCTTCGCGTCCAGCAGGTCCGGATAGATAAAGCAGGAGAAAGGCAGACCGATCTCTTTTTTATAACGCGGGAGAAAGTCTTCCAGCCAGGCTGTGTCCCAGTTGAAGACCTCGTCGGAGAAATGAACGAATTCCGGCTTCCATTTTTCTTTGGCGAGGGCCAGTTCCCTAAGCACGTGGGCCGGGCCCCTCTTTCTGGCGTAACCCCGCCCGCCGTAGATCCGCGCGTAGATATTGTTGGCGCAGTAGGCGCAGGCGAAAGGACAGCCCCGGGACGCCGAGATAAGATAGCCGCCGCCGAAGAACGGGTAGCGCGAATAAAAGATATCCTTGTCGGCGAATTCGAGCGCGTCCAGGCGCAGCGGCGGGGCGGTCTCGCCTTTTATAACTGCCCCGTTCTTCTTCGACCAGATATTCGGGATGGAAACCGGCGACTTCGCGGCCAAAGCGAGCGCCAGGGCCGGCAGGGCGCGGTCGCCCTCGCCCACGCAGACATAATCCACGCAGTCCCTGGCGATAACTTTTTCGGGGACGCTGGTGGGATGAATTCCGCCGAAGACCACCGGCACGCCCAGTTCCTCCTTAGCGGCTTCGGCCCAGGCCAGCGCCCAGCGGTAGTTATCGGTAAAGACCGAAAAACAGAGCAGGTCCGGCTTCTCGGCCTTCAAGCGGGCCATCGCCGCTTTTTTAAGGTCAAAAAAACGCGCCGGCCATTTCAGGCGCCAGAACCCGCTTTCGTCGAACAGGCACGGATCTATTACAAGGCTGGTTTCTATATCCGCCTTCCTGAGGGCGGCCGACAGCGCCTCTATTCCAAGGCTTTCATAACCGTTATGGAGGAACGTGACTTTCATTTTTTAGCGAGGACCCTGGCGGCCGCCGCCCCGGAGTTGTGGAGACATTCTTCCATGTCGAGATAGGAGTGGGTACCGGTTCTGCCGCAAAGCTCCAGGTTCCGGTACCCGGCCAGCGCCGACTTAAGGTCTTCAAGCGGGCCTTCAAAGCCGGAGTAAAGCAGCGGGTAGGCGTGGGAAAGACGCACGGCGGTGAACTCAGCGGTCTCGAAGCCGCCGAAGATCTTCATCGCCCTGAGGGAGCGCTCGGTCTCCCTGAGCAGGTCCCCGTCCTTCATGCGCCATGTCGCGTCCCCCTCCTCGCAGAACACCTCGAAGGTGATCGGCAGGGTTCCGCCCGGACCGGCGAGAGCGGGGCTCCAGTTGGAAAGTTCGCAGGCGCGCGAGAAAAAAACCTCTTTCCCGGGGAAATAAACCCAGTGGTCCCTGAGCGGCGCCTTGCGTTTCATAGAGCAGAACAGGACTATCAGCGATCGGTACTTAATTCCGCGGGTGGAGGACGCCGGCCCGGGATAGTCTTTGAAGAGAGCAGCCAGTTCGGTCAGGGGGATGGTGGAGATCACCTGCCTGCAGGCGATCCGCCGTTTTTCCCCGTCCTGCCCGAACAGGACCGAATTTATCTTCCCCCCCCCGGTCCCGAATTCAAGAGGGACCGCGCCGGTGAGGAGCGTTCCGGCGGGAAGCTTTTTCTGCAGGGCCGAACAGAGCCCGCCTATGCCGCCGCGGGGGTAGAGGAAATCCAGGGTGTTTTCTTTCGAAGCGCTTTTTATGGAAAACATTTCAAGAAAGAGATTTTTAAGGCTCAGGGGGCCGATGCGCCTTTCGGCCCAGACCGAGGAGATGCTCTCGGTAGGCAGGCCCCACACTTTAAGGGTGTAATCCTTGAAATAAGCGTCGTGTATGCCGGAGCCGAAGCGGGAGTGGAGCCAGTCTTTTAAAGAACCTTCCGGGGGTTTTAGACCCGGCCCGCGCAGGCGCTTAAGCAGGGCCGGGCCTGCGTAGAGCAGACCGTTCAAAAGCGTGGGAGGGTAACTGAGTAGGCGGCCGCCGACGTAGTTGCTGCTCCTGCGCTTGAGCCTGAGCAGCGGCTCCGGCTTAAGGAGTTTTTCTACGCGGGCGGCGAGAGCGGCGTCCTCGAAATAAAGCCGGTGCCCGCCCAGGTCGAATTTATGCTCTTTATAGGCGACGGTGCGCGCGAGGCCGCCGGCCGACCGCTCTTTCTCAAGCAGGATGACCCGCTCGCCCGCGGCAGACAGAGCTTCGGCGGCCGCCAAGCCGCTCAGGCCCGCGCCAAGTATGACTATATCGGTGTCCAGGTGCATTTTTCCCGTCTATCAGAGGCAGCGACTCACTAATTATAGTATTTTAGGGAAGTGTAGCGCGGGGCATCATAGGCCCTGGAGTTATTATGTTATAATGAAATATTATGCGCATTACGGTGGGAATCAAATCCCTGAAGGAAGCGGATTATTTCCTGCACAACGGCGCTGACGAGATCTATTTCAGCCTGAAATCCGTGCCGGGCCACCGCTCCGCGGCTTTCTCCAACGAAAAAGAGCTCCTGGATTCAATCAAACTCGCCATCAAGCTCCGCAAAAGCACCATGCTGGGCATGAACGCCGTCTACCCACGGGAAAAATACCCCATCCTCCTGAAGCATGCGCGCCGCATGATGGATCACGGCCTTGACGGCGTGATCGTGCGCGACCCGGCGCTGCTTGAATATTTCAACGAAAAGAACTTCCGCCCTTTCTTCGTCTCAAGCATACTCTGCGCCTGCTTCAATTCCCAGGCCATGGAGTTTTACCAGGACCTGGGCGTGCGCCGTTTCACTTTCCACAGCCAGATCCTGCCCGAAGACCTGGCTATGATGCTGAAAGGCGCCGCAAAGACCGAGACCGTGGTCTTCGCCCCCTGCATTTTCCTGGCCGCCAATATCGTACCCTACTGCCTCTGCCCCTACCCGGAATCGAGGGAGCCCGGCGGAGCGGCCCTCCCGGACCACGCCTGCACCCTCAAGTATAAATGCGGCGAACAGGATTTCCGCATGCTGGACTCGAACCTTTATTTCCAGGCGGGGATGTTCTACGATTTCTACAAGATGGGCGTGCAGTGGCTCAAAGTCCCGAGGCAGCTTAACACCCCGAAGCTGATCGCCGATTTCAAGGTTACCTGCTACCTGAACGAACTCCTTGAAAAAGGCGCGGACAGGAAAACTTTTACCGCGGCGGTGGCGGAGCTCGTGCAGCGCGTTAACATGAACAAATATGGAAAAAGCTATCATTTTAAGCCCTTCCCGGATATGCCGGGCCGGGGCGCTTAAACTCATAAACGGGGCGACGGTCTATCTTGGCGACGAATTCTGCGTCCACAAGCAGGCCTCTTTCAAAGACTTCGCCGCCGCCGCGAAACTGACCGGCAGGAACCCCGTCCTTATAAGCTCGCTTTTGACCGAGCCCGCCCTGAAAAAATATATAAAGCTTCTCTCGGAGTGCGCGAAAAAGGCCCCCGGCACCGAGATAGTTATAAACGACCTCGGCCTGCTGAATTTTATAGACAAGAATTACCGCGGAGTGTTCCGCATCACCCTGGGACGCCTGATCACCTATCTTTTCGACCCGAAGAACACGCGCGTCCTGGGCTCCAAATCCGACCAGGGCCTGGAAGGCAAAAAAATGAAGGTCTGGGAGGCCACTCTCGAGGCCACCCCTACGCCCTACATCAAGAGGTTTCTCAAACGCTACCTGGTGGAGCGGATAGAGACCGACAGCGAGCGCATCTTCCGCAAGTACGCCAGGAACACGAAGGTTAAGATCTCTTTCTATTCCCCCATGCGCCTCATGGCCATGACCCGCTTCTGCCCGTTCAGGGGCGGGATAGCCCTCGAGTGCAAGGAGCCGTGCGGAACCCGCCTTCTAAAGATCAGGACTCCCCACCTTGATTTTCCCCTTTTCTCCAAAGGCAACGCTTATTTCGTCAGGAACAGGCCGGTGAAACATCCCAGGCTGGACCGGACGGTCACAATTCCTTTCGTGAGCGGCACCGGCCTTAAGGTGTACATGAACGAAGGCTCACTGCGCGGCTAAAGACGCGGCACGTTATGCGAATTACCATAGGAATCAAATCACTTAAAGAGGCGGAGTATTTTCTGCGCGAGGGCGCCGACGAGATATATTTCGGCCCGGCGGTGCCCAGCCACCGCGCGTCTTTTTCGAAGGAGCGGGAACTCGTAAACACCATCAAGCTGGCCGGGAAGCTCCGCAAAAAAACCCTGCTCGCGCTCAACGAGATCTATTCGGAAGAGCAGCACGCTTTCCTCCTGGACCACGCCCGCCGCCTGGTGGACAGCGGCCTGGACGGCATAGTAGTGCGCGACGTCGCGCTGATCGAACATTTCAACAAAAACAAACTCCGCACTAATTTCACCTCCAGCATAATGTGTTCCTGCTTCAATTCCAATTCAATGGAGTTCTACAAGGACCTGGGGATAAGCCGCTTCACGCTTCACAGCCAGGTCATGCCCGAAGACGCCGCCAAAATGGTCGCCGGGGCCGAGACCATAATGTTCGTGCCCTGCCTTTTCCTCGAGGAGAACATCGTTCCCTTCTGCTTCTTTACCTACCCGGGCGGGCCGGGCGCGTCCAAGCTGAAAGTCCGCCCCTGCAAGATAGGGTTTAAATGCGGCGGCCGCGATTTCCGGATGCAGGAGTCGAACCTTTATTTCCAGGCCGGCCTGCTTTACGATTTCCATAAGCTGGGCGTGCAGTGGCTGAAGATCCCGAGGCAGCTCAATACGCGCAAGCTTGTAACCGAATTCGGGATAACCCGTTTCCTGAACGTTCTCCTGGGGAAAGGCCTGGACAGGAACACTTTTATAAACGCTGTGGCGGAACTCATAACGAGGGCGGACCTGAACAAATATGGATCGAGCTATCTTATTAAGCCCGACGCTGATCTCGCGGCGCGGCACGCCTGAGCTCATAAAGGGCGCGACGGTCTACCTGGGAGACGAATTCTGCATTCACAAGCAGGCCTCCTTCCGGGACTTCGCCGCCGTCAGGAAGCTGTCCGGGAAGAACCCGGTGCTTCTGAGCACGCTCCTGACCGAGCCCGCTTTCGAGCGCTATGCCCTGCTGCTGGCGGAATGCGCGAAAAAAGCGCCGGGCACCGAGGTGGTGGTCAACGACGTAGGGCTGCTGCGCTTTATCGACCAGAACTACCGCGGCAGGTTCAGGCTCTCGCTCGGGCGCCTGATGACCTACTTCTTCGACACCAAGCATACGCGCCTCCCCGGCTGCACCAGGCCGCTCATCTGGACCGGCGAAACTTCCGCCCCCGCCGCGCGTAAAGCGGACCGGGAAGCGGAAGAAAGAAAGCGGAAATCCTGGGAGGACGGGCTCGATCTTACGCCCATAGCTTATATCAGGGAATTCTTAAAGCGCTACGCTATAGAACGGGTGGAGACCGACAGCGAATACCTTTTCAAAAAATACGCCGAGAACACTGACATGAAAATCTCGTTCTACTATCCGCTCCGCCTCATGGCCACGACCAGGTTCTGCCCTTTCGTCGGCGGCATCGTACCTTCATGTAAAGCGCCTTGCGGAACCAGGCTGGTGCGGCTTGAAACCAGGGAACTGGATTACCGGCTTTTTTCGAAAGGAAACGCTTATTTCGCGAAAAATAAGATTTTCAGGCACCCCAGGCTGGACCGCCTGGTAGTGATGCCTCTCACTAAAAGCCCCTGCTTCAATCCTCTCCCTAATAAATATTCAAACCCGGACAGGCCCAGCGCTTAATTATATGGCCCCGACCAAAAAGAAGCAGAAAGTGGCGCTGGTCTACCCACCGGGAGAACAGAAGATCTCGGAGCCTATCCCCCCGCCCAACATGACCATAGCAGTCCTGGCGGACGCGCTTATTAAGAACGGCTGCGAGGTCTTCCAGATCGACGCCGAGAAAGAATGGTTCGACAGGATACAATTCCTGCTGAGCGAAAGGCAGACGGAACTTCTCTTCGACAAAGACTCAGTGGACGCTTTCGTAAAAGGCAAAGCCCCGGCCAGGCTCGCCGCGGAATACGGGCGCCTCTCCGCGCTTCTTCTCAGGGAGCTTGGGATGAAACCCGTGGACTTCGTCGGGATAACGCTGGTGGATATGCGGGCCGAGCCCCTGATAATCAATTTCTCCGCCCTGCTCGCGCTCGCCGTTAAAAAGAAATACAAAGCCCGCACGGCCATAGGCTACCGGGGCATGCCGAAAGAAGGTTATTTTTACCTGCTCAGGAAATATCCGTGTTTCGATTACGGCGTCTACGCCCGCTGGGGCGAGAAAGCTTTGCTCGAGATCCTGAAGGACGCCGCCGGCGAAAGCTCGGCAATGACAGGCACCGTCACAAAGAAAGGCGGCAGGCTGCGCAACTATCCGGAGGGGCCGGAGCGGAGGTCCAGGGTCCCGCACCCCAGATACGACGACCGGATACTTGAAAAATACAAAGCTTACGACGGAGACATCCTTTCAAAGTACAACCCGGACGCCTCCTTCGTAAAAGACCTGGTCAAAAAAGACAAGCGCTACCTGGTCACCCCTTATGCCTTCGAACTGACCTGCACCGGCGCCTGCGCCTTTTGCGACAACGATAACCGCGTGCCCACCGACATGAAGTCTGTGGACCAGGTGATAGACGAGCTTTCGGAGCTTAAGGAGAAAGGGGCAACCGGGATCTATTTCATAAATTCCTCCTTCAACAATCACTACCGGCAGGCGGAAGAGCTTTGCGAAAAGATGATAAAGCACAGGCTGGACCTGAAATGGTTCGACTGCGCGAACCTGCGGATTATGGATGAGGCCCTGCTCGACAAAATGAAGGCCGCCGGCGCCGTGAAACTGACTTTCGGCGTCGAAACGGGCAGCCAGCGGCTGATGAACTACGTCAACAAAGGCACCACGGTCGAAAAGGCCGTCAGGTACTTGGAATACTCGAACAAGATAGGCATCTGGAACCACATCGAGCTGATCGCGGGATTCCCGACCGAGACCGAGAAGGACCTGCGGGAGACGCTGGCCCTGATCGACAGGATAAAGGATTCCGTGGACCTGTACACGCTGAATCCTTTTTACTTTTATCCGAACTCCAGGTTCTACCGCGAGCCCGGGAAGTTCGGCATCAGGGTCCTGCCGGCGCCGCCGATGCAGCTCCTCAACTTCTTCTACCCTATCTACCGGATCGTGCAGCAGTACTCGCTGAAGTTCGACGAGGTAGGCGGCCTGCCCTGGAAGGAAAAGAACGAGCAGATAGTCAGGTCCGTGAAAACCCTCTCGGAAAAGATCCGGAGCATCGCCACTTTCAGGGCTATCGGCAACGAGCACGTATACCTGCTCAACTGCCTTTACGACAAGCTCGGGCACGACCGTAAACCCCTCATAAGAAAAATGGTGAAGGTCCTGACCACGAAGTTCAAGCCTTACAACCTCAATTTCTTCATGGAAGATTTCAGGACCAGTTTCAGCAAAGAAAAAGACCCGCGTATATTCCTGCCCGTAAAGGACACGCCTTTTCTCGGTGAAGAGCTCACGTGACCGGGAATTTGCGCGGACGCCGATACGGGACATCCTCAAGCAATGAATAAACGGGACTGCTGCGAGATAATACTTAACCATGCCTGCGACCTGGGCTGCGCTTTCTGCTCGCAGGCGGACTTCAGCCCGGCCTCGCTGATGAAGCCGGGCGAAGCGGTGCGGCATATCTACGCGGCAAAAAATAACGGCTTCACCCGGCTCGGTTTCTCCGGCGGCGAGGCCCTGCTCCGCCGGGACCTGCCCCAGCTTATAAAAGCGGCGCGGAAAGTGGGCTTCAAAGCGGTGCGGCTGCAGACCAACGGGATGCGCCTCTCTTCCTTCGCGGCCGCGGAAAAACTGGTGCGGGCGGGACTTACCGTCTGTAAATTCACTTTCGCCGGCCATCTGCCCGCCGTGCACGACCGCCTCGTCGGGAAGCCGGGCGCTTTCAAAAAAAGCCTGGCCGGGCTCTCGAACCTCCTGAAGCTAAAGGCCGCGGTCGGAGTGAACCTGCTGGTCGCCAAAGCTAATTACCGGGCCCTTCCTGAAACGCTGAAATTTTTCATGGATAAGGGCGTCTCGAATTTTGTGCTTATCTACCCGATATATACCGGGGCCATGGGCCGTTCCAGGGCGATGCGGATAAGCCTTCCGGCGGCGGCTCCCTATATCGCCAAAGCCCTGCGCCTCGCCGCCGATTCCGGCCTCGGCCGCGAAGTAAAGGCGCTGAACGTCCCGCCCTGCCTGCTCCCGGGCTTCCAGAGCATGGCCTCCGGCCTGTACCGCTTCAATACCGTGGTGGTGGCGGCCGACGGGGAGGCTCGCGACCTCGACTCCTCGGTCTCCGCGGCCAGGCGCCAGGGCCCGCCCTGCGCCCGCTGCTTCTTTAAAAAGACCTGCCGAGGCATCGACCATAATTACCTCGATATTTTCGGCTGGAGGGGGATCTCTCCAGTCAAAAGCAAGCCCCCGGCGGCGCGCCTGAAGGCCGGGCCGCTCTTTACGAACAATGAAAAATGCTTCCTGGAGCTCCTGCGCGGCGGCAAAACGCGCGCCACGGCCGAGCTCCTGCGGGCGGCCAAAAGCGTGCCGCTCTGCTACGATTGCTCCGACGGTTCCAATGTTATGACCACGGGGACCGCGCTGGTAAAAAAAGGGCTGGTGACCCGCTCTTTACGCGGCGGAATTTATCTCTGGAGCCTTAAGCATGCTTGAAGAACTCCTCCGCGCCGCCGGTAAAAGCGGGCTTGAATTGGGCGTAGACCGGCGGGCCCGGGAATTCTCGATCTCTTTCGAAAGCGGGGCCGCCCCGGAGAAAGCGCGCGCCATAGTTTATCCCCTCCTGGCGGCGCTGGAAGATAATTTCCTGGTAAAGGTAAGCGGGGCGCCGGCCTGCCTTATGCCCGACGCTTCCGAACATTTCACCTGGCCGCTCGGAGAGAAAGGCCCTTTCAGGCGCATCAAAGCCTGCGGGCCCTGCGCCCTTAAAGGACGCTGTCCGGGAATAAACAAAGCCTGGACGGGGGCGGCCGGGCTTTTAAACCCGGTGCTTCCGGCCCCGGCCGAGCTCGTCATCGAACTTAACAAGAACTGCAATCTGGCCTGCCGGGCCTGCTTCGGCCGCAGCGGCGGGGAACTCCCGCTGGAGACGGCCGAAAAAGCGCTGCGCGAAGCCGCCGCGCTTGGCATCAAAAGCGCGCGTTTCACGGGCGGGGAGCCTTTGCTTTACCCCGGCCTCGAAAAACTGCTGCGCCTCGCGCGTAAGCTTGGTTTTTACACTCTTCTGAACACCAATGCCGTACTGTTCACTCCGGCTTTCGCCCGCCGGCTTAAAGGGCTGATCGACAATGCTCTGGTTTCCCTGCCGGGAGTGGACGAGGCCGGGCACGCGGCCGGCTCGGGGATAGCCGGGCAGTTCAGCCGGAAAAAAGCGGCTATAAAGCGGCTGCGCTCCTCGGGGATAAAAGTTTTAAGGGCCGGAACCGTAGTTTCAAAGCCGCTGGTAAAAGATCTTGAACGCTGGCATAAAGCCGTGGCCAGGCTTGGTTTCGGTACCTGGGAGCTTTACAGGCCTATGATGACTCCCTCGGCCCTCGCCGCGGCCCCGGAATTTCAAATTTCACGCAACGATTTTATCAAGCTCGCGAAGAACCTGACGGCCCCGAAAACGGCAGGGCTCAGGACCTTGCTGGCGAACCCGGTTCCGTACTGCGCCCTCCCCGCTGCCGCAAGGCCCTTCGCGCTGGGCGCCCGTTTCGACGACGGCTGGACCCGGCTGGTTCTGGACGCCTCCGGAGCCTACAAGCCCAGCTATCCCTCGACAAAATTCTTAGGAAGAACGCTGGCCGGCGCCTGGGCGCATCCTTTCCTGAAAAAAACCCGGGCGGCTGCCTGGCTCCCGGTGAAGTGCCGCCGCTGCGCCATGCTTTCGGCGTGCCTCGGCGGCAGCCGCTTCCAGGCCGAAGCCGCCGGCGCCGGTTTCGGCGCCGCCCCCGGGATGAAAAGATGAAATTGTTTTTCCTGCGCTGCGACGACGTAACGAAGCCAGGCAGGGCTTTTCTGCGCGTCTTCGGGCTGCTCAAGTCCGCCGGGCTGCCGGTTTCCTGCGCGGTCATCCCCGCGCAGGCCGGACAAGCCCTGGCCGCTTTCTTCCGCGCGGAAACCGCCGCCGGGGCGCGCCTCGAAGCCCTGCAGCACGGCTACAGCCACGCCGAATATGCCGGCAACAGGTACCTCAAGCACGAATTCGGCCCCTCGCGCCTTTACAAGGAGCAGCGCGGCGATATAGCCGCGGGGAAGCGGCTGATGAAAAAGCTGTTCGGAAAAATTTCAAAACCGGTTTTTGTGCCGCCTTTCCATATTTACAACTCGGACACGCTCAAAGCGCTGGCTTCGCTCAAATTCAAAGCGGTCTCCGCCAGCAGGCCGCTGAAAGAACCGTTGCCGCGCGGCCTGGCTTTCCTGGGCACGCGGGTGACGGTGAATGAATATGATCTCGGGCTTAAGCCCCGGCCTTTGTCTTTGGGCCAGTTGAAATCACGGACGCTTGCGGCCATAAGGGAAGGCGGCGGGCCGGCCGGCATCTATTTCCACCACGAAGATATTAAATGGAAAGACTTCGGGATTTTCTCGGAGTATATCTCTTTCCTGAAAAACCTCGAAAGCCGCGGGCTGGCCCGCTTCGTCCTGGCTTCCGAAACGATCAGAAGATCCTCTTGATCCTGAAGCGCTGGCAGCAGCGGGCGCAGCCCTGCGGCAGGCCGCCTTTGACGAGCCGGCGCTTGACCTTGCGTATGGCCGCCCGGTCCAGGCCCTTCGCCAGGCCCGCCGGCGCGCTGTACAGCACGCAGGTCCTTATCCGCCCGTCGGGTTCCACGTTCATGGTGGACAAAAGGCCGGGGCAGCTCCCCGAAGGCTTCATCTCCACGTTATAGTAGCGCTCCAGCTGCGCGGCCGTAAAATCCGGGCGCAGCTCGAAATGCGTTTTAAAAGCCCCGCGCAGCGCTTTTATTTTCCCGAATGAAGCCGAAAGCGCGCGGACGTCGAGGCGCAGGCCGCCGAGCTCCGGAGTGATAACGTTCCCCGGTGAAAGCCCGGCGCCGGCGGTTTCACCCTTCGTGATGAACTGAAGCTGCTCGAACACCGCCCTGTCGGCGCCGGCGCGGGCCGCGTCCAGGTAAACTGCGGGCAGGAGGGCGGCATTGGCGGGGTTTATCACGCAGTTGGTGATCACTTCAGTCCCGTCTTTTTTGAATTCCGCGGCCGCCCTGATATTTTCCAGTATTTTTTTATGCGCGCCCTTAACCCCGGTCAGGCGGTCGTGCGCCGCGGCGGGACCGTGCAGCGAAAAAATAACATAAGCCGGCTTAAGGTCCATCAGCTTTTTTACCCCGGGAACAGTCAGGGACAAGCCGTTGGTATTTACGCCCCAGCTGAAGCCCCTCCCGGCGGCGAAGGAAAGTATCCCGAAAATATCCTTTCTCCGGAACGGCTCGCCTCCGCTGAAATAGAACTTCGTACCGGGGGGAAAGCGGCGCATGAAGGCCCTGATTTCCGCCTCCTTCATCTCCGGCTGCCGCTTGTTCAGGCGGCCCGTTACCCCCAAATAGCAGAAAGCGCAGGCCGCGCCGCAGCGCCAGGTAAGCTCCATCATCACGGTTTCTTTCATAGGCCGCATATAATTCCCGCGGACTTTTCCGCGCCGCGGAACCAGGAGGGTTTCACTCTTTTCGAGATCCTGGCCGGTTTCGCCAGCCGGGCTCTTACCGCGGCGGCGATCTTGCCGGGGGTAAGGTCTGCCGGCAGGAGCAGGGCCGCGTCCGCCAGGTCCCTCATCAGCCAGGCGCGGGCCAGCTGGTCGGAATGCTCGCGCATTTTAGAGCCGCAGTATGGGGCCAGCACCATTTTTTTTTGCAAGGCCAGCATTTCATAGACGGAGCCGCCGGCGGTAGAAAGACAAACTGCGGCCCCGGCCATCAAGGCCTGCAGGCCGTCCGAGCTTCCTATGATCTCCGCCTTTCCGCCGCCTGAAGCCGCCAGGCGCCTGAAATACGCCAGCCGCCGGGGCGGCGTGGCCGGCCCCGCGACAAGCCTGAAAGGAATATCGGAAACAGCGGCCGCCCCGATAGCGGCTTCAAAAAACCGGTCGGAAGTGGAGCCGCCGCCGCGGGTGACCAGTACGAAATTGTTTTTTTCGGTCCGCCTGACGGCTCGCTTCGCGGGAAGAACATAGCCGGTAAAAATAATTTTGCCGCGCAGCCCGCGGAACAGGGAAAGAAAAGCGGCCGCGGTTATGCGCCGCTCCAGGCTTACGGCTTTCGCCATGTACGGAAGATCCGCGCCTTCTGGGCTGTGGACGAGAAGCTTATCGTAGCCGGAGCAAAGATCCAGCAGCTCTTTAAGGCCGCGCTCCGGCGCGGTAAAATAGGGCATGGGTACGCTGGCGAACTTCTTCGCGCCGCAGGCCGAAGCCGCCGCGAGCAGCGGGTTTATCTCCGGGAGACACTCGGCCCGGCCGAAAGGAAAAAATTCGGTGACCAGCGCGGCGGGGCGGAACTTCAGCAGTTCCGGGACGAGGCGGCGGCCGGAGGCGGCGGAAGGCGCTGCAGGCAGCGGGATAATTCGCCCGTATTTTTTAAAAAGACCGTAGGGATAGATGGAGGGAGCCCGCAGGAAAATTAAACCGCGGCTGCCGCGGGATCTTTTGATCTCCGCCAGCAGCCGCAGCAAATGCACCGCATGACCGATATCCCCCGAGGGACTATGAAGGTAAAAAGCAAGTCTTCCCGGCACTACTGGTTCAATACGACCCATGGCTGCCGTGGCTGCCGTGCGAACCGTGGCTGCCGTGCGAACCGTGGCTGC